>NZ_JBNGOP010000009.1:0-158782 GCF_050589625.1 Maribacter sp. 2-571 | reverse complement strand
TGGTTAGTGGTTAGTGGTTAGTGGTTAGTGGTTAGTGGTTAGTGGTTAGTGGTTAGTGGTTAGTGGTTAGTGGTTAGTGGTTAGTGGTTAGTGAAAAGTATTGTTTTAAACTTGTGTTTCTTTCCTTTTCTATTCTCTTTTTTCTGTTCTCTTTTTTCTTTCAGCGAAACGGTCTTTTTTTAAAAAAGTAGTAAGTACAAAGTAGTAAGTATTAAGAGGCTTGAGCTTGTTTTTGTGTTTGATATTTGAGTTTGAATGTGGCTTTGAGCTTGCACTTGTCACTTGCGCTTGAACTTGTCTTTTGTCTTTGTTCTTTCAGTGTAACGGTCTTTTTTCAATGAACAATGAACAATTAGCAATTAGCAATTAGCAATTAGCAATTAGCAATTAGCAATTAGCAATGAAAAAATAATTGGTGATGAGTAAAAAGTAATTGGCCTGAAATTGAGCTTGAATTTGAATTTGTGTTTGTGTTTGAACTGGAACTGGAACTTGATACTTACACTTGTCTTTATTCTTTCAGCGTAGCGGTCTTTTTTCATTGAACAATGACCAATTAGCAATAAACAATTCTTAACTGCAGTTGCCGGTAATGCGTAAAAAGTATGTAGTGGCAACGTTTGGATTTGAATTTGGATTTGAGTTTGCATTTGTACTTGAACTTGTCTTTTATCCTTTTTCTTTCAGCGTAGCGGTCTTTTTTAAAAAAAGTAGTTAGTACAGAGTAGTTAGTATTAAGAGGCTTGAATTTGACTCTTGAGCTTGAACTTGTCCCGATCGACCATCTTCTTTTCATCTGGTTTCGGTGTTTTTTGAACCCGCGGTTTTCAAATGGTGCTTTCAATGCTTAATTTTGCAAACAAAAATTTTCAGATGGCCAACTTTCATACTTTGCGCGTTTCACAGATCAAGCGACTCACCCCTAAAGCGGTCGCTATTAGTTTCGACATCCCAGAAGCGTTAAAAAGTACATTTTCTTTTAGCGCAGGCCAATACATCACCTTAAAGAAAACGTTGCAGGGAGAGGACATCCGACGGGCATACTCCATCAGTTCGGCCCCTACCGCAGAACAGATTACCATCGGAGTGAAAAAAGTGGAGGGCGGTGCCTTTTCTTCTTACGCCAATTCGGAGTTGAAGGAAGGTGACATGCTAGAGGTTATGCCCCCCGAAGGACGGTTCGTTTTTGAACCCACCGAAACGGCCAAAACGATTGCGGCATTTGCCGCGGGAAGTGGTATTACCCCCATTATGAGCATTGCCAGGACGGTTTTGGAAAAACACCCCGAAAGTACTTTTGTGCTAACGTACGGAAACCAGTCGGTGGAAGAAACGATGTTCGCCTCGGAAATCGCGGCGCTCCAAGCAACCTATCCCGATCGATTCCATACCCACTTTATCCATAGCCGTACCCGGGAAGAGGACAGTCTTTTTGGAAGAATAGACGATAGCACCGTAAACTATGTGCTAAAGAACAAGCATAACGGACTTGCTTTTGATGCGTTTTACCTTTGTGGACCGGAGGAAATGATCAAAGTGGTAGAAAAGGGGCTTTCCGATAACGGGACTCCCCAAGAAATCGTTCATTTTGAATTGTTCACTGCCGCAACGGAAACAGTGCCAACACCACCGGCAGCATCGGAAGGGGAAACTGCTATTGAAGTGGTGGTAGACGACGAGACGTTTTCGTTCACCATGGATCAAAAAATGCTGGTGCTCGATGCGGTCCTTAAGGAAAACATTGATGCCCCCTACTCCTGCCAAGGAGGTGTTTGCAGTAGTTGTATCGCCAAAGTAACCGAAGGAAAGGCCGAAATGGTAAAAAACCAGATTTTGACCGATGCCGAAATTGCGGACGGCTTTATCCTTACATGTCAGGCCCATGCTACGACACCCACGCTAAAAGTGGACTATGACGATGTATAGCGATCGCAAAAAAGACCGCTTCGCTTTTAAAACAAGGATAGCGACCTTTCCTTGAAGGTATTGCCATAAAGACATCGATGGATTTGCAAAGGATTTTTTAGGGTCTATATTACGTGTACCGATGAAATGGACGATGGATTGCGCCAACGGGTAATGAATACACGGATGGTTGCACGATCAAGTTCGATATTGACGGTGCTCGACCCAATAGGCTATTGGAATGCAACGCTACGGTAATGGTCGATAACAATTGAATTATACCATTTATAAGTTTGAAATGGTATTAATTAAGAGTACATCCTGGAAGCACTTAAAACCTATATAAAACAATATGTATCCCTTTCCGATGACGCATGGGAAGGTATTCATGTGCACTTTTCCCAAAAAAATGTTCCAAAAGGGACCTTACTTTTGGAGGAAGGCTCCGTTTGCAATCACTTGCGTTTTTTAGAAAGCGGTCTCTTACGTTTCTTCATTTGGAAAGATGGGGAAACCGTTACCAAGTTTTTTACGGAAGCGCCCTATATGTTTACCTCACAGCGCAGTTTCAACCAACGGGAACCCGCTCGCGAAAATATAGAGGCTTTGGAAGACAGCTTAGTCTGGGAAATTCGATACGAGGACCACAAAGCCCTACTGCAATTAGGGATCTGGAATGAGTTGGCCGCCAAAGTCACCCAAGAAGTGCAATTTTTCACCGAAAACATTCTGGAAGACCTTCAAAACGAAACCGCCGAAAACCGGTATCGGTCGTTATTGAAGAACCGACCCCAACTGCTACAGCGGGTACCTTTAAAACACCTCGCCTCTTACTTGGGCATAACGCAACAGTCGCTAAGCCGTATCCGAAAGAACCTGTCCCGAAACCCAAACTGATCTTTTTCGATGATTCAGTTTCGCTAGGCAAAACTGGTGAATAGCGGGATAATTTTGTTCCTTTTTACGTTTGTCAAATGAAAAACAAGCTGTCAGGCCGAGCTTGTCGAGGACCCGTTCAAAAAAGGTATCGACCGGACAACAATCAGTGGACTTTTGCTAAACCCATAAACCTTAACAATACACTGTCACTTCGAGCACAGTCGAGAACCTAGGAACACCAAACACCCTAACCCGACAAAAGACCGATCGGCATAAACCGAAGCGCTGCGACACCTCGTCTTCGCTCGGTGCGGGCAAGCTCAGCGTGACATTGGTGTTCCTTATTGTCAGTTTGCCTGATGCCACCCTTACCATATCTTTTTCCTTCAGCAGAGGGGTCTTTCCTCCTTCAGCGAAGCGGTTCCTTTTTCAACTGTCACTTCGAGCGCAGTCGAGAACCTAGGAACACCAAACACCCTAACCCAACAAAAAACCGATCGGCATAAACCGAAGCGCTTCGACACCTCGTCTTCGCTCGGTGCGGGCAAGCTCAGCGTGACATTAGTGTCCCCCATTGTTAGTTTTCCTGATACCACCCATACCATATCTTTCCTCCTTCAGCGAAGCGGTCTTTCCTCCTTTAGCGAAGCGGTCCTTTTTCAACATTCCGGCAGCTTCCTCTCGACAATAGCTCGCAAAGGCCATCAAAACTCTAATTTACCATAGGGTAAATGGTTTATGATAGACGGGCCCTAGTTTTGAATAAAAATAGAATTCCAGAAAACACTCCCTAAAGTCATGTTTAAAACAAAGAAATCGTAGAAAAATGATTGTATTAAAAATCGTGTATATCGCCAATATTCTTGTGGCGGGGTGGATCAGTATTACCTCCCTATTCTACCCCCAAAAGGCTGCCCTAACGGTATTTGAAAATGCGTATCCGTATTCCGAGGTCATTCGGTTGGTCGGAAGCCTTTGGGGCGCCATCTTTATATTGTCCATTGTAGGGCTCTGGTATCCCAAAAAGATGGCTTTGGTACTGTTGTTTCAACTGTTGTATAAAGGCTCTTGGGTACTTTTTGTCATACTGCCCGCAATCCTACACAAACAACCCTACCCCAATGGAATGGGGCTCTTTTTTATCATTTGGTGTGCGGTATTGCCCTTTGTTATTCCTTGGAAAGATATTTTTCTAACTGCCTAGCTGCATGGTCGTAACCGATCACATAGGCCTTTTCGATACCCTTTTTGTCCAGCACCCCGATTTTTTCGAGTTCCATTGCTTCAAAAATCATATCGCATTGGTGAATTTTTTGGCGGTTGATCGCATAAATCATTAAAGCGGTAGTACGGTTGGCCAGTTGTAACGAGGAACGAATGCTCCGCTTGTCCACTTTTTTAACAACGGATACGTTGCTACCGATCATAAAATCGGTCTTTCCCAATATGGGTTCCAACGGAAAGTTGTTCATAATACCGCCATCGGCATACAGACAATTGTCGATTTCGACCGGACTGAATACCGGCGGCAAGGCCGCTGATGCCAGTAAGGGGCGAATAAGCCTCCCTTCCGAAAAAAAAGCCTCTTCGCCCTTCTGCAAATTCGTAGCCACCACATGCAGCTCACGCTGTAGCGCCCCAAAACTATCTTCCGGGAAAAAGCCCTTAAAAATATCAACATACCGTTCGGTATCTACAAGCCCCGGTTTTAAAATGGTAAAGTAGTTGTATTTAAACAAGGGGGTTTCCTTAAAAAAGGACAGCATTTCGGAAATGGGGTTTCCATTGGCATATAGGGCCGCCACCAGCGCACCGACACTACTTCCGGAAACGGTTTTTGCTTCAATGCCATGTTGTTCCAGGGCACGAAGTACCCCAATATGGGCCATCCCCCGAACCCCTCCGCCAGAAAGGACCAAACCCACCGATGTGCCTTGTTGTAGCATGTATGTTGCTTGTGCTGTTGGTGGTTAAAATTAAGGAAATTATTGCCCAAGCAGTATGTTAAATGTGAATACGCCGGACAAATTGCTCTTCATCTTAGTTTCATCAAGTATCGGTTGATTCGTCCTTTCTGATTGTCCACTATATGCAATAAAGTCGCGTTATAACAGCTGCTTTCTAGCCTGGGCGGTATATCTTCCGATGATAGTGATAATTTGGTAAGCCCAAACGATTACTAAAGCCAGTAAAACTCCTTTGCCCATCGCACCAATATCAACACCAAATCGACAGCATTGGCTTGCACTATGGAGTACTAGGGACAATATTATTTTTAGCAGTACTATCAAAACTTAGTTTTCCATCTTATGGTTCTGGACAGAGACCGAAATACGAACCTCAAACTGAAAATAATCGACATAGTAATAGGTTTTACGGCTTCGGTCGTACCGAATGGTCGCTCTCAAATCTTTTAACTGATCCACTAAATTATACACCAAACGTTCGCTAATATGCAATCGAGTGGCCAAAGTTGCGGGCGGACCGGTAACTTCTTGTTGAATAAGTTTATGAAGCCTTTGTAAGCGTTCTATATTTCTAATAGAGTTCAAAATAGATGAAATTTAACGATGGTAGCGTAATCTGTTTTATTCCGGTAAATTCTACATTATTGAAGGTTCTTACAAACGATTATTGTCGATATTTATAAATTTCGGTGCGTATTTTCATGTGTTCAACGGTAAGGTTTACCTATTTGGAGGCGTGTTCGGTTTGTTTTAATAAAATAAACCTATAAAACAGCTTATCCCACTTAATGTAGTTTTATCTCAAGATAACGCTGCATTCGAGCCCTATCTTTGTTTCATTTAAATGAAATAGTTTGCCCAATAGGTGGCATGAGCACTTAATATGTCAACACAATTTGTTTGTTCGTTGTTATGATATTTTTTAAAAAGCTTAAAGTGCTGGGGGCACTAATCCCCATACTGTTATCGCCCATTTTTGGCGTACAGGCCCAACAAGAAAACACTGCCCAAATACCGGATTCCCTTTTGCGCGTGTCCTATCAAGAGCTGGCGGATATCATCGCGCCGATAAAGCGGGACAGTCTTAGGGTGTCGCCCTATGTAAACGCCTTTATGGCAAAGGCCAAAAAGGATGGGGATACACTCACCCTGGCCGAGGCCTATAGGAACATGGTATACGTTTCCCCACCGGAAATGCAATTCCAATACGCGGATTCCATTCTTTGGTTAACAAAGGACATGGTCCATAAAAGGTTTCCCGATTACGGTTATTCCGTTAAAGCGACGGTATTGTACAAAAAAGACCAGTATGAGGAAGCTTTGGAACAACTTCTAAATGCCTATGAGAGTGCTCTGCAAAGTGGTAATCTGAGACGGCAGCATAATCATCAGTACGATATGGCCGCTTTAAGGGGAATCGTTGGGGAATCGGACAAGGCGATAGCGCTATACAAAGAAATATACGAAGGGTTCAGGGATACCCTGAATCCGCCCTCTTTTGAAAAAACACAGGTCCTCTTTAATCTCTTTAATAATTATCTAAGGATCGGGGTCTTGGACTCCGCACAGTATTATCTAAACGAGGGGCTACAAGAAAGCCTGTCGCGAAACGACACTATCCGTCATGCAAAGTTTTGGTCAAACCAAGGCGTCCTTCAGTATTACAAAGGCGCATACCAAAAGGCCATTCCAATATTAACGGAAACCCTGGAAAAGGTAGCGGTACAAAGTAGTGTACAGAACTATTACTACCGCGCCAAATCCAATCTGGCCCTGGGCAATCAGGAAGCCGCGATACCCGATCTAAAGATCATGGATTCCATTGTGGATGCCAATGGGTACGTCATTCCCGAAATGTTGGACGTTTATAAACTCCTTTCCGAACATTACGAAAACAGGGGCGACTATCGGGCGCAACTGGACTATATGGACAGATATGTATCCTTCGATAGCGTATTGGACAACCGCTACAAATACTTAAAGGCCAACTTGTCCTCGGGATACGACATGCCCGAGCTCGAACGTAAAAAGGAACATGCCCTAGCCCAATTGCGCAACAGGACCGTTACCTATCAACGGTACCTGTACCTATCGACCGGCATCGCAACGCTACTGCTTTTACTGGCCATCCATTATTTTCGAAAACGGCGGCTGGCCCAAAAACGCTTTCAGGAACTCCTGGCACGAACACAGCGCAAGAGCGCCTCACAAAAGTCCGTCCCTACCGACGGGATACACGGTATCGCCGAAGCGGTACTGCTCCCCATAAGGGAAAAACTGCTGCGGTTCGAAAACGGGAACGGATTCCTGTCCCAAAAAATAAGCCTGGCATCGCTCTCAAAAAAAATGGGGACCAATTCCAACTACCTCTCCAAAATCATCAACCACGACAAGGGAAAGAACTTTTCCAACTATATCAACGACCTGCGTATCGATCATGTGATCGAGGCACTGAAAACGGATGCGCGGCTGAGAAAACTCACCGTACAGGCCCTGGGAGAGGAAATCGGGTTCAACCGTTCGGAATCCTTTTCAAAGGCCTTTTATAAAAAAACGAAAATGTATCCCTCCGATTTTATCAAACGCTTGGAAAGGCACCGAAAGGAAATATTATTGGGAAAATGAAATCGATTCGGATATTGCAACAGGACTTAACCTTGAATCAGTTTACTAATCATAAAAATTAGAACCTTTATCGGTTGTTTAGACTACTATAAATGCTAGAACATTCTTGTATCTAAGATTGACCACTGTGATTGACAAAATCCCCAACAACTACTACAAATAGTAGCACGGTCAGCTGATATGAATTCTTATTGTTGGTGTGCTACTCCTGAAATTATATAGATGAAACGGTTATAAAAACCTGTAATACCATTTCTAATGGTACCTTATTAGTAAAGAAGATTTGAAACCAACTTAAGATTCACTTTTATTCAACAAACAATGAGATGCTGTAATTGCCCTAATCGATATGTTTTTAACTAAAGCGTTGTTTAAACCGAACCATCCAAATAACCAAGGTAAAGCCCTACCAAGACTAAAAATAATATGAGTGTTGAAACGGTAGACGTACTTAACTTTAGGCGCATATAATTGTTTTTTAAGATTAAACCCGCTTATGCATTAGAAAATCTATTACAGCTTCCAGCTACTTCAAAATATGGTGCTGCGCTACATTTTTAAATGTAACCGTAGCCCCGAAGTTTCGGGGCTATGCTTACATTCATAAAATGTCATCTTTTATCCCAGCTAAAAGCTTCATTACGAAGTTCTAATACATAATCCGGGTTAAACTTTCAAAATTTTAATACAGGTTTTTGCTACAAACGCTCCTTGCACTTGGTCCCAAAAGACCCTTCCGACATTCCTTCAAAACCCGCGGTTAAGCGACTTCCTTTGCGACAACGCACATTGCTGTTCGACAATCAAAACCCAAAAAAATTCATTGTTTCTGGGAGTGGTAAAGCCCTAATAAGATGGACAGTATCGAAATACCGATCAGTATACTTCCTAGGGTGGAAAATCCATTTAAATCGGTCCTGGTTAACAAGTATAGGGCCATAGGCAGTATTACCAACCCACCTATTAGTAGTTTTTTAGCGTGTTTCTTCAAATCCATGTTTTCTAGTAATATGTTGTTTTTAGGAAGATAGCAATCTTCGAGCCCTCCTACAGGCACTTTACTCCGCCCGATTCAAACGACCGATCTACAAGGTTCCCGGAAGCAACGGCAAGTTGTCCGAAATCTGTTCAACTTAGGCAGTGGGACGGTACTTCATTATTTTTGCCGTCCAAAGTAAACAACCTCGGGGCAAGCCACGAGGCATTAGAACGAAAATTAACATTGATTTCGACGCAAGCGTCGGAGCCTTTTAAATCTCGATTATCGAGTAAAGAATCGGATTCCGTACCGACCGATATGACGGGCCGTAATTTATTTGTAATTTCACGGTAGGTAAAATTTATGGGGGCATTCACCGGAAATAACACTTTAGTACTCGTTTTTGCACGTTCCGCGCAGGCCGAAATGGAGCACAAACCCATCGCGCAAGGTGCATCGTTGTTTGATACACTTACCGAACAGACCCTGAAAACAGCCCAAAAAACAGGTTTGGATGTGGTACACCTCAACGAAACCCTCCAAGTAGGTGCTACCTTTGGAGAAAAGTTTACCAACGCCCTGGAGCGATTTTTTGCATTGGGCTACCAACAGATCATTGCCGTGGGCAACGATGCTCCGGAACTAAAGAAACACCATATCCTTACCGCTTTGAAGCGGCTGGACAAAAAAAATATGGTGGTCGGCCCCGATAAGGACGGGGGATGCTACCTCTTAGGCATTCATGCCGAGCAATTTTGTGCCGCAAAATTCAGGCAATTGCCTTGGCAGACCGCTCGCACCGCCACTGCTTTGATGCGGCTTGCGTCGGAACAGGGTTCCGCAGTGGTTCAACTGGCCCGTCTTTTGGATATTAACACCACCAAAGATCTCTACCGTTATGTTTCAGTGGTCAAGAAGGCCTCAGGCCAACTCCTTGCGGCCATTCTTTTGATATTGCGGCCCAAACCAAGCCGAAACCCCTATGTGGAACAGCTGGTAACGATACCGCATGGCAGTATTCCCTTCAACAAGGGCTCTCCGCGAATGTAACTCTACGCAAAATAGGCTCTTTTGAGCGATTCCTTTTAAAATCCGGCGTTTCGATAACGGGACTCCGGTAGTTCCATCACCTAAAAAAAAACACTTATGGCAAATTCATATTACGACCCGGCCGATCTTAGAAAATTTGGTAAAATAACCGAATGGAGCGAAGAACTGGGCACCAAATTTTTTGATTATTACGGAAAAGTATTCGAGGAAGGTGCGCTCAGCGCCCGAGAAAAATCCCTGATCGCCCTTGCTGTGGCCCATGTGGTCAAATGCCCATACTGTATTGATGCCTATACCAAAGACGGCCTGCAAAAGGGCATTACCAAAGAGGAAATGATGGAGGCCGTGCATGCTGGTGCCGCAATAGAAAGTGGGGCCACTCTTGTACACGGCGTACAAATGATGAACAAGTACGATAAACTGAGTATGTAATACCATTCCGGCATAAGCTGGAATTTGCGCGGTGCCCCCAATCCCAAATTACCGATATGGGGCCGCGGTGTAGGGCATACCAAATACTGAACACTTAAAAAAATGGCTACAAAATCATTAAAAGCGAGACACAATGCCCTTGCCGAGAGCAATAGGCAACTCGATATATTGAACGGCGGTGTTTTTGAAGAAGGGGAGCTCCCGTTTTTCAAGGACAAGATCGCGGAAATAGGACATTTTCCGTTGCGGCCCAAAAAGCTGGAAATCCTCCAGATCAATGTGGGCTATATGTGCAACCAGGTGTGCGAGCATTGCCATGTGGATGCCGGACCCGACCGCAAGGAGATCATGACCCGCGATACCATGCAGTTGTGTTTGGAGATCATCAAGAATACCGGGGCGCATACCTTGGACCTGACCGGTGGGGCGCCGGAAATGAACCCCGACTTTCGCTGGTTCGTGGAGGAAGCCGCCAAAGCGGGCATCAAAGATTTTATCGTTCGATCGAACCTTACCATTATTCGGGCCAATAAAAAATACTATGACCTTCCGGATTTCTTTAAAGAACACAATGTGCACGTCATTTCCTCGATGCCCCATTATACCCGAGGAAAAACCGACAAACAAAGGGGCGACGGCGTTTTCGACAAATCGATCAAGGCCTTACAGGAGCTGAATGCCGTTGGATACGGTATGCCGGACAGCCCCTTACGCCTCGATTTGGTGTACAACCCTTCGGGTGCCTTTTTACCGGGAGATCAAGCCGCAATGGAAAAGGACTTTAAAAAGGCGTTGAAAGAAGATTTCGATATCGCCTTTCACAATCTCTTCGCCATAACCAACCTGCCCATTGCCCGTTTTTTAGATTATTTGATCGCTTCGGAAAACTACGAGGATTATATGTACGCCCTTGTGGAGGCCTATAATCCCGGGGCTGTAGAAAATGTGATGTGTACCAATACCATTTCGATCAGCTGGGATGGTTGGATCTACGATTGTGACTTTAACCAAATGTTGGGTCTAAAAGTGGCCAGTAAGGTAAAACACATTAAAGACTATAATGAGGAGGTACTGAACGACCGTAACATTATTATCTCACAACACTGCTATGGCTGTACGGCCGGGGCGGGAAGCAGCTGCCAGGGTACGGTTACCTGAAGGTCTGCCAACATACCGTTCGAAATATCGCTTCAAATGGCCCTTTAAAACCTGTCTGTTTGCACATGGGGACCAACCCATCGGTCTGTGTCCTTAAAAAATTGTCGTACAAAAACGCGCCATAAAGCACTTTAGCGAGTTTTATTGTTTTTTGTCCGTTTCACGTATGGTAACGGCCGAACACCCGGTTATTGTATAGCGACCGGTTGGTCGGTATTACAAAAAACCCGTATCTTATGGACAAGACGCTGAAACGAATGGCTACAATGCAACGCATGCAGGTTACCGGACTATATCTTTTTTACAGTAAGGGCTACTATAACACGAGTGTAGATGACGTGTTAAAAGAACTCTCCATGTCCAAAGGGGCTTTTTACCATCACTTTAAATCGAAAGAGGATTTCTTTATCCAAATCATTGAAAATCTTCTGGTACGAAAAATATACACGGTACTTATAGAGCCCATTGAGGGACACGAGCACACCTTGGACCTTATCAATAGTTGTTTTGAGGACGCTTTGGAAACCGCCGTACATAACGAACTGGACTATGGCTTTGTATTGAGCAATTTTATCAACGAGTTCAACGGCAGAAACGAACGGGTTATGAAACACCTGAACAACATTCTTAAGGTTTGGGAGGTGAATTTGGTATCGGCCATACAACGCGGGAAGTTCAACGGGTACATCAACCGCCATGTAGATGCGGAAGGCGTTGCCGTATTTCTGATGAGCGCCTATATGGGGGTTCGAACCTTAATGGTGGAAATTACCCCTTCGGCAAGAAAGTATCGTTTTATGTCGCAGCTTAGAAACTATTTAAAATCTTTGGAAGTAAAGACCGCAACGGCCAACATTTCCTAGGAAAGTTCCAACATGGCCCTCACCTTTTGAACGATGGCCTCGGTACCGATCGTTTTTATAGCGTTTTCATATCCTTCGGGAACCTTGTTTCCATACACGGAAGTCGGTATAAGGGGAAATTGTTCCCTATCGGCCAACAAGGCCAACGAATCGGGCTGACCGAACGGATAAAACCCCGCAAACGGATGGGTAACGCCCCAAAGGGTAACTACGGGAACCCCGTACATTGCTGCCAAGTGCGCATTGCCGCTATCCATAGCCACCATACCGTCCAAATTCGAAATCAACGACAGTTCGTCCGCAAAGCTTAGCTTACCGGTTACGTTTACCCGATCAGTATCGCCTACCAAGGTATCCAACAACAGCTGTTCCTTTTTGCCCCCTCCGAACAAAAAGAGGGTACAACCGACCTGTTGTTGCAGTACAGCAAGCGCTTTTTTCATTAGTTCCAGAGGATATTGCTTTCCCTCGTGCGCGGCAAAAGGTGCCACACCGATCCATTTACGCGGCCTGTTCTCTGCAATCGTTCGGGCGGCAGGGGATAGCGACTCTTTTTCCAGCACATGTGTCTTTTGTAACGAAATGGGATATCCGGCCAGACCGAAAACGGTCGCGTACCGTTCATGAGTGCTTTTCAAGGGTGCGAATACCTTCTTTTTTGGGGCCGTCAATGCTTTTTTATCGGAACGGCCTTTATCGATACCGAAGAAAGGCGTGCTCCCGAATTTAAAAAAACCCTTTAGTATGGTACTGCGCAATACGGCATGTAGATCTACTACCTCGGTGATGCCCAATTGCTTTAGGGCCCGATAAAGCCTCCAAAGCCCCAAAATCCCTTTATGCCGCCCTTTTACATCGGCCGTAAATACCGACACCTGCGGAAGTTGCGCGAACATTGGTGAAAAAAACGAACGGGTGAGCACCGTAACGGTGCAGTTTGGATGCTGTTCCTGAAGCGCACGCAGCACGGGAACGGTCATGGCCACATCACCCATGGCGGAAAGCCGGATTACCAATACGTGTTTGTGAACGGGAGTACCCATTACAAGGGGTTCATTTTTGAGCGCGAAGTACCGGATTCAGCTCATCATCGTTGTACATTTTCATTTGCTTGTACACTTTCATGTACTTATCTCCAGAGGCAATATCGGCAAGTAGTTGGTCTATTGCGGTGGAAAGGTCCTTGCGCTGTTCCAATAGCACGGCAAGTTTTTTGCGGCATTTTGCCAGGTGCTCCTCGGAAGCGTCGCTCCGGTTGGCCTCTTCGTTCATGTGGTACACCTTTAGCGCTAGGATGGACAGACGGTCTAGGGCCCAAGCCGGACTTTCCGTATTGATCGTTGCTCCTTCCCCAACTTCTACCGACCGGTATTTTTCTAGAAAGTAGCTGTCGATATACTCTACCAAATCGGTGCGGTCCTGATTACTGGCGTCGATCTGACGTTTTAATACCAAGGCATCTTCAGGAACGATGTCCGGGTCACGAATAATGTCCTCATAATGCCATTGCACCGTATCGATCCAATTTTTTCTATATAACAGATGTGATACCTCCGATTTGGGATATGGATTTTCAAAAACCTGGTCTACCCTGTCCAAGACATGGTATTTTTTAATGCTTTCCTCAAAAATCTGGTATGCAAAGTCACTGAACATGGTTACCTTATTTTGACATCAAATATACCGATATTATCATAGTTAACGACGGACCATAGGTAAACTTAAGCGGTGACGCCCGTTTGGGACGTTTCTGTAGCCGTAATCTCCTTTCAGGAAGGTGCACTGGCCCAACCCACCCGCTACTACAACGGAAACTTATAAGTGACGCTCAATCGCCTATGGCCAGGCTAAGGAAGAATACCATAAGCGGTAAAAAAATGGACAGCATCAAGGTTACTTCTTTCATATTCGCTCTTCGAATGGACTCCACATACTTTGCAAAAAATATGGAGGCCGGAAAAAACGTGACCATTATCGGGTATACCTCCGCTCCGGAGACCAAAAAGTTTAAAAGGACACCCAAAACAAACGCTACGGCCACCAAGCGCATTGTAGCCACCTTTCCCATACCGGCCTTACCCAGTTTCACAAAAGAAAGCAGCCCCACGATGGAAACCGCGGCGATATAAAGCACCAATTTGGTACTGGTGGCCCAGTTTAAAAAGTTCGCCTTATTAAAACGGTAGTCAAAAACATAGTGTTCCCAAACAAAATCGACCCATCCAAAAACCGTAAGAACGCAGTAAATGACCATACCGGCGGCAAAAACCCCGGCAAAAGGTACCAACCAGTTTTTTATGTTTTTCGGTTCGTAAACATAGGTGGCCAGGTATACCAAGCACAGGAACAACAACGCCCAATCGTAAAACAAGCTGGCGATAACGATCCATAGGGTAGCATCGAACAGTTTTGACCGTATGGCCTTTAGGGAATGTAGGCTGATCAGCCTTCGCAAGGCGAGCAATAAAAAAAAACTGCAATAAATGGCGTTGCTATCGATCAATGTCTTTGGGAACACCAATAAAAATAGGGTGAAGAACAAAATCGTATACGAATTTGGACCCGTTACCTTATTCCGTTTTACGATGAAATTCATCACAAAATATCCAAAACAAAGCGTGGCCAGGGTAACCAACTGCAGTATAAAATATTCGGGGCCGTAGTGTTTGTCGAAAAGAAAAAAGTGCACAAAACAGTAACAAACGAACACGGTAATCAGCAAAACAATGTAATTAGCGGGCTTTGTTTTACCAAAAAAGCTTGAAATCATCGGGCGTTTTTATATTTTTGTACTCAAATATACTGATTACTGTTGCTGAAATTCAAAAATCCGGGCATGGACAACGAAACGAAGCCTGCCCTGGGCAATGAAACGTAACGGTATACGTTTAACTTTAACCAGTACATTCCGATGAAAGCATTTTTTGAAGGTATCGCCGATCTATTTGTCAACTATCTTTTCGCCCCGTTCGATTTTCTTCGATTTGTGGAAAGTTGGTGGACTTCCAATATGCTGAATTGGGTGTTTTTTGCAATTGGATTCGTGGCTTTCGGGTATTGGATGCTGCAACTCAAGAGCTACAACGACAATGGTGAAGAGGACAAGAGCATTACGTCCCACTCCTACCTTTAACCCTCCAAAATACGGTTACGCCACTACGTTCACCGTTTTCGATGGCCCAAAGCCGCCAACACTGATGTCGGTCAGTTTGGTTTATAGGTCGAAACCAATATCCTTTCGATAATTCATTTGATCGAACCGAACGGTATTTATGTTCGTATAGGAGGTAGCCAAAGCTTCTTTAAAATTTTCGCCGTAAGAAGTTATGGCCATTACGCGCCCCCCGTTGGTAAGCACTTTACCGTCCTTCAACTGGGTGCCCGCGTGGAATACCAAAGCGTCCTGAACATTTCTGAAACCGGTAATCTCCTTTCCTTTTTCATAGGCTTCGGGATATCCACCGGAAACGAGCATTACGGTAGCCGCTGTACGGTCGTCGATCTTTAGCTCGATCTCGTTTAGCGTACCCGCTGCGGTCGCCTTCAAAAGGTCCAACAGGTCCGTTTGGATCCGCGGCAATACCACTTCGGTCTCCGGATCTCCCATACGCACGTTGTACTCGATTACCTTGGGTTCGTCCCCCACCTTTATCAATCCGATGAAAATAAATCCCTTATAGGGCAAATTATCCTTTTTAAGGCCTTCTACGGTAGGTTTGACTATATTGGCATGTATCTTATCCATAAATACGTTATCGGCGAAAGGAACAGGGGAAATGGCCCCCATGCCGCCCGTATTTAATCCGGTATCGCCTTCCCCGATACGTTTATAATCTTTTGCGGTAGGCAAGATCTGGTATCCGTCCCCATCGGTCAGTACAAAAACGCTGAGTTCGATACCCGCCAAAAACTCTTCAATGACCACGGTAGTACTGGCATTGCCGAACTTTTCATCGATCAACATCGATTTCAGTTCCTTTTTGGCCTGTTCGAGCTCTTCCAAGATCAATACGCCCTTTCCGGCTGCAAGTCCGTCCGCCTTTAGCACATAAGGCGCGGTCAGGGTTTCCAAAAAACGATACCCCTCATCAAGGGTATCGACCGTAAAACTCTGGTATGCGGCAGTAGGAATACCGTGGCGCATCATAAATTCCTTGGCGAACTGCTTGCTCCCCTCCAAGGTTGCCGCGGCCTTTTGCGGCCCTATCACGGCAATCCCGCTCAAGTCCGGGTCCTCCAAAAAGAAATCGTGGATGCCGTTCACCAGTGGGTCCTCCGGCCCTACGACGACCATTTCTATGTTTTCTTCCAACACCAATTGCTTTATGGCCTCAAAATCGTTGACCCCTATCGGTATGTTTTGGGCGATGTCGGCCGTTCCCGCGTTTCCGGGCGCCACATACAGCTTTGTTAGTTTTGGGCTTTGCTTCAGTTTCCAGGCCATGGTGTGTTCGCGGCCGCCCGAACCGACGATCAGTATTTTCATAAGTGTAAAATTTGAACCAAACGGTTATCGTATGTGCTAGTGTTGCTTTTGATTGAATTCTCGGTGCGCTTTCTGCTGTAGCACCGATAAAGGAAGGGATTTGAAGTAATCGTATACGATTTTTAATCCCTCTGAACGGGGCACTTTTGGCTCCCAATCCAATATTTCCTTTGCCCGGCTGATGTCGGGCTGCCTTTGCAAAGGATCGTCTTGTGGTAGCGGCTTATAAATGACCTTCTGTTCGGTCCCCGTAAGTTTGATGATCTCCTCGGCAAACTCTTTGATGGTCGTTTCATGTGGGTTGCCAATGTTTACCGGTTCGGCATAATCACTAAATAACAAACGGTATATTCCCTCTACCTGATCATCTATATAACAAAAGGAACGGGTTTGGGAACCATCCCCGAACACGGTAAGGTCCTCCCCGCGAAGTGCCTGACCCATAAATGCCGGTACTACCCGACCGTCGTTCAAACGCATTCGCGGGCCATAGGTGTTAAATATACGCACGATACGTGTATCCACTCCATGAAAACGATGGTAGGCCATGGTAATGGACTCCATAAACCGTTTGGCCTCGTCATAAACGCCCCTAGGCCCTATTGGGCTCACGTTACCATAGTACTCCTCGGTCTGGGGGTGTACCAACGGATCCCCATATACCTCCGAAGTAGAGGCCACCAAAATAGTCGCTTTCTTTTGTTTGGCCACGCCTAACAGATTTAACGTGCCCAACGAACCCACTTTTAACGTCTCTATCGGTATTTTAAGATAGTCTATCGGGCTTGCCGGGGAAGCGAAGTGCAGAATATAATCCAATTCGCCCGGAACGTGCACAAACGTTGATACATCATGATGGTGGAACTCGAACTGCTCCAGCGGAAACAGGTGTTCAATATTTTTTAGGTCGCCCGTAATGAGGTTGTCCATGGCAATGACATGGAAACCTTCCTTGATAAAGCGATCACACAAATGCGAACCCAAAAAACCCGCACCTCCGGTTATTAAAACTTTTTTCATTTACGCTATTTAAATCCCTCGTGAAAACAGCACCGTGGTAACCGTTTTAAAGACAATCCTCAAATCTAATGTTATTGACTTGTTTTTGATGTAATAAAAATCATATTCCAATTTTTTTACCGAATCTTCCAGATTCTGACCATACTTATACTTCACCTGCGCCCAACCGGTTATCCCGGGTCGGATCAGATGCCTAACATTGTAATAAGGGGTCAATTTTGTAATCTCGTTCACAAATATTTTTCGTTCCGGTCGCGGGCCTATGAATTGCATATCGCCTTTTACTACCGATATGATCTGTGGTAGTTCATCAATACGGAACAAACGAAGTATTTTCCCAAAAGGGGTTACCCTAGCGTCCCCGCTCGTGGCCATTTTTGCCCCTTCCTTCTCCGCATCCACCACCATAGAACGAAACTTATATATTTTAAACTCATCCCCGTGAAGACCCACCCTTTTTTGATTGTAAAACAGCGGACCCTTATTGAAAAACAAATTACCAACGTAAACGAACGGTATAATTAATATAAAAATGATCCCGACGAACAAAGAAAGAAAAAAGTTCATTAAAAAACTGAAAATAACCTGTAAATATCTAATCTTCTTATTGCGAAGCTGTAACAGCTCGTAAAAACTATCGTTATGCGAACGAATGGGCATAGCCTCATACGTATTTTCATAAAAGGAAGTAAATGAAATAACTTCCTTCCCCTTAACGATCGACCTTAATAGCAACTTTTCCAAATCTTGCGACAATTCATTATACCCTTTGGTATTTATAATGAACGTGTCTATTTTGCTTGCCGCGGACAAAAAGAACTTTTTGTTCACGGCAGAATCGTTTTGTATGGAATACGTCAGTTTTACTCTATGAAACGTTTTCATTTGGTCTCCATCAATCAGGGCGATGTCTTCTCGAAGACTTTTATTGGTATGATCATCGTAGATGTAAAGGACGTTTTTGGAATCCGGAATCGCCGCAAAAATATTTCTGAACAGCAATCGCCAACCAGCTATTTGTACAGGTGTGAGCAACAAAAAGCATAATAACGGAATTCGCCAAAAGCTGGCATCAAAAACGAGGACGGAAAAAATAAAGACCAAAAAAACGAATAGTCCACTAACATAGGTAGATTGCGAAAAAATGTTCCGGCGCTTACTTACTTTTTCCAAACTGTAGAACTCCAAAATATATGCCAAGGCCAAATACACGAAAATACCAAAAGCAAACAAACTGATTTTATAGCGAACGGAAATAAACTCGGTATTTGTAGCATGGTTTATAAAAACATTGAGCGATAACAGCACTATACCGAGATCCCCGATAAGCAATATAAACTTACGTTCAATGGAATTTAGGATGGATGGTCTGGGCATATTTGGGTAAACATTTGTCCTCAAAAATAGGTGTTCTTTTGTAAAAACCACTTAAATACCAACAAGTCCATCGTATTTCTCCCTGAATAGCAGTTTAGTAAAGAACTTCTTCTAACCTTGGTACTTTAAAAAGCCTCTAATCATCCAATGGACCATGTAGTATATTGAAGTGAAAAAACCAAGTTTTTCCACCTTACTATAAAAATACCATTGTGACTTTAGCAGCTTTTTTTTGTCCCTTGACAAAGAGTCCTTTCTAATTCGGTAAATGGCCAAAGGCTCCTGAATACCTAACGCATAATCAATCTCCTTCAAATACGAAATCCAAAGGCCCATGTCTTGGCGTTTCCTGATCAAAGGCATATACTTTTTACCCATTATTTTAATATCTAAAAAAGCGGTAAGACAACTTATGGAATTCGATTTCAAAATATCATCATAGCGCACTTTCTCCGGAACGATAAAATCTTTGAGGAGCGGTGTTAAATTTTCATCAAATCGTTTATAACTAGAGAAAACAAACGTGACATTATTCTTTTTAAGAGCGCTTATGCTTTTGGTTATAAATTCTGGAAACCATATGTCGTCAGCGTCTAAAAAAGTTAAATAGTCTCCTTTTGCCATTGAAATGCCTTTATTCCGAGAAATAGCCGCTCCACCGTTTTTTTCTAGACGAAAGTATTTAATTCTATCGTCCTGTTTTTGTAATGCTTTTATTAGCGATTCACTGCTGTCGGTAGAACAATCATCTACCAATATATGCTCCCAATGTTCGTATGTTTGTGCACGAACGGAGGATATCGTTTCCTCAATATACCTCTCTGAATTATAGACGGGGGTTACTATTGATACTAATGCCATATTTTAATTTGTACTATAAACTGATTTAAAGCTTTTGGGAGAACTCGTTCAAATAAAGGACATTGCCTTAATACCCCTAGGGTAATTTAATGTCGGCTTCCCACACGATTTCCTTTCCTAAAAATTGTCCTGTTTTGATTGTCTTGATTTGATATTCCGGAAGAGCGACCGAAACGATCATGTCATTTTTTTGCACCTTCCACCATGGCAAGGAAAAAAGATTGTCACGGTAATAAAAGTCAAGGTTTGCATAATCGTATTTTCTTCGGACTTGTGGCAGGGATTCATTTTTTTCAGGAACAACGTGCAAAAAAAATCTCGTCCTCATTTGCGTTGGGCTGGCGTTACTTTTAAAATACCAAAGTTTATTATCGTATTGATATATTTCGAATCCTGAAGTACTGGCAAGTAGATTTGATTCTTTTTGAACACTTTTTAACGCTTCATACCTGACAATCCCGTCATACTGCTGTACGGCCCATAGTGTTAATATGATCAGAATACCTAATTGAAATGATACCTTATAAGTTCGTTTCGAAGCGTAATACAATTTTTTAACGTATTCACTACTCGTAGAAAGCGCATTGCCAATAATGGCGAAACCAAAGAGACAGAACGGCATGTACCATGCAATGAAATTGGTATGCGTATGGATATAGGAATGACCCTTAAAAATTATATGCCATGACAACGGTGCTAAAATGGACAACCAAGTCACAATAACCAATGCCTTCTTTCTTTTCAGGTCCGAAACACTTTTACCGGTACTTTTGACAAACACCACTAGGATGGAAAAGATAATGAACAACAATATCAGCTCGCCGTAATCTATGCTAAAAAAACTTCTCCAAGAAGAATCAACAAAAGTGTTCAAATCTATGGCTACCCCGGACCAATACTTTTCGAGTACCCCCGGGACGGTACTTTCGAGCGATTCTTTTATTATCTCAGGAAAATCTCCATCACCGCCAGAGGTGCGTTTTGAAAAACTATAGGCAATGTGCTCAAAACCTTTAGTCAATGATCCTTTTACGAAGGATAACTGAAAGGCCAGCGCAATGAAGTAAAATAAAACAGCACAGGCCACCCCCAATGAAACGCCTAACACCCTTTTAAAAAATTTCATTCTCTTCCAGGAATCAAGATAGGCGAAGTAAACAATGGGAACAACAAACATTACAAGTGTCGTCGTAATTAGTTCAAAACCTGTGAACACACATTTCAACGAGACCAGTAAAAACGAAAACAGCGTAATTTTCTTAAAACTTAATTCCGATTTTCTTTTGGAACTTTCGGCATCGAGTCGGTACAACATAAATATGAACGGTACGTAAAGTACTCCAACTACCCAATATAGATTTCTTCCGAATACGGTAAGCCAATGTGACGAAAGGCAAAAAAGTAAGGTGATAAAAGCTGTAATCAATCCATACCTTCGGCTTACCCAAGACAGGAACAAGGCAAGTATAATAGTAAGAAGAAGTGCTGAACAAAACCTGAAAAAGCGAATGTTTGTAGCTTTTGAAAACGGTGAGAGCTGATCTAGTAAAACAAATACAAAGGCTTGCCCGGCGATTTGACTATCATACGTCTCAAAGCACTCTTTTTCGGCCTCCTGCTTTTTGTTTTCATAGAACGGATACTGATCAAATACATCACCTTCGGTACAATATCTCCCAAGTAAACCCGCTTTAAACGAAAGACCCTCTCTTTCAGATGCGGCTAAACGCCCAATAATCAAACTCTCCGAACTTTGTTGAAACGTGTAAAACCAAGATTTATCCGCAACATTCCAAAGGTTTAAGTAAAACCCAGACTGCAAGAGCACCACCGAGAGTATGAAAAAACGAATTTCCTTGGATCTAAAGAGATGCTTTAAACGCTTCATTACTATAATGATTCAAAATTATTAATGGTGCGGACCATGGCTTACATCCTATTTTAGTATACTGATAAATTGATATTTTGGTCTAAAAACCGTCTTAACCAATAAATTGTGGTCGTAAAGATGTATTGGGCACATTCGCCTAACTTCTTTCAAACCACAAGCGCTTATCAATTTCAAAAAGGAATTTTTGGACATATATTTTTTTGGAATAGAAATTCCATAACCATAATTTCCTACAATGTCCGCTAGCTGAAGTATTTTTCGCGAAAGAAAACCATATTCAAAGTGATCTTTGATCACTATGTATTTTGAAACGCGTTTTGCTTCGGTCAACAAGCGCTCGATATTATCAAAATCGTGATGCAATACATCACTGAAAAGCACTACATCAAAAGAATTATCAGCAAAGGGAATTGTTTTACCATCGAAGCAGGAATAGTTTTTCCATTTTTCAGAATTCTTTAAATCATCGGTAATCTGGTGAATATCGATACCCTTAAAATGGATGTCTGTATCCATCTCTGCTATAGAATTCCCAATAGTCATATCCCCACAACCCACATCTAAGAAAAATAATGATTCTTTAATGTCCTTTTCTTTTAGGAACCGCATTTCTTTGTAAAGTAATTTTGACAACAGTTCTACCCTATTCCCATGCGAAACATTCCGATGAAAAGAGATAAGCATACGATCTAAAAAGTTCTTTTTGTCTTTTGCTAAAGGTGAACTCATTTGTTTCTTTTAATACCGATAATACTGAACATGAAACTATACATTATTGTTTGTAAGCCCAATGTAAGGGGTACTACGGCAAGTAGCACTCTTCTCACAAAAATAACGGGTTCCAAACCGCCGAAACCTAGAGTTCCCCAAGTGTAAAAATTATAGGCAATTTGAACGATGCCTAAAAGAGTAAGTATAAGACCTAAAACCAACCCTCTTTCCAAATTGAAGTAATTGAACATTTTATTAAAATCCTTCGTTTCCGGAACCAAACCTTTTACAACACTATATATTTTGACGAAATAGTGAAAAAAAATGAGTTGTATGCCAATAATGAGCATAAAGGCCAAAATAATAATGGTATGAATGTCAAAAGTGATTCCCCCTAGGCTAACGGGTTTTAAGACCAATATAAAACTAAAAGCTGCTGCCAAAATGGTAATAACCGCACCAGGGTACAAAAAGAGCCAATTTGGAGAAAACATAAGTAAAAATCGAAGGTGCCGCCAACCATCCCTCCAAGTTCTCAGATGTGGCGGTCTGCTTCTACCATCAGGAGAGAGGACGGTAGGAACTTCGGATATCTTCATTTTATTCAAGGCCGCTTTAACGATCATTTCAGAGGCGAACTCCATTCCTGTTGTATGAAGATCCATTTTAATAAACGATTGTTTCTTAAACCCTCTAAGTCCACAATGAAAATCACGTATCGGAATTTTGAAAAACAGTCGTCCTATAAAAGATAATACAGGGTTTCCCAAGTATTTATGTATGAAGGGCATAGCCCCTTTTTTAATACCTCCCTTAAAACGATTTCCCATTACCAGATCATAACCTTCCCTCAATTTAACAACATAGGGCATTAGTCCAAGAAAGTCATAACTATCATCGGCATCACCCATGATAACATATTTTCCCTCTGCGCTTTGGATACCTGTTAAGAGCGCCGCGCCATAACCCTTTTCCGGAGCATGCACGACCCTAGCGCCATTTTCAAGTGCAATATCCTGAGAGCCATCGGTACTTCCATTATCGGAAATAACGATTTCTCCCCTTATTTGAGAGCTTTCCAGAAAGCTTTTGGCCTTCTCAATGCAAACCTGCAAAGTTTCTGCCTCATTTAAACATGGCATTACGATAGACAATTCTATTTCTAAGGCTTCCATTGTAATAACGTTTACCTACAAGATTACGGCTATTTTTTAATTTTCAAGCTTAAATGAAATGTTCTATGGCCTTGAATATTGGTCGTAAACCTTATACAGCGTGCTCAAAGCACTTTCCATACTATAGGCTTCTACCAAATATCTCAAATCCTCTTTAGGGGCGTTAAGTGATTTAAACAGTGCATCGCCGAGTTCTTTAAAATCATCGGTACATACATAACAAGAATTGGTTTTTGAGGCAACTGCGGCCAAATCACTTACATCAGTGCTTACAAAAGGTTTGTCCAAGGCCAACATTTCTTTTACGACATTCGGCCAACCTTCATGGGTCGAGGTCAGTAACAACACATCTGTAGCGTTCATAAACTCGCTCACTTTATCGTATGGGACTTTTGTCATTACCACCAGCTCTACATTTTCCATTCTCTTTTGAAGATGCGAAACCGCCTTTTTCGCGAGCGAAAACCGTTTTATTGGATTGTGCAAGGTAGATGACGCGAACAATACCCTCTTTACGGGTCTTTGTCGGTTTTCAGGTGTCGCAACAAAATTTTTTATGTCGATCGGGTCTACTATTGTAGTAATCCTGGTTTCAGGGAACTTTTTTACGACCATCGACCGCATGGCATCCGACATTACTATCACATGATTGCTTCTCAGGAGTGCAAATTTCGTTAAGGTCGATCCCAAAAATATTCTTAATCTGTCAAATATGGAACGGCCAGGCGCTTTGTACCAATCGGAGCCTTTCAGTGAAACGATACGAATAGCTTTTGCAAAACTGGTCAGAAAACCTACAGCAGAACCATACTGGGCATGAACGATATCATATTTTTTCGATATTCGTCGAAGACGGAACAAATGTAGTATAAACCAAATCGGATTCCGAAGATCATTCATATAGTACAGATCGACCTTATCCTTGACAAATTCGTATTGATTGTACATCCAGACCCCGCCTCCTCCTGGTATTTTAGGGAAATTATGAGTCCATAATATCCGTCGGTCATCGTTAGGGTTTTTTTCGGTCATGCTTTGCTTCTTCTAAAATAGTAATGAATTTAGGAATGTTCTTTTCTATAGCGAAAAAACTATTTGCAGTTTCCAGCGATCTTTCGCACAGTGTGCCATAGGTCGGGGATTCTAAAATTTCTTCAATACTATTGGCAAGCATTGATTTGTCGCCATTACAGTTTAATCCAATTTTATTGGTTTTTATAATACCCCCTGGATCTGAATTTAATGCAAGAACAGGGGTGCCGCACATCCAGGCTTGTATAAAAGTATTTGAAAATCCTTCTGAAACGGAAGTGTTGATCAACAAGGCCGAACGGCTTAAAAACGAATTCACAAAATCATTGTTTTGAATCCCATGATACTCGATATTCCTGTTGGCAACCACCTTTTCTTGCAACCATTTTCCGTAGTTATTATCCGGAAGCTTTCCAATAACATGAAATTCGTAATCGGAATCGGATAAGCACTCCGCTAGTTCCAAATATACTTCTAACTGTTTTACCGGTCTGGCATTACCGATCCAAACAATTCGTTTCTTATCCTTTGTAGGTACACTGCTGCATATCGAAGGGTGCATATTGGGAATTACCGCTGTGGGCTCATATTTAAAATCCCGTATTTTGCTTCGTTGGTATTCCGTCTGGCAAATAATTATTGGATTCTTTTTTAAAATACGCTTGAAGAGTTTTCTTTTAAGTAAATCCTTGGTGCCCGTACCGAATTCGATGGAATAATTGTCCGCAATATGAAGCACAAAAGGGATTTTAAGATTTTTTGCAAGATTGGAAAAGCGATAGGTAAAGGTATTCAACATGCGTTGATAGAGCATATTGGGCGCTTCGTCGCGGATAATTTTGCCGACCTTTTTTATAAAGGTGCTGTAAAGTGACATTTTATCGCTCAAACTTGCCGACACTTTTAATTGATATACTTTAAAACCATCTATAGTCTCACATTTTTCATGCTCATGGCCGGAGGAGACATATACAATCGTGAACCCTTCCTTTTGAAGGGCTAAAGCTATCAATTTAGCTTGATATTCGGCCCCTCCCGTTATAAGGGGATAGAAGGGAACAAAAAAACAGATTTTACCTCTTTGCATCGTTAATTTCTAAAACGTTAAATACCTTTTTGGGCAATGCTTTATAAACAAAAGTAACAACAAGTATTTGCCCAATGTACATGAAAAGAGTGTAGAGGATATATTGCGATGCCGACCTTGAGAAAATAAGAAACACATTGAACAAAAGAAGATATAATAAATCCGTGAAGATTTTTTGTCTCCCGCGTTTGCTTTCCATATAAATCAGAAAAAACATAAAGACAAGATATACCACAAAGGGTCCAAAGTACCAAAAATTCATATAGGCCTCCATCAATGAGGAAAAGCCGGTTCCCGCAGTAGATCCCATTTCTTTGCGTTCGGCAAAATATTTATCCCTAAATTCAAAAACGATACCTATCGGTTTGGTTGGATAAACATACCTGGGAATGAAGGCCGTAGTAATTTCAGTATAGGTTTTGCCAATTTTGTACCGGTAGTCTTCTTCCTTTTTCGTGATAAAGATTCGATAGTTCAAAGCTGGTGAACCAAATTCTGAATTCGCCGGATTCATTAACTTATACAGCTTTTGGTCATAGCTTGCGAAAAATTTTGAAAAACCCTTGTATTCGATATTCTTCTCCCTTAACAAGGTCAGAACATTGAACGCAACGTAAACAAACGATAAAAGCAAAATATAGGAAAAACCGACTTTGGTAATCCTTCTTTTGATGGTGTAAGCCAGAACAAAGACCACCATAGCTACCAATAGGGTTCCCCTTTCCCCGATAGCAAGATTGATAAAGAGTATAAATACAATCGATACTAAAAAAGGCGGGAGATAAGTAAGGTACTTATCAGTTTTACTTTGAACCGTTGCGAAAAACTGCGCAAACAAGGCTATTGAAATGTAAAAAAAGCCTTCATAGGGAATGTTCATTGCCAAATCATTCACAGCGCCTTGATAAAAGGCCTTGCCATGGGAAATAGCACCAAAACCACCGGCACGCAAAAAATTAAGGCCTTCGCTTAAACTGGATAGAATTCCCGCAACCAAAGCGAACCGATAATAATTAGCGTTTACTTTGCTCGTAGCATTGACAGGTATCTTCATGACCCGCTTTTTAACGAAAAACAGAAAAAGTATGGCCGTTGCCAATAATGCAAGTTGATTGCTGATCAAGAAAGAAAACAATGAGTCGTCCACTTTTTGCCATGACCTTAGCTTTGCCACCCGATGCCAACCAATGTCCGCATCAAAAAAAACGGAAATAGGAACACTATACCCGTACATACCGAACAAGACCATAAAAAGAAATAGTACGGAATTAACACCTACCGTCCTAAAGGTCTGATACAAAACAAGGCCATAAGATACTAATGAAAAAAATAATCCAAACCCATACCATTGTGTGGCCAAGATTATTATACTCAGCAGACAGAACGCTATGGAAAGTAAAATTCGCACGTGTTAATTAAAAATATGATTAAAAAAATTTCCTCATGGCCGATAACTTGGTTCGTAACAATTCTCGATTGAACAGTACGGAAGCAGAAACGGCGACAACAATACCCAAAACGATATACCAAATACCCTCGTTGTTGGTAATCAGAAACAATACAAAAGCGGTAGCGATGTACATCAAAAAAAATAACATCTTGACCTTTACAACGGTATACCTCTGAATATCAATATAGCGATAGAGCAACCAGATAAAATTACCTATCATAAAAACCAGCGCAGCACCGTAAAGTCCATAATCGGGAATTAATACAAACCCCATAAACACAATTAAGATACCTGATACCAGAGAGGTTTTGAATGCGTGCATATTTTTCTTTTCACATTGATATATAATGCCTAAAACGGAGGATAACGACATAAATACTACCCCTAGGGCCAAGATAGGGATGTATCGTGTCGCCTCCAAGAAAGACGTATCTATAATCAAAGGCAGTAACACCTTCTGGACAGCTATAAGCAGGTAAAGCAACGAAAATAACAATCCCGAATACGTATTGAACGTTTTTGAAAAAAAGTCTTTAAACTCCGCTTTACCGTAAACTGCAAACATTTTGTCCTGTAAAGAAAAATAGAAAATACGATTTAAGATTTGTATTACGTAAGCAATCTTAAATGCTATGGCATAGATACCGTTGGCGCTCAAAGTAAGGAAAGAGGCAATTATGTACTTACTGGATTGGTTGTTCATCCAAAGGCTTATGGCGTTCAACACCAAAGGAAAGGAATAACCCAGTAATTCCTTTGTAATGGTCATTTTCATAGTGTTGAAACTTATGTACTTCGTTATCCCCATGGCAAGAACATAAACTAAAAGTACAATCGACGCCGACCCGTAGGAAAGAAAAATAGCTTTCAGGCCATAGTTGCCCACAAAAAAGATACTGCACAATAGCACCATAAGAACATAGGAAAGTTCCGTTAGTACATAATGTGTGGACGAAAAGACGCTGCGGATTACCTGTTTTACGATAATGTAGAAAAAATTGGAAATCAGATAAACAAAAACGTATTTCGCCAGCGTCACATTGGAGAACGCATTTACCAGCCCAAATACAAGTGTAAAAAGACAAAGGCCCGCCAAAAACACCACAAGGGCATTTGACACCACATCGGTAACATTCTTGGTATTTTTGTTGGCCAAGACCCAACGAACGACCGCGAGTTCTATATGCCCGAAAAAAACAGGTGCCATCAAAATTAGCCCCGAGGCGACCAAATCAAAATAGCCCAGCTCCTCGTTCGAAAGATAAAATGTGTACAGCGGCACTAAAAAGAAGTTAATTACCAACGTACCTATGTTGCCAATACCGTATATAAAGGAACCCTTGGCTAAACTTCTTGGCTTATCGTTTTCTTTGGACATCGATAGTACTTATGGAATAAAACAAAGCGTTAAAAACCGCAAATAGGAATACCCCTGCCATGCGCACCAAAATATTTTCGGTCAATAAACTTAGAGCGAAAGCCAATAAGAAAAAAACATATATGTATTCATTTACCCGAAATGCAAGAATCAAGTTATATATAAACAAAAAAATAAGGGATCCCAATCCCAGAAAACCTGCAGACAACCACATATTCAGATAATAATTATGCGAGTTGATATCCGTTCCTGTAGATTGGTACTCGGCAATTTTATAATTTTTTTCGCTGTAACATTCATTTAGTTTCTTTTGGACATCACCAACTCCATAGCCGAAAAAAGGTTGTTTTTTTATCAAATCCACACTACAGTCGTAGATGTAGATGCGCTTGTCTACACCCCTTTCAACAGTATCTGATTTAAAGACCGATGAAAACAATTTGAAAACAGATGTGGTATTCTTGTTCGCGTAGGTATCAAAAACCCCTATGAAACTACCTATTGTTATAAGTATGATAATACCACTGATAAACATCATTTTACTTAGCCGTCCTCTGAAATAGAAAAACGGAAATAAACCGATAATCACAATAAGTGCTAACACCGTTGTTATTGCTTGGCTATATACGATAGCAAGAGTGAACATAATGGTGAAGACACCCAAAAGCACCTTATTTACGATCCATACCTTTGCCTTCATAAGCAAGCGAAATGAAAGCAACATGGCCGTAAGAAAGTGCAAGGATACGTACACTTTGTGAGATTCATAAATTACGTTTAAATGCTTTTGGGCCTTAGATAGGGCAAATTCGTAAGGATATGTGTTCAACGCTTTGATTTGTGCCAAAAAACTACTTTCGGATAGTTTCGGGAACCTGTCTATTTCAAGGCCATCGATAAGAACATGGAAAAAGTAAATTAGCAAAATCAGGTTCGAAACAATAAAACCGTACGATAGATACTTAAAAGTTTCTTCTTTTATTCTTGGTAAGAAGTATATGACAACACTAGGAAAGAACAACAGTAGCAAGCTGGCTTGTACCTTTTTGAAGCCGTCCGCAATGTTATCCGAATATCCTATAGAAAGAAGTAATAAAACATAGAAACCACAATTTACAATCAAAGGTTTTAAGCCATAATCCTGATATCTTAAAGCAAAATTTTTACGGTAAACGAGCAAGGTAGAGGACAAAAAAAGAATAGCGGTTGTGGAGGCGATACCCGATTTCATCAACGGATAAAACGACAATAAAAAGAGAAAAAAAAACGGTAATTTTTTCAGAATTCGCTTACTCAACATACGGCCCCCCGAAATTAATAATCATATGAAAATGGCTAGTTCCGATTAAGAAAACTATGATAAACGTAAAAATACGATATTCCAAACGATTGTTCCGTTACGCTACAGGTATAGCGCGGATGGGAGCTACGGAATAACAAAGGCTATGCGCCTTTTCTGTCAGGCATTTGGCACTAAGGTCTTTATGGGTAAAGCGCTAAAAGCGGCGCATAGTGGGTCGGGTTCCATTCCAAAAGTAAATTTTTGAGCGTTATCCAAGCGCAATACCTTTATACGTTCCAGCAAAGTTTGGCCAAATAAATCTTTCCCAGGTCATCTTAAATAAATTGCCTTTTGAACAACGCTAAATGCTATATTTTAGATGCAAGTGGAGTAACGTTCTTTTTTAAAGATTAAAGTCCATATCCAGTGGGTCTCTTTGTTTGCCTAACAAAGTAGTTTCCTTAATCTCTCAACAATAAACTATTCCTAAAACACTTCCTTATAATCGCATCCCAACCAGACATTTTTTAAGACTTTCCCTCCAATCGGGAATTTGAATATCAAATACGCTCGCAACCTCGGTAGTTTCTAAAACACTATATTTCGGTCGTTTTGCGGTAGCGGCGAACTCACCGGTAGCAATGGGGACCACATGGCAACGTATCCCCAAATTTTCGAAAATCGTCAACGCAAAATCAAACCAAGTGGCCATCCCTTTATTACTATAGTGATAGAGCCCGTACCTATCCTCATTTTTATCGATGAGCCCAACAATGAAATGTGCTAAATCCAGGGAATAGGTTGGAGTGCCCTTTTGATCATTGACTACTCGAAGTTCTTTACTATCGTTGCTCATGCGTAACATCGTTTTCAAAAAATTTTGCCCGTATTCAGAGTATAGCCATGACGTTCTCAGTATGAAATAGGTTTTTAAATTCTCCATAATGGCCTTTTCCCCTGCCAATTTGGTTTGTCCGTAGACCCCAAGCGGATTGGTGTCGTCTTTCTCATTGTACGGTGTTTTTTTACGACCGTCGAAGACGAAATCGGTAGAAATATGAATGAGCTTCACACTATATTTCGCACAAGCCAAGGCCAAGTTTCTAGCACCATCAACATTTACGAGCGCAGCCTTTTGTGGTTCCGCCTCGGCCTTATCTACAGCGGTATACGCCGCACAATTCACACAAAAGCCTGGCATTTCCTTTTCAAAAAAAGCGTTGACGGCATTGTAATCGGTGATGTCCAAACTGTTCTTATCGAGGAAGACAAAAGAATTTTCAGAAGGCTTGCTTACGGTTTTGATACACGTTGCCAATTGTCCACTTCCACCAGTAACGATAATCTTGCTCATAAGCTGGCCATATCAAAATTTGGTAGCGCCCTGTCTTTTTCGGACAAAATCTGGGAATGGGACGGTATTTTCCAGTCAATAGCAAGGTCGGGATCGTTGTAGGCAATCCCACACTCTGCTTCTTTGTTATAATAATTATCGCATTTGTAAAGTACCTCAGCTGTATTGCTTAAAACCACAAAACCGTGCGCAAAACCTTTTGGTATAAAAAGTTGTCTTTTATTCTCATAGCTTAGCTCGACACTGATATGCTGTTTGAATGTGGGCGAGTTTGTTCGAAGGTCCACTGCCACATCCAATATCGAACCTTGTAGCACACGTATCAATTTTCCCTGAGCGTGTTTGCCTTTTTGATAATGCAGCCCACGCAATACCCCATACTGAGAAAACGATTGGTTGTCCTGTACAAAGTTTACCGCTGAACCGGTCGCCTCCTTAAATCGCTCATCGGTATAAACAACGGTCAGATACCCCCTTTCGTCTTTAAAAAGCGGTGCGTCAAGTATTACGCAACCTTTTAATGCGGTTTTCGTTCCTGTCATTTCTACTGCTTAAGAATACCCAATAGCTTTTCTCCGTAACCACTTTTCATTAAAGGTTCGGTTAAAGCCGCGAATTCCTTTTCATCGATATATCCCATTTCAAAGGCTGCTGCCTCGATAGCGCCGATTTTGAGGCCCTGTCGTTCTTCCAATACTTCCACAAACTGGGAAGCCTGCATCAAGGACTGAAAAGTGCCCGTATCGAGCCATGCCGTGCCACGATCTAATATACTCACCTGTAGTTTGCCCATTTCAAGATAAGCCCGATTAACATCGGTGATTTCGAGCTCACCACGTGAACTTGGCGCAATCCCCCTCGCAATATCGACCACTTGGTTGTCATAAAAATAAATGCCCGGAACGGCATAACTTGATTTTGGGCGTTCCGGCTTCTCCTCTATGCTGATGGCCTTTCCCAAGGCATCGAAGGCCACTACACCATAACGCTCGGGGTCGTGAACATGATAGGCGTAAATAACACCCCCATCAGGGTCGTTATGGTCCTGCATCTGTTTGGCAAGTCCTGACCCATAAAATATATTGTCGCCCAGAATGAGTGCAACTTTGTCCCCTCCGATAAAATCGGCTCCAATGATAAATGCTTCCGCCAAACCCTTTGGTTCGGCCTGGACCGCATAAGAAAAAGAACATCCATAGCGAGTGCCGTCGCCAAGGAGCGATCGAAACAATTCAAGATCTTTGGGAGTGGTAATGATCAAAATCTCCTGTATGCCGGCGTACAGCAATGTGCTTAGCGGATAGTAGATCATTGGCTTGTCGTAAATAGGCATCAATTGCTTACTTACCGCTAAGGTAATGGGGTGCAGACGTGTACCGGTACCACCGGCCAAGATAATTCCCTTCATTTTTATACTTTTTGGTATTTTTCTAAGCACCAAGCAACGGTTTTACGCAAGCCGGAATCAAAGTTCTCTCGGGGTTTCCAACCCATTTGACTTTTCATTTTACCGGCATCGATGGCGTAACGCCAATCATGTCCCAAACGGTCCTTTACAAAAGTGATTTGATCGTTATATGATCCTTTCTCCTTTGGGAATACTTCATCCAAAATAGCACATATTCGCTCTGCGACTGCAATGTTCGTATGCTCCGTATCGCCACCGATAATATATGTTTCTCCTAAAACACCGCTTTCAAAAACCATATTTATACCAATACAATGGTCCTCCACATACAACCAATCCCTTATATTTTTTCCATTCCCGTAGATGGGTATCGGTTTGCCCGATAAGGCATGTCGAATTATGGTCGGTATCAGTTTCTCATCATGCTGCTTCGGTCCATAGTTATTGGAACAGTTGGTCGTAACCACGGGAAGCCCATAGGTATGTCCATAACTCCTTACCAGAAAATCGGAAGCGGCCTTTGAGGCACTGTACGGGCTATTAGGTGCATAAGGCGTTTCCTCGGTAAAAAAACCTTCGGCACCCAAACTACCGTATACTTCATCCGTAGAAATATGGTGAAAACGCGCTTGTTCAAAACCAGGTTTGAGTTCGTTTGCTTCGGTCATCCAATACCGTTTAGCGGCTTCCAACAATACATGCGTTCCCTCTATATTGGTTTTTACAAAATTACTTGCATCTGCAATGGAGTTATCTACATGCGATTCCGCCGCAAAATGGATAACGCCATCAATTTCAAACTTATCGAAAAGGCTATCTACCGTATGTTTATCACAAATATCGCCCTCAAAAAAATGATAGTGATTGTCATCGACAACATCTATTAAATTTAGCAGATTACCGGCATATGTCAACTTGTCTAAATTGACAATTTGATGTGAAGGGTTTTTGTCTAAATAAAAAGGAATAAAATTACTGCCTATAAAGCCCGCGCCCCCAGTCACCAACAGTGTTCTCGTATCGGGTCCGGTTTCCATCTATTCGATTTCCTTTACCTTAAGCTCAAGGTACTTGAAGAAGGATAACAGCAGAAAACCGACGACTAAAATAGCCGGTATCAAGAAGTAGGTTCGATTAAAAAAAGACTTACTTACCTCTTGGGTCTTGCCAAAATTCAAAATACTAAGTATCCCTGTTTGCTGGGTTAATTCCACTCTTTTGTCCTCTATTTCTTTGAGTAGCACGTCCTTCTGTGACAAAAGAGAAGGTACATTCAAGGTGTTTTCCTTTTCCATGTAGACTACTCCGGTACCCGATTTTTGTTTTTCGGATAACAGTGCCTTAGCATAATTGTCCACCAAAACATCGATTTGTTTTATCAGGTTTGTATTCTTCTCGATTCTGGAATGGGCATTGGCAATATGAACCTCCCTTAGGCCATCAAAATAAGTATTAGTGTTGATATATGCCATCAACTTTTTGACAATGGCCGGGCCTTTAGTTGAATTTTTATACGTAAACGTAATTTTGTGATTGATTACGCTTTGTTCAGAAAGTTCTGAACGTAGAATGTCGATAACGAAGCTTTCATCCTTGAAATTTTCAAGTACTTCTAAATACTTCATTTCGTTAATAATGGCTTCGTCGGTCTTAGCTTTCTCATCCTCAATGGCATTAACCTCAATTTTAAACCCTTCCAAATCGGATATCGCGATTTCTAGCCCCTTGAAAAAGACTTCATTTTTTGATTTGATATTTGCCTCTAACTCAGCTACTACCTCATATAAGTAATTCTTGCTCTCAAAGTTGGGTCGAACAATTACATCGGTTTTAAGTTTCTTGGAAATAATTTGATTGAGTCCAAAACTGATTGCAAGACCTATGATGATCAAGCCTCCCAACTTTATCCCATTTTTCTTCAAATAAATGAAAACCCTTAAGAAAAAGTTTCCAACCTTATTGATTACTTTTTTTGCCAATTTAACTAATTGCCCCAAATCAATCTCATCGGAAGTAGTATTAGGAGTAGGGGGTGTCTGGTTTCCCATAAACTATGTATTGAAAATTTGCTTTAAAATTTTATCGGTAATCAAATAGGTCGGTTTTACCCCGGTAGTGCCCAAACCGCCCGAGGCCAAGGTACTTCCGGTTTCCAAAGGGTTGTCAGAGGCATAATACGCGTACCGCACCTGAACGTCTTCCGCAATACTCTTTCTTATCTTAGAGGCCGATTGTATGGCTTTTTGGTAGTGTACCCCTTCCATTTCCAAACCTATTACGTTCCAAGTACTCCTATGGAAGAACTTTAAAATATCCTTGTTTTGGAGTGAGGTTCCCAAAACGGTAACCATAGTTCCCTCACATACTTCAAGTCCATGCCCTTTAAAATCCTCGGCACTTAGCTGATTTTGAAACGGATAGTTATCGGCGGTCCCCTCAAAAATATGCGCGGAAGGAATCATCAAATCTCCTTTTCCGCCCTCGAGGATGCCTGCCTTACCCATTATCGAAATCGACTTGATATTTAAAAACGTCATATCGTTCTTGTTCTTCCCGTAAGGCCTTAACAGCTCGTCGATGGTCTCATAGGCCTGCTCCCCAAAGGCATAGTCCATAACAAAGATAACAGGTTTTTCATCATCGGGAATATTCGGGTCCAATTCATAACAACAGCCTGCCGGACCCAATTTTGCCAAATCAAAAATTTGTACGTCGATATTGGTTCCGGAAGTATCATCCACCGAAAGCATTCCGTTTTTACTCGCTTCCTTAATAACCTTGTTTCGGAAATCGGTGTTCGCAGATGAGCTTAATGCCTCATATATCTCCAAAGATTCCGTATTCGGAAATTCTTTTTGCAGCGCATTTCGGGCAAAAAGGGAGTTCATAACGCTATGCATGTTGGCGCTGATAATATGAATAGGGCGCCGTAACAATCCGTTTTTTGCAAGTACTTGTTTAATGGTTTTCGCCCATCGCTCTCCATGAATATGATGGCCGAGCCGCTCTCGTAACAATGAAGTGAAGGTTATGGCTCGTTTTTCGCCTGTAAGCTCCTCCTCGATGGCCAGCTTTCCCAACCAGTAAATGATATGTAGAAACCGTTCCGGACGTTTTTTAGTCGCAAAACGGGTGTAAATGTCCATGGTATCTTCAAAAGAGCGCCCCAGTATGGTGGCGGTATGAATTATTGCCACTTCCTTTTCGGCTTGGGTAAGCTTATTTTTTTTCACCGCCGATTCCAATTTTTTCCAGTCTCTAATGGTCTTATCGGAATCTTCGATCAATACCCGATTGCAAATTTTCTCCGATTCAATGAAAAGAAAGGTCAAGTGGGTAAGAATATCATAAATATCGGACCTGCCCCGTGTAATTTCAATATTCATTTGTTCGGCATCGATCCGATAGCAGTTCCGACGCCGTTTTGGTGGTATGATGGGGGTGAAATGTGATTTTCCATAGCCTTCATCGGAAGTAAGGTTAATGAACCTGCATTCCTCTATCCCCTCCGGTAAACGTTCCAGAACATAGATAAGCCCGTTCAATTCCGATTTTTCCTCGGCCACGCTACCGTATATTTCGGGGCGCAATTGCAAAAGCGCATTTTTTAAGGATTCCCCCGAAACCCCGTTCGGTTTGTAAAAACCCCTATTGAACAGGTGGCGCATGGTAATGTACAAGCGCTCAATGGCATTGGTGGATTCCTGTGCGCGTGTCGTTTTAATCGTGTTGGCCATAGTTGAATTTACAACGAAATTACAACTAATAATTAAAACGCAAACACCCATTTTTAGTGCCGCTATCTCCCGAAGGGCTTCAAAAACCGGCACCATATAGCATACCGTTTAAAGGCACAAAAGCGAAGTTGTTCCTTGGACAGCTTTCACGTTGTTTGCCCTTACCGCTTAAATGAGCGTAGTCCATCGGCCAATTTGCGGTCGTTGGATAGCCGTTGTACCTTGTTCTGGCCACCAAGCTTCCCAATGGATTTCATATACTCCAAAAAGCCCCCCGGACGAATCGCGCTTATCTTCAAGGTCTGTAAAATACCGCCCGTTATCAAATCGTAATAATAACTGTTCTGTTTTTGCAGGGCATTATCCAATATTGAAACGAACGTATCGGGATCCGACGGCACTTTTTGGAACTCTACGAGCCACTCGTGGTAGGGAAGTTCATCGCCTTGTGGGGTAATTTGTGGCGCTACGGTAAATTCGTTTACCTCGGCATCGGTCTGCGCTATTGCCAGCTGCATTGCTTCCTCCACCTCTTTAGCGATAACATGTTCTCCAAAGGCCGAAATAAAATGCTTGATTCTTCCGGAAACGACTATTCTATAGGGGTTTAAGGAAACAAACTGAATGGTATCCCCTAGATTATAGCCCCAAAGACCGGCATCGGTACTAATGATCATTACGTAATTAACGTGCAGCTGCACGTCCTTAATTCCCAGCCGCACGGGCGATTCATCAAAAAAGGTATCCGCTGCCACAAATTCATAAAAAATACCGGCGTCAAGTAAAAGCAACATGCCTTTTTCCGTTTGGGAATCTTGATACGCAAAAAAGCCTTCACTGGCGGGAAACAGTTCGATACTGGGCACCCTTCGGCCGATCAGCTTTTCAAAAGTCGCGCGATAGGGTTCGTAATTAACCCCTCCATAAATAAAGAGTTCGAACCCCTTAAAAAGTTCCCCTACCGGTTTTCCCGTTTTCGCCCGTAGCCGCTCAAAGTACATCTGTACCCATGAAGGAATACCCGCAATAACGGTCATGTTTTCATTTTCGGTTTCCGATACAATGGCATCCACTTTGGTTTCCCAATCTTCGATACAATTGGTTTCCCAGCTGGGAAGTCGGTTGGTCTGCAAATATTTGGGCACATAATGGGCCGATATTCCCGATAACCTTCCCAATTTGATGCCATTTTTTTCGGTCAACTCCGGACTTCCCTGTAAAAAAATCATTTTACCGTTAACAAAGTCGGTATTCCCGGTTTCGTGAATATAACTGAGAATGGCATTTCGGGAGGCGTTTACTTGTTGCTTAATGGACGTTTTGGTAATGGGAATGTATTTGGCGCCCGAAGTAGTTCCGGATGTCTTCGCAAAATAAACGGGCAGTCCGGGCCATAAAACATCCGGTCGACCCTCCAATACCTGTTCTACATAAGGTTTCAACTGTTCATAATCCCGGATCGGTACTTTTTGCACAAAGTCGGCATGGTTCGTTATGGTATCAAAACCATGGTCCTTACCGAATACCGTGTGCCGTGCCGTTGCAATCAAATCTTGAAAAACCTTTTCCTGGGTGGCAACGGGATTATTCGTCCATTTCAAGGTCTTTTTGGCAATGTGCTTGGCAAACAATTTTGCTGCAATCGATTTGAGGGACATAGGCGCTATTTAAAATCGATATAATCGGTGGGGTTCAGGGGAACGCCATTGTTCCATAATTCAAAGTGCAGGTGCGGACCGGTAGTATACTCACCGGTATTTCCTACCGATGCAATGACTTCCCCGGAACTTACGATATCGCCCTGCCCCTTGGTCAACGAAGCGTTATGCTTGTAAACGCTCAAAAGTCCGTCGCGATGCTCGATAATAATAACGTGCCCTGTATCGGCCGTCCACTCCGCAAAAATAACCGTACCATCGGCAACCGATTTTATGGGACTTTCCAAAGGCGCTACAACATCAACGGCATAGTGTTTTTTCTGCGTATCGTACGATTGGGATATGGTGCCGCTCAATGGAGGGAAAAAAACCACGTTGGTATTGCGTACATTTCGCTCGAACAAATTGTACTTGTCCTCAAGGGCAACTTCGGCACGCAAAAGGGAATCTTCCTTGATAGGGGTCAAATTTACGGACGCGGGATCTAATTTGAAACGTTCGAACAGGGAGTCTCGATTGACCTCGCTATTTTCGATATCCCCGCGGAGCACCATTCGAACATTGTCTAAATACCGATTGGTATAATAAAGGGTGCGTACCAGTGAATCCGTTTTATAGGTGAGTTCGGTGGCCTGTTTTTTCAACTTGGTGGAAGAATAGCCGGGTATGTATTCCCTGAGCGGCGTAAAGGCGATCAACAAGGTCGTAAGACCGATAAGTCCGATAATAAAAAGCGAGCCGGTGACAAAAACGTTTAGCCGACTAAGTTTAAAGGAGATTTTCTCTTCAAAGGTACTTTCGTTCAGGATAACCAAACGGTATTTGTGCAAGAGTTTCCTTTTGATCTCCCCTCTTTTTTTTCTTTTTCTTGCCATGGTAGCACAAATATAAGCTTCACATTCAATTTTTAAGGTCCCCTTAAAGTTTTTAATACCTATTAACAATTGGTTAGATGGGTGTTATACCAGGGCAGATAGCCTTGGAACCGGGCAATTAAAACGCAAAAGCTCCGTTAGGGGTACGTATAGGCAATAAACTTTTTAGTATCTTTACCATTTAAATAGAAAATCTAATGACAGCTTCATATATTTTTTTGGCCATCGGAGCCCCGCAAATTATTTTAGTAGTGGTCGTAGTACTGCTTTTGTTCGGAGGAAAGAAAATCCCGGAACTAATGCGAGGTCTAGGTAGTGGCATCAAAGAATTTAAAGACGCTTCTAAAGAAGACGATAAATTGGAAGAAAAAAAGGAGTAGTCGACTCCATTTCTCCAATAAAAAAGCCCTTGAAATTTTCAGGGGCTTTTTTATTGGCACAACTCATACCAAAAGGTATATTTACTAAAAAGTTCATTTTAATCGTTTAAGTAGAAGTCTTCGTAAGAATCCACTTAAACCCCTATTATACCGCTCTTACAGGCGCCTACATTTTTCGATAAACCCAGGTTTATTTGTAGGATACCTCAAAAATCTACCCGTTCACTACAACTTACCCGCTTTTTACAACAAAACATCGATATAAGGCATTGCCAGGGTAAAACCTGCGTTAAAGCTTTAGCCTGAATAGGTTCTCCCAAGTTTAAAATGATATCAGCGGCAGTGTATTGAACCTACCAAATCGTAACAAATGCCCCAAATAAGAACCTTAGTTTTTCTATTGTTTGTTTTCGGATTGTTCGCCAGTTTTAGCGTTCCCGAAAACGCTGCATACCACGCCTTCGGCATAGTTGAAACGAATAGTGCACCTCCTCCATCTTTTACAGGTTGCCCCCCGACCGATGTCGTGGTCACTTATACCCCGGGAACGTGCGAGGCTACGGTCAATTGGACTCCCCCCTCCGCTTCGGGAGCGACCTCGGTTACCAGTAACTACGACCCCGGAGATCTTTTTTTACCAGGAACCACGGCGGTAATCTATCGTGCGGAAAATGCTATTGGGGAAATTACGACCTGCGGTTTCAATGTTATCGTTTCCGACAATGAAAACCCTGTTTTTACGCAGTTTCCAAGTGATGTTGTTTTAAACGCGGACCCCGCTACTTGTACGGCGGTCCATAGTTGGGCATATCCCCAAGCTACCGATAACTGCCCTGCCGGTCAGGGAGTAGCTCCGGTATTACAAGATTTTGAATCACCGACGAACCAATGCTACGATTTTTATCAAACGACCATAGAACCTGGCAGTCCCATCAACGGGTCCAATTACTTGCAAGCGCCCGTTTTATCGAGTATTCCTTTCTTTTCCAGCGAGTTTACCAGTCCGGTACTCTTATTTACCGGCGATGGGGAAATCTCGTTTTCACATGGCATTTCGGCAATTGGCGATAATGCTACCCTAATTGTAGATATTCTTGACCAGAACGGTGTTGTGGTCATCCCAAATTTCTTTTCCGAAGTGTATGCCACCACCACAATCCAACAAGAAAATCTTCCTATTACGTTCTCGGGTAATAGAAAAGTAAGGATTCGGTACTACTCGGACCTATTTTTGACCTCCGGACAAACTGGCTACTTGGATGACCTCTTGTTGCCAGGAACCATAGTCACCAACATTAACGACCCTAGTTGCGATCTAGATCGTTTCCTTGTACAAAGGGAAGATGGAACAGGACTACAGAGCGGCGATGAGTTTGCCGTTGGTGTCACTACCATTACCTATGAGGTGGAAGATTCCGCTGGAAACGAAATCGAACGCTCTTTTACGATTACGGTAGAAAACAACATAAATCCACCGACAGGTCAAACCACTTACTCGCATTGCTTCGGCACCACACCACCCGAACTTTCCGTTTCGGTCGGTTCGGGCGAAACCGCAAACTGGTACGACTCGGCGGGCACACAGATACAAGCTGGAAGTACTACCTATCAGCCGCCCACCACCACGGATCTTTTAAGAACCTATTTTGTAGAGACCGAAAACTCATCTTCGGGCTGTACCAGTGTAGACCGTTTGGAAATTACCTTGCAGCAGATACCGCTGCCCCCGGAACCGACAGTAACCACACCGATCGAGTATTGTGTTGGGGATACCGCTGTTCCCCTTTCGGCTACCGCGCTTACCGACCACAGCCTGCGATGGTATTCAAACGCAACCGGGGGACCTGCTCTTGGAAGCGCACCCACCCCGGACACATCCGTGGCCGCTACCACCGATTACTATGTGAGCCAGGTGCATGACCCTAGTGGTTGCGAAGGTTCAAGGGCAGTAATTGAAGTAGTGGTCTTTAACCGACCATCCGCACCAAGCGTTACCAGTCCGGTCGAATATTGTATCGGGGATACCGCCGGCACATTGGATTCCAATGCCACCGGAACAAATTTGACCTGGTACGATGCCGCTACCGGGGGCAATATTATCGCAGGCAACACCCGACCGGATACCTCGGCCCAGGGCACACAAAATTTTTGGGTATCGCAATCCGCTTCATCCGGTAGCATAACCTGTGAAAGTAATCGTGCGCAGCTCATCGTAAACGTAAACACGCCACCGACCATAACATCTAGTCCTTCAAATCAATCGGTCTGTCCGGGAACGAACGTTACCTTCTCTGCCGGTGCCAATAATTCCGGCAGCTTTCAATGGCAGCGCTTTACATCGGGCAGTTGGAACGACCTCAGCGAAGCGGCTCCCTATAGTGGTACACAAAGTGCAGATCTAGTGATCAGCGGTACGACCATCGCCATGAACAGCGATCGTTTTCGTGCCATCGCCAACAGTCCTGCGGCAAGCTGTAGCCCCGCCACCTCCAATGAGGCCATATTGACCGTTTCCGACACTACGGATCCCGTGATAACAGGGTGCCCTGTGGGGCCTCTTACCGCCAATACTACAGCAGGTAGTTGTGGAGCGGTAGTAACTTGGACACCACCTACCGCTACCGATGATTGTGGAACGGCAACCATTACGTCCAATGGTTACGCTCCAGGAGATGAGTTTTTACCCGGAACCACTTCCGTAATTTACACCGCCACGGATCTCGGCGGCAATTCGGTTTCTTGCAGTTTCGATGTCGTTGTAACCGACACTATTGACCCGGTTATCAGCGGCCCAACGGATATAACCGTTGCAGCAAGCAGCGCAGGTTGTTCCGCCATTGTAAATTATGCGACACCAACCGTTACGGATAACTGTGTAGCCAATACTGGTACTTTTCCTGTTGTTACCGATTTCGAAGTTGCCAGTCGAAACGACTTGATCGCGCAGTGTTATATCTTCTTTGGAAGTACCGTAACGACAAGTGCGCCTTTGGCCGGAAACACTAGTTTTTATACTTCGGAAATAGAACCAAGTTTTACCCGGGGGCTTGTCAGTCCCTTAGTTTATCTGAACGGAACAGGGGAAATTAGCTTTATACATGCTTTACAGGCACATCCTAGCGGTGTAAACACGATAACGGTCTTATTGGAAGATGAAGCAGCGATTACTACCCCCATCTATACCTTCAACTATACTGATTTAGCAACCAACGCTGCAAGAATACCCGTTACACAAACAGGGAATTACCGTATTCGGTTCGAATTTGATAGTGACACCAAAGTAAATACCTCAAAACGTGTACGCATGGATAATCTAAGTATTCCTGGCGTGCAACTTTCGGATCCTGCGAACAGCTGTGCTCCAATGGTATTATCCATAACCCAAACTGCCGGTATTGCCTCCGGAGGAACGTTTCCTTTGGGCACCACCACCAATACTTTTGAAACCACCGATTCCAACGGAAACACCGGAACCTATAGTTTTGATGTTACCGTGCAAAACAATACGGCCGCCCCTGGCGTAACCACTCCGGTAAGCTATTGCCAAGGAGATGCGGCGAGTGCATTGACCGCATCGGGGTCCAATCTCTTATGGTATACCTCGGCAATCGGAGGCAGTGGTACCAATACCGCACCTACCCCGAGCACCGCCGCCTCTGGATCCACATCCTACTGGGTCAGCCAAACAATCAATGACTGTGAAGGCCCGCGTTCCGAAATTGTGGTCGTCGTACGAGAAACACCAACGATAGCCATAGCCACCGCACCAAGCTGTTCGGTCGATCTAGCCACCTATTCCGTTTCCGTAAACGTAAGTACGGGAACGGTAACCAGTACCCAAGGGGCCGTTACCGACAATGGCGGAAACAACTGGACCGTTTCCGGCGTTACTTCGGGAACCGATATTACCATAACGGTAACCGATACCGGTAATTCCTGTACCAATACCCTTAACGTTACCGCTCCCAACTGTAGTTGCCCTACTGTAAACGCACCTACGGACGATAGCGGTAATCTGGCCTTTTGCGCAGGGGATACGGTTCCTACAGTGTCCGTAAGCGTCGGACCGGACGAAACTGTGGATTGGTTTGCTTCCGCTTCCGGTGGTACCGCCCTAATAACGGGCTCTTTAACCTACCAGCCAGCAGCAGGTAGCCTAACCGACGGCGCCAACAGCTTTTTCGCAGAAACCAGAAATACGGTGACCGGTTGTACCAGTGCTACCAGAAACGAAGTAATCATTACAAGAAATACCGTACCCAACGCAGCAACGGTAAACACTCCGGTAGTTTACTGTTCCGGAGATACCGCCTCCGCTTTGACTGCGGTAGGCTCCAACCTATTATGGTATGCCAATGCCACGGGAGGAACCGGAAATGCTACCGCTCCTACACCGAGTACCACAACGGCGGGAAGTACTTCCTACTACGTAAGCCAGAGCAGTGCGAGCGGATGTGAAAGCGCCCGTTCCGAAATCGTCGTTACGATCAACAACAGCCCGTCTCCACCGGGAATCGGCACACCGGTATCCTACTGTGAAGGGGATACGGCAAGCCCCTTGACCGCCACGGGATCCAATTTGCTATGGTATACCGCTCCGACAGGAGGCACGGGAAACACTTCCGCTCCTACACCAAGCACGGCAACTACAGGAAACACCTCTTATTATGTTTCCCAAACGAATGCCAATGGCTGCGAAAGTACACGGGCGGAAATAACGGTAGAAATAAATGCGATTCCATCGGCTCCTACCGTTAGTTCCCCAGTAACCTACTGCCAAGGCGATACGGCATCTGCGCTTACCGCATCCGGTTCCAATTTGTTATGGTACACCGCCGCAACGGGAGGAACGGGCAATACTACCGCTCCAACGCCAAGTACCGCAACTGTCGGGAACAGCGCTTATTTCGTAAGCCAAACGACCAATGGCTGCGAGAGTGGCCGTTCTGAAATTATAGTCACCGTAAATGCGCCTCCTACCATCACCATCGTCGGCACGCCAAGTTGTGCTCCCGCTGCTACCTATACGGTCGACCTGACCGTAAGTGGAGGAACCGTTACCAGTACTGCAGGAACCACGGTCGATAACGGAGGGAATAGCTGGACCGTTTCCGGAGTACCCAATGGAACCGATATTACGGTAACGGTGAGCGAAGCCACCACCTGTACTGCCCAAACCAATGTAACGGCTCCCGACTGTATTACAGCGGTAGATGATAATTACACCGGTAGCATTAGCGGAACCACTGGGCAGAACAATATTTACAATGTACTTGACAATGATCTGGTAAACGGAAACACGGCCACATTATCAAATGTTTCGCTACGACGGACCACGACCTCGGCCGGAAATCGATTTCGATTAAATTCCAACGGCACTACCCGTATTATACCCAACACGTCGGTCGGGACGTACTCCTTCGAATATGAAATTTGCGATTTAAGCGCTCCAGGAACCTGTGATCGCGCAATCGCATACGCAACAGTGGATATTGCTCCGATACAAGCTGCCGAAGATTCGAACCTAACCCCTATAAACGGAATACCGGGAAGTACTGCGATATACAATGTACTCACCAACGATCGCCTAAACCAGACGCCCGTAACCCTTTCCACGGTAACGCTAACGGAAATAGCACCGGATCCTACCGGAAGTATTTCCATGAACCCCGATGGTACGGTGAATCTGGCATCCAATACCGAGCCCGGATATTATGTTATTGGGTATCGCATTTGCGAAACGGCCAATCCATCGAACTGTAGCAACGGACTGGCGAAAATATATGTGGACCACGACACCGATAACGATGGCGTGCTTAATTTTGAAGATCTTGACGATGATAACGACGGAGTACCAGATTTAGAGGAAAGTGATTTGTGTAGCGGAATTTTGAACTATCAGTTTTTCGAAATCGATGTGCCCGGAAGAACAACCGATAACATTCCTACTAATAATGCCACGTTCGAAGGGTCGGTAAACGAAATCGATGTTGATAACCTACAAAATTTACTGGACAATGGGGACAGGGAAACCTTTGCCATTCGCTATTCCGGTTTTATAGCCATAACTACCGGCGGAAGCTATACTTTTTATACCCAGTCCGACGATGGTTCAAAACTGTTCATCGACGGGGCCGAAATCGTGAATAACGATGGGGCCCACGGTTTCCGGGAGCGTTCGGGCACAATTACCTTGGCCCCGGGCACCTATCAGATTGAAATTCCGTTCTTTGAACGTTTCGGAGGAGAACGGTTGGAAGTCCGGTACGAAGGACCTTCCCTTGCCAAGCAATTGATTCCATTTAACGTATTTTCGGCAAATTGTGATCGCGATACCGATAACGATACCGTAGTGGACCGTTTGGATGTGGATAGCGATAACGATGGTATTTTTGATGCCGTAGAAGCGGGGCACACACAACCCCATACCAACGGCACGGTAAACGGAAGTGCCGGAGCAAACGGCTTACCGGACGCTGTTGAAAACCCTTTAGAAAGTGGTAATATCAATTACACCTTACAGGACAGCGATACCGATGGAAATCCCGACCTTAGAATACTGGATAGCGATGGCGACGGTTGTAGCGACGCCAACGAGGCTTATCAAGATCCGAATGCCGACGGTCCGGACAACGGCCAATACGGCTCCGGATCGCCTGCGGCTACCGATGGTTCGGGGAGGGTAACCGCAGCGGCCTATGGCGCTTACCATCCAGATGTTATCGATGATTCGGCTTCGCTAACCTGCCAATTGTCAGATCTTCAATTGGAAAAAACAGTAAACGAACCCAACCCCAATGTTTCCGATACGGTAATCTTTACCGTTACCCTTACCAACAATGGGCCCGATACCGCCACCAATGTGGTCATAGCCGACAATGTTCCCGTGGGGTATACCGTAAACCCGACCAGTATTTCAAATGGCGGTAATTTCGCAGGAGGCGTCGTTACCTGGAACCTGGCCACGGTAACGGCCGGGGACATCGATCTTACCTACGAGGCGGAAATCAATGCCCCGACCGGAACTTCTGGAGAATATACCAACACGGTACAAGTAATTCAGGCCGATCAGATCGATCCGGATTCCGCTCCCAACAACGACGATGGGAATCAAAGTGAGGATGATGAGGACAATGCCTCCGTTTCAATCATGGTATCGGATTTAAGCCTGGTTAAAACAACTACGGTACCTAACCCGAATGTTGGAGATACCATTACCTTTGAACTTACTTTGACCAATGATGGGCCGAACGATGCTACCAACGTTACCGTCGAAGACCGCTTGCCATCCGGTTTCACCTTGGGCACCATAAACAATGGCGGCACAAGTACCGCGAACAACATCAGCTGGACAATTGCCTCGGTACCAGTAGGAAGCCAAACCGTATCTTACGAAGCGACTATAGAACAACCGGCAAACATCCCCGGAGAATATACCAATACGGCGCAAGTGACCGCTTCCGATCAATTTGATTCGGACTCGACCCCAAATAATGACGACGGGGATCAAAGTGAAGACGATGAAAGCAGTACCACCATTACACCGCAACAGACGGATCTAGAGCTTATCAACACCATATCGGCATCGGATGCCAATCCGGGCGATGTGCTCATGGTTACCGTGGAAGTGGTGAACAACGGAAGTGATGAGGCGACCAACGTATCCATAGAAAATACCGTCCCCGAAGGATTCACCGTTACCAACATTAATAATGGCGGCACACAGACAGGTACCATTATTACATGGAACGGGCTAAATGTACCCAGTGGTACGCCGGTGGTCCTTACTTTTGAGGTTTCAGTAAACATCCCTACGGGGCGGAACGCGGAGTATATGAACATTGTTCAAGTGACCCAGGTCGATCAATTTGATCCAGACTCCGCCCCAAATAACGATGACGGTGATCAGAGCGAAGATGATGAGGACAATGCCTCCATACTACTTATCCCTGCCGACTTAAGTCTGACAAAGGCCCTAAGCGCCGCTTCCATACAAAATCCGAATGCCGGAGATACCGTAACTTTTGAGCTGACATTGACCAATGATGGACCGGGCGTTGCCACCAACGTAACCCTTGTAGACAACCTTCCTTCCGGCTTCACCTTGGGAACCATAAACAACGGGGGTACCAATGCAGCGGATACCATTACTTGGGTGCTTCCCTCCGTACCCGTAGGAACGCAAACCGTGTCGTATGAGGTGACCGTAAACGTACCGTCCAACACCATCAATGAATACACTAACACGGCCCAGGTGACCACAACGGACCAATATGATCCCGATTCGGCCCCGGACAATGATGATGGCGACCAAAGTGAGGACGACGAGGCACGTTTTTCCATTCCTTCCCCTACAGTGGATTTGGAAGTAGTAAAAACCGTCGACAGCGCAGAAACCTTTTTCGAGGACACCATTACGTTTATCATTACGGTGACCAACAATAGTACGTATGAAGCTACGAACATAGGGATCGAGGACCAACTGCCACAAGGGTATGTACTGGTTTCCACCAATACCGCTAACGGGGTGTATGAAGAAGTGTCCCAAACTTGGGAAATACCCAGCATTGCGCCATCGGATACCGCTATTTTGGAAATGACGGTAACAGTGACCGATATAGACGACTATACCAATATTGCCGAACTCATTTATGTAGATCAGATCGATCCGAATACCGAAAACGACCGGGGAGAAGCGACACCTACGGTCACCCAAAGTGAGTGTTTGACAGTGTTCAACGAATTTTCACCAAATAACGACGGTGCCAATGATTTCTTCTTTATCGAGTGTATAGAACAGTATCCCAACAACACCTTACAGGTGTATAACCGTTGGGGAACGCTGGTTTTCGAAGCGCAGGGCTATAACAATACGTGGGACGGAAGCTCCATGGGCAGGGCGACCATTGCCACCGAAGAACGTTTGCCGGTAGGCACCTATTACTACCTGCTCGACCTTGGGAACGGAGAAGCAACCCCACGGACAGGTTGGCTGTACATTTCCCGATAACCCCAAAAACGACCAAACACAAAACAACAAACAACAGTGAAAAAAAGTAGGAAATAACAAGTTATAAGGCATTTACCATTAAAAATAGCGGATACACAACAAAGATTTCCCCCGAAACTCCCTTCCGTTTATTTTAGTGATATGAACCTGATTTGAACAAATCGTGTTCTGGAAACCCAAATTTTACCTACAAACCAAAAACAAATGGGGGCAATTACTTTTCTTAAAAGGGCCGCTACAGCATCGGCGTGCTCAAAATATCTAATATTGTGTTTCTGTATCCTATTCGGATATACCGTTTCAGGCCAAATCAACAATCCCGATTTTCGCGTAGGCGTAAGCTCTAACGATCTAGGGCCCTGTGGAGGCGCCAACAATGCCTTTTCCTTCTTGAACATTCTATCAAAAACGGACCAAAACAACAGTTTTGAAATTTCTTTTACGCTTCCCGATGGGGTTTCCTATATTCCCGGAACAGAAGAAATTCGAAATCAAGAGGGTTCCGGCGATTTCACGCTGACCGTGGACGACACCGACCCCAACGCGCCCATTTTTACCTTGGAGCGCCCGGGGAACGCCAATTGGCAAACCTCGGACCGGGTACAATTTCGATTTCTAAAGACCGCGGATTGTGACGCCGTTCAGTTTTCATACAACGGCGGCCTTTTTAAAGATGCACACACCGTTTCCTATGTCAACGCCAGTGGCGCGCAGACCGATTCGGATACCGACCCCACCATCAACTCCTATAACTTTTTAAGTCCGTTGTTGTCCATATTAAATTACAGCAACTCTACGGCCACCAACGGTCAAACAATAACAAAACCAATAGAGATTACCAATTCCGGTAACGGAAACACACAGCTGTTCTACCATACGGTCACCGTCGACCCCGATTTAAACGCTTCCTATGAGTTGCGGTTCAATGGCACAACATTGACTCCGAACTCGGTTTCGGGAAACGTCTTCTATTATAGTATCGATTTCAGTGCAGCTCCCTTTTTAGGAAATGTGGGCGACGGGGATTCCAGTTTCGAAGAAACGGAAGTGGTGGCGTTGGAAGAACGCTTTGTGGTCGCAGGTTGTGGCAGTCTCTCCATTACGCACCAATCCGAATGGGGGTGTAGTACCTCGGAAATCTGTCAGGTAACCAGTCCGGTCTCGGCCTTGGTCAATGTGTCCCAGGAAGGCCCGGATCTCAATATCAGGGAACTGACCACGTTCGGCCGTATAGATCTTGTTAATGGGGCCACCTATCTTGCCCAAATGGTAAATGAGGGAACCGTACCGGCGTTCGACGTTGTGTTGAACACTGGTTTTGGAACTTATAATACCATATCGCTGAGTAGTACCGAAAATGGCCTATGGGGTAATGACGGGCCTCAACCGCACAAGTTATTGTCCAACTTCATTTTCACGGATACGGGAAATCCGATGCCCATTGTTCGACTCCCGCACACCCAAAATGCAAACAGGGGGCTCGGTTCCTATGCCGTTGTTAACGATAGCGATCATGGGATGCCCGGGGTAGACCCCGATGGTCCCGGAGGGTTCGAGGATTTGGATGGGGATGGCTTTTTTGACGATTTGGCACCCGGTGCGATCGTGAATTATAGTTTTGACTTTGATTTTGACCCCAATACCCCCAACTGTCCGATAGTAAGTACCGATGTTGTTAGGGATTGGTCCGTGCGCTCTCAAGGAATTAGTCGAAACCAATGTGGTGATGAATTTGGTGCCGATCGTGCCTATTTCAATGATGGGCGTTTTCGTATTTCTCCATTAACGGTTACCAATCCGTCCGATATTTTCGACGGGCAGTCGTTCAATGTTAATTTACTGACCAATTTGGGCGTTTCCGGAAGAGATGCGCCTTTTTGCAACCTTCGCTCATTCTTTACGCCCGACCCGGACACATCCCTTGAAGTAGAAATGACCGTTCCGAACGGCGTTACCTTGGCGGCGGGTGCAGGACCGGAATTTTCTATGGCAGGCCCCAATACCGTTCGGTTTTTAACTACCGACATGCCCGATACGGAAACCCTGAGGGAAAATATATTATTTCCCTTGGAATATTCCTGCGGTTCCAGTGCTACAGGCCCCGTGGACTTTCAGTATACCGTAAGATACAGTGGCCCCTGTCTTTCCATGGTTCTCTATTGTGGAACCATATCGGCAACCGCCATTTGTCCTGGTAATTGCGACGGACCGTCCATAAACGCTTTCGACGCCGAACGGATTACTGCCGGATGGACGGACGACACCATGACGACGAAAACGGTGTTGGACCCTGCAATACACGCTACCAATTTTTATGCGGCAAGGGACGAAATGCTGATTACCGCCTTAGGTGAAGTAAATAACATTTCTGTAGACAATCTCAGTTTTGATATTACCTATAGGACGCCGGGACCAGCAGCCGGAGGTTCGGACCTTTTTGAATTTTTGCCCACCACGGATCCCTTGGCCCCGAACAAGTCGGAATTACTGATCAACGGTAGCGCATTCGACATTACTACCATGCCCACGGTTATAACGGAGGGCAGTAATAACTATAGAATACGTTTCGATCTGTCAGCGTTTGCATCAAGCTTTGATCCCGGAGATCAATTGGAACTGCGGCTTAAGTTTTTATGGGCCGACAGTTTTAACGATCGTACCGTACATACGCTAGATAATTTCAGGGGGGAGTACTTTTATTTCGATGGTGGTGGCGCTAAGGTGGCCTGTTTAAGCTTGGGGGACGAAGCAAGCTACCTAAAGGTTTCCGCCTTTGTACAAACTGGAGGCAGTAATGGCAGTGGTTGTACCCCATTTAACGATCAAAGCCGGCTAGGAGCGCATACGAACTCTTCCATCGATCACTTTCCCAATGAGTTTCGACCTTCCGTGGTTTTTGTGTCGGCTACGACCACCCTACCGCAAAATACAACACTAGCCAATGATAATATTACGTTCATCGGCTTTCCGGGCACACCCTCTGTACCTAACGGTAGGCTCAGTTACTCGCAAACGGGAAATCAGGTTACGGTAACCCCTAACACTGATTTTAGACATCGCCGTATCCAAGGGAATGTCATGTTCTTTCTCCGGGTGCCGGTGCTGGGAAATATCGACACCCCCGATTCGGGCACTAACTCCTATGAGATAACGTATCAGGAATATGCGTATTCCGATTATCCCTTGACTAGGGTCCGGACGCAGACCAAAAACTTCTCCCACGAGAAACCTATCTTTTCCGTTACCTCGCCCAACCCCGTAATCAGCGGAAACCAATCCAACATCACCTATGAAATGGAAGTGTGCGGTACCACGACCTCCACAATACCCAACAATTGGTTACAACTGGGCACTGCGACCAATTTCACCGTTTCGGAAGCGGTACTTTTCTCTGGCGGTGTAGAAACACCTATACCATTTACCCAGGACGCATCGAATACTTGGATCGAGATAGGAGAATATAGCAATGGACCTACCCAATGTAAGACCATACGGTTCACTGGTACCTTTTCAGAATGTTCCAGTTTTGATATTCCCGTCTCCAATTCTTGGGATTGTGCCGCTTACCCAGTGGATGCCGCGGCATACGCCACAGCTACCTACATCCCACAACTTACGCTTCGCTTGGAACCACAAAGTGCGACCTTACAGTTGCTGATAACGGAGCAACCTACCACGAGCGTGGACGTCTGTACCGATTTTAACATCGGACTGGAAATGCGAAACGCAGATGCAGGGGACCTGATCGATCCCTACATCACCTTTGATATCCCCGGGGACGTTTCCGGCGTATTGATCAACGATATCCAAGTGGAATACCCAAGGGGGTCAGGGGACGTGCAGAGCGTTTCCTCTACCCTGGCGGGGAACCAGGTTACCGTAAACATCCTGGACCATACCACGATCGCCGCGGAACAGGGCATCAAGGGGGCATCCAATGCCGCCAATCTGGACGAGCAGATCGCCATTATCAACCTGAACCTGAACCTCCGTTGCGACTTTACCTCCAATACCGCCATTACCTATACCGCCTTCGGGAACAACACCTGCGGGGTGCCCGCAGAAGGAAACGGTACCCGCTTGTCCACCGACCCCTTGGTATTGAACGGTGCCGAATCCAGCTATAGTACCGCAACGACCATCACTACTCCCAACGGCGGGGTTTTCCAAGGGTGCGATCCCTTTACCGTTTCCGTTCAAACGGTCATTGTGGACAACGGACCAACATCCAATGAGGATATAGCACGTATTGTTCTACCGGACGGACTACGTTTCATTCCGGGTTCCTTGAATAGTTCGGCATTCATTTCCGTTACCAATCCGGTGATCACCGTGGTGGACGACCATGAGGAAATGACCGTGAACATGCCCGTAGGCGCGGACAACGGGGATTTTATTCTATATGAATTCGATGTGGCCTTAAAGAACGAACCCAATGTATGTGCCGTTGATGTGCCGATCACCATAGCCAATTTTGAGGTCAGTAGCGCCTTATCCTGCGGAGGGGTATCCTGTAGCAGTAGTGAAACCTTGGTGGGCTCTTCTTCTACCGATGTGACCCTGGAAAAATCCATCATTACCGCTTTTGGAACTCCCGAAGCTATAGTAGGAACACGTGCTAACGGCGATAGCACCTTCGATGTCAGTTTCGGAGTAGAAAATACCAGCGCCATAGCGTTGCCGGCCGGGGCGCAATACACTGTATATTGTTCCGATGCGATAGGGAACATAACGGGGCCCGCCATACATACCGGGGCCCTGGCCCAAAGTGTTCCGGGGAACGCCAATGTTACCGAGACCTTCAGTTTTGATAGTCCGGACGCCTGCAGCGCAACGGGTAATATCGTGATCGCATTTACGCCCTCCGCATCCAACTGCCATTGCGGGCCGTTGGACATCATAGTACCCGTACAGGACCGCGTTTCGGATTTGGAGCTCGACATGACCTCGGACCTACAGCCCGCCGATGTCGGCGAGCTGGTAACCTTTACCCTCACCTTGGACAATATAGGCCCTTTTGATGCGCCCAACGTATCCTTGGAAAGCATCGTGCCGAGCGGATTTACCGTTGTTTCCATACAGAACGGTGGCGTACAGAGCGGCAATGCCATAACGTGGTCGTTGCCCGAAATAACGAACGGCGAAACCCTTACCTTCACCTTTACCGCAACGGCCGATACCCCAACAAATACGGCAGGGGAATACTCCTTCATCTCGGAAGTTACGGCATCCGAGGCCGGTGATCCCGATTCCACCGTAGACAATTACGACCCTGGCAGACCCATCGAGGACGATGAGTCACTATTGGTGATGCAGGTACTCTCGGAAGAAACGGATATTCGAGTAGTAAAGACTGCCGATGTACTGGAAGCGGCCATAAACCAGACCGTCGTGTTTACCATTACAGCAGAGAATTTGGGGCCGGACGAGGCCACCAATATCGGTATCGACGAAACACTGCCCAACGGGTTCCAGCTCATACTCGGAAACGCCTCCGTGGGAACCTACGACCAGAGCACCGGACAATGGGACATCGCCGCCCTGGCCCCTGGCGAAACCGCCGAACTGGAACTGACCGTCACCGTGGTAGCGGGCGACGATTACACCAACACCGCCAGTCTCGCTTTTGTGGAGCAGCTGGATATCGATACTACAAACGATAGCTCTTCGGTAACCATAACGGTGATCGATGGGGGGAACATCGGTACCGAACAGGACTGTTTGACGGTGTTCAACGAATTCTCCCCCAACAACGACGGTACCAACGATGTGTTCTTTATAGAGTGTATCGAGGACTATCCCGACAACCTCTTACAGGTATTCAACCGTTGGGGCACTAAAGTATACGAACGTAGCAATTATGACAATACCTGGGACGGTACCTCCGAAGGGCGCGCTACCATAAACATAACCGAAAAACTACCAGTGGGAACCTACTACTATGTACTGGACCTCGCGGACGGAAACCCCGTGAAAACAGGATGGATCTATATTTCTAGGTAAATTATTCCGACCAGTATTATTTTTGGTCTAAACTAGAAAAAGTGCGTTGATACCGCTAAAACGGTAGTACACAACAAAAAGAGGACCCTTTACAACAAAAGGGGGCAGAATCACATAAACCGTAAGGTTTTGACGTTAAAAGAAGTAATGATTAATCAGTACATCCATATCGGCGTTTGTTTGCCGACACCAATGTAAGTTTTCCAAATTAGCGGAAGCCAACCCATATAAGCATGAAAGAATCCCAAATCTTTAAATTCTTGCTGTTACTTGTACTACTCCCCTGCTGGGCAAATGCACAACAGGACCCTCAGGTAACACATTACATGTACAATACCATGACCGTAAATCCCGGGTATACCGGTTCACGGGGCCACTTGACCGCCATCAGTCTTTTTAGGGACCAATGGGTAGGCATAGAAGGTTCCCCACGGACCATTACCTTTGGATTGGATTCTCCTATTGGCAGGTTCGACGGTGTCGGGCTTTCCATAGTACAAGATGAACTCGGGCCCTCGGAAGAAACCTACATCGATGGGAACTATGCACATCAATTGATTTTGAACAACAAAGGGCACCGTTTGGCGCTCGGCCTTAAAGCAGGTGTCCGTTTTTTCAGTTTGGACTGGAACAAGGGCCTTTTTAGAGAACCGGAAACTCGTTTTAATGAAAACATCAATAGTAAACTGTTGCCTTCCATAGGTGCTGGTGTCTTCTACTATACCGACAGGGCTTACTTGGGATTATCGACCCCAAATATCTTTACAAACGCCCACTATGACGAAATTCAGGAGTCGGAGGCAGTGGAGCGCCTTCACTTTTTCCTGATCGGTGGTTATGTGTTCGATGTCAATCGAAGTTTGAAGTTCAAACCCTCGTTTTTTGTTAAACAAGTGACCGGCGCGCCAATCTCTGTTGACGTCTCGGCCAATTTTTTGCTGAATAACACGTTAAACTTAGGAGTGAACTATCGTTGGGACGATTCGGTAAGTGCATTGTTCGGATTTCAGCTGTCCCCAAAGTTTAATGTGGGTTATGCCTATGATTATACGATTACCGAACTCAATAATTATAACACGGGTACCCATGAGATTTTCCTTAGGTACCAATGGATTACTCGAGAAAACAGATTAAAATCCCCAAGATTTTTCTAACGACCCTATACATGAAAAAACTAATTACTTCCAGCGTACTGCTCTTTTCGCTGTGTTTCCATGCACAGGAAACTCCGGAAAACGACCTTGTTTTACCGCAAGACGATATCAGTATTAGCGGAATTTCAACGGAAACGGAGGCGGCCCCAGTGTTCTTACCCAAAGAACCGGAAACTTTTGCCAGTGTTGCCAAAGAAAACAATATCGCCTTTCGAACCTTCAATGATCTAGAAGGTGTTCCCAATGGATACTACATTGTATCAGGGGTATTTAGTAAGGGGAAGAATCTCAAAAAAACCGTAAAAAAATTACGTAAAAAAGGTTTTGATGCCAATACGATACAAAATCCTGAAAACCAACTCAACTATTTGTACCTAGAACAGCATGAAAACTGGAGGGAAGCCATAGAGCGTAGCGCTTCCGGACTGGACGGTACTTATGACGACGAGGTTTGGATCATGCAAGTAGAAGGCTCGGGCGAAATAGTCGAAAACATGGACGCCGAGGTGGAAAGTGCGGAAGAAACCTCCGTAATCGCCGCAGAAGAGGTTACCTATGACATGTTGGACGAATTGAACGATAGCACCGAAACACCGACCATCGTCGATCGCCCGAACAAAAGTAAATTGATCCAAAAAGCGGACAGCTACTTCAATAAAATGTGGTACGCGGAAGCTGCGGAACTTTATGAAGAAGCCTTGGCAAAAGGCCAAGACTACTATACCTATGACATAATACAAAAAGCTGCAGATGCGCATTATTACAACACCAACATGGAAAAAGCCCATGGTTGGTATACCATTTTATACGAGCAGTACGGCGACGAAATGTCCGCCGAAAACACCTTCAAGTACGCCCATTCGTTAAAAGGCACCGGCAAATATGCCAGGGCAAAAAAACTTATGCGGTTGTACAACAAAAAAACGGATTCGGATGCAGCTACTGTTGACGAGGGGAAGCTAGCCGCCAACGAAATGGTGCTCGACGGTATTTTGGACAGTTCGCGGGACTATGAAGTAAAAAACATGGCGGTCAATTCGGAATATTCGGATTTCTCACCTATGTTTCTGGATTCGAGTCAGGTGGTATTCGCCTCCGCTAAGGACTCCTCCTTCTTTAATACCCGTCGGTATAAATGGAACGACCAACCCTTTTTAGACCTTTATGTTGCCCGCATCAACGAAGAATCGCAAGATTTAAAAGATGCCATAAAATTCTCAAAAAACATCAATACAAAATACCACGAGGCTTCCGTAACCTTTTCACCGGATAATACCACCATGTATTTTACCCGGAACAATTATGGGAAAAAACTAAAGCGCGATCAAAATGGTGTGAACCATCTGAAAATATATGTATCGAACAAAGTAGATGGTGAGTGGACCGAGGCCCGGGAAGTAGCATTCAATAGCGACGACTACTCCACCGGTCATCCGGCACTCAGTCCGGACGGAAAACAACTATACTTTGTGTCGGACATGCCCGGAAGTATTGGTGCCACCGACCTTTTTGTAGTCGACGTTCTTGAGAACGGTGAATTTTCGGAACCCAAAAATCTTGGGCCAGAAATTAATACGGAACGTCGGGAAATGTTTCCCTTCATCACGGAGAACAAACTATACTTTTCTTCGGACGGTCATATCGGATTGGGTGGCCTCGATGTGTACGAAGTGCGTATCGATGAGGAAGAGGGCTTTATGGAAGCCGTTAATGTTGGTCAACCGGTAAACAGCAACAAAGATGATTTCTCCTATATCATAAACGAAGAAAACCAACAAGGATTTTTCGCTTCCAACAGGGAAGGCGGTAAAGGCGATGACGATATTTATTCCTTTAAGCGCCTAATGGTAGAGGAAGTACCGGAAAACATGAACGCCATTGCCGGTGTGATCACCGAAATGGTTACCGGCGATATGATGCCACAGGCCCTAGTAGAACTGTTGGACGAAAACGGAATAAAATTAAAAGAGGTCGTGACCGACGAGGATGGCAGCTTTGTTTTTGAAGATCTCGACAGCAATACCAAATACGTTTTAAAAACGACCAAGGGCGATTTCTTTGAAGAGAGCAGGGAAGTTACCACTTTGGATAACGAACGGGTCGACTTGGACGTAAACCTGAAGCGTTTGGAAGAAATGATAGCGCTGGAAGACGGTATCAAAAAACTGAAGACCGAAATGATCTTCTTCGATTTCGATCGCTCTTATATCCGGGACGACGCGGCGGCGGAACTGAACCGACTGGTAGAGGTTATGACGGAATATCCTGAAATGGTTATCCGAATCGAATCGCATACCGATTCCAGGGGTAGTGCGGTGTACAACAAGTACCTTTCCGACAAGCGGGCAAAATCTACCCGCGATTACATTATCTCACAGGGAATCGATCCGGAACGTATCGAGAGCGCTACGGGATATGGAGAGGAACGCCTGTTGAACGGCTGTGACGGCCACATACGCTGTACCGAGGAAGAACACTTTAACAACCGACGATCTGAATTTATAGTTGTGGATATGTAAGTTCCATAGCTCCAAAAAGAAAACCGCTACTGTTATACAGTAGCGGTTTTTTTATTTGGACGCAAATCGGACTCGTATGCGCGGCGTTTAAGGCCATATTACCGGTAGACGCCCACTAGTTATTGCCCAAAGCGCCATAAAGCCGTTAAAACGGCTTGTTTTAAAGATAAAAACTGATAACAGCGTTCCTTTGCCCGATTATCCTCATCCAATCTCTTTCCTCCTTCAGCGAAGCGGTCTTACATCCTTTAGCGCAGCGGTCCCCTTTTCAACCAACCTCCGTGACCAATAAAAAACCGATTCCAATGCACCAAACGTACCCTGATATCCATTTCACCACAAATTTTTAATCGTTCACAACAAAGAAACTCGTTGAAAATACGCAAAGATCAGATTAACAGTTATATATACAATTAAACCCAAATCGAACCAAAATACCTAAATCATGAAAACCACCCTACTGATCAAAGAAATTTATCTGGAAGCTTTTAGAAATCTGGGCAGTGTCCTTGTAAAATCCTATTTCAAGGTATTCTCCTGGTTTTGCTTCGCCAGCTTTGCCATAATGCTCTACGCGTTTGTGTTCAGAGTGGCGACCGGCTATGCTTTCGAATAAGAACGACCAAAACCAACCTAACCGAAAAAGGCACCCTTTGTAAGGGTGCTTTTTTGGTTTTATACCATTTTTGCTTTAAAATCACCCAAATAAAACGCAGTCATTTTTTTGCTTAGACGAAAAGGAAAAATCAAGCATAGCAGTAGCTACGGTTGTTTTTTATTTTGAAGTATAAGCGGAGATGGGCAATTTTTAATGGGTAATTTTAAAGTAGAAATGGTATTAGCCCTTTCTCCCCGTTACCGGAACACCCTCCCGGTTGCAGCCCTTTTTCATTGCCCCATGGCACGTGTCCGTTTCCTATGGAAAACTGCACCTCCTACTAATTAATGTTAAAACGGCTTTAACGCCATACGGCCTTGTAAGTAATGGAATACAGCTTTTGATGCCGATATATGTGCCGTTCATCGATCCGTTACAATATGGGACATCCCTATCGTGGATAGGGGCCATTTCATCTAAATAATTCCATTTTTTTTAAGCAGCTGACCATATTTGTACCACAAACTAAAAAGAACCCTATATGAAAAAACTATTACTTGTAAGAGAAATTTATGTGGAAGCTTTCAGGGATTGGACCTATTTGATGCTAAATCGGTATTTCAAGGCCTTCTCCTGGTTTTGTATCTTCCTTTGGGCCATTACCGTATACGCATTCGTATTCAGGCTCTCTACGGGCTTCTTATTTGTTTAAGTCACCCGCAACAAAAAAAGCACTGGACCTTCAATGGCGTCCGGTGCTTTTTTTATTTAGGTGCTCCCTGGAACCTTATGGTCTTAAGAATGGCCTCCAGTTCGAACATGTCGTCACGTTTTTCGGCCGCTGGAGCAAATACAAAGCCTTCGATGACCATTTTCCTGTTTTTCTCGGGGTCGTCGATAATATAGGTCAGAAAAGGCCCGGCCATGGGATAGTTCTTAACGTCCCACAGGCCCCTTACTTCGATCGCCTTTCTTCCTCCGATCTCGGTATGGAACACATGCGGCGCAAAAGCGGGCTCGGTACGCATATAAGTAACCTTTCCCGGATTGTCGGGACCGGGAATAAATTTTTTGCCGATGGTATCCCGCATCGATACGATATCGCGCACCAAAGTGGTATCGTTTTTAAACCTGTCACCGGGAACGGTGTAGGCAACAATGTTGGCGGTACCCTTTAAGATCTGTCGATCGAACCAAACGAAGTTGTCTTCCTGCCTTCCTACGGTGTACACCGATGGGATATCGATCGATACCTTAAAATTCTTTTCCAGTACCCCTTCCTTGTTCAGCGACTTTAAAAACCGTTTTTGGTTTTCCTTGATCTCCACCCCCTTAAAGGCCTCGATCATTGCTCCCGCCTTGGCATCGATATTGGCTATAAGTTCCTGCACCGTCCTTCCCTTCACGACCCCTATTCGTTGTGGGGAGGCATACAGGTCGGTCTTGATATGCGCCAGGTCCAAGGAATCTTTCATGACGTATAAAATGGATCGGGAACTTCGCGTGGTACCGGTAAAGGTTTTCGGCGGAAAATGATTGATGCTGAATTTTGGTTCGTTTAGGGTAAGGGCCAAAACGGGTGCCGCAAAATGTTCCCTGACCTTATCGCCGACGGCCCCTTTCCAAAGGTCATCGTCCATGACTACCGCCAAGGAGTTGATAGGGCCGATACTAGAGGGAAGGTACCGTTTTTGGTCTCCTTCTTGACATCCTAGAAGGACAATGCAGAAAAGAAAAAGGAATAACTTGGTCGTTTTCATAAGCGAAATACATTTACGATGGACAGGCGCACAACTTCAACTTGGTACCTGGTTTAAGGTTACTACCACTAATACCGTTCCATTCTCGTAAGTTTTCGACGGAAATCCCAGGATATTTTCTGGAGATGGTCCAAAGGGAGTCGCCACTTTGAACGATATGCACTTTGGTTCCTGGGGGAAATGTCGTTTTTGTAACTGCGGCGGTACTGGTCTTTTGTACGGTTTTTGTACGTCCACCACGGTTTCGTGGATAAATGGTCAACCGTTGCCCTACCCTTAGGTTATTGCTCCGTAAACCGTTCCATTGTTTCAATTGGCTTACCCGCACACCGTAGCGTTCCGCAATCTTGCCCAAATAGTCACCACTTCGCACCCGATACCGTACCCGCTCTTTTTCCGCCTGTTTTACCAGCGCGGGCAAGGGGCTTTCCTTACTATCGAGTTCCTTTTTAACCTGGGCATAGATCTGAACCTCGTTGGCAACAAATTTTCCCATAGCTTTTTTGGGCAGCCGAAGTGCATAATCCTTACCTGCTACAAATGGAATAACATTTAGTTTGTAGGACGGGTTAAGCACCTGAAGCTCCGCTACGCTCACCCCTACCATTTTAGAAATTTGATCAAAGGTGATCAGGCTTTTTACATGAACGGTATCGGTCTCAAAATAGGCCCGCTCGGCCTTTCTGCCCTTCAGGCCATGCTCCTCGGCATATTCCAATACGTACATGGTAGCCAAAAAAGCGGGAACATAACCAGCGGTCTCCCGCGGGAGGTTTCTTCGAATGTTCCAGTAGTTCCGTTGGCCGCCCGATCTTCGGATGGCCTTGTTCACGTTCCCCGGACCGGAATTGTATGCTGCCAGGGCCAGATCCCAATCCCCGAAAATTTCGTAGAGGCGGGATAGATAACGGCTAGCTGCCTTGGTGGCCTTTATGGGGTCACTACGCTCGTCCACATAGCTGTTTACATCTAGTTTATACTGTTTTCCGGTGCTGTACATAAATTGCCAGAGCCCGGTCGCTCCGACACGTGATCGCGCTTTTGGGTTTAATGCGGACTCTACTATGGACAAATATTTCATTTCAACCGGGATATCGTGGCGATCCAATTCTTCCTCGAACATGGGAAAATAAAACTGGCTCACCGTCAACATCCGCTCCATTAAGCCTCTTTTGCGTGTCAGAAACGATTTTATGAGGCTCTCCAAAGACCGGTTGTACACCACATTGAACGGGGTTTTTTGGTTGAGCCGTTCCAATCGCGCCTTAAGGGAATCGGTAGGCAGGTCGTATACATAGGTTTCCGCTACGGCAACGGGGTTTCCATCGATCATTTGACCGTTCCCCAATTGGAGTACCTCGGCATACATTTCCTCAAAGAGCATGTTCGTATCGTAGAGCTCTTTCATCCAAAGACTATCGTAAATGGCTGCTTGGGGGTGGTCCTTTAATTGATATTGCCCCTTATCGTCCGGAATGGGAAAGGGGAGGTCTTGATCCGAAGTTTCGTCCATCCGCTCCATTTGTTCGACATTCTCGGCGATGCCGATGGCCAGGGAATCTACAGGTGTAGCAACTGATACCGTATCCCGTTTAGCGTTCTCCTTTCCAACGACCACCGTAGAATCCTGTACCTGTGCCCGGCTCATTAGACCGAACAGGAGTAGTGCCGCCACAAGGAATACGTTACTTTTTTGTGTCTTCATCATACTATCAAAAATTACGGGAGGGTCAACGAAAATCCGACTTTTTTTTGAGAGTATAAAATTCGGCACCACCAAAGCGGTGTGCAAATCCCCTTGCCTTTTAAACGGATAACGTCCTTAGGCGTCCAATATTGCGGCGATCCCCGGCAAGGTTTTCCCTTCCAAACTCTCTAACATAGCGCCTCCTCCGGTGGAAACATAACTTACTTTGTTCTCGAACCCGAACTGTTTTACGGCCGCTACCGAATCGCCACCGCCCACGAGGGAGAAGGCACCGTTCTGAGTGGCTTCGTCCACGAAATTTCCGATAGCAATGGTACCCTTTGCAAAGTTTTCCATTTCAAAGACCCCGATCGGTCCGTTCCATAAAATGGTTTTCGATTGTGTGATTACCGTTTTAAAATTGGCCAGGGAATTCGAACCGGCATCCAGCCCTTGCCAACCTTCGGGTATCTGACTGACCGGAACGATCTGGGTATCGGCTTCATTGTTAAAGTCGTTTGCGGCCAGTACGTCTACCGGTAAATGTACCTGTACATTTTTTGCTTTGGCCTGTTCCAAAATGGAAAGTGCCAATTCCATTTTGTCATCCTCACAGATCGATTCGCCAACGGAACCGCCCTGGGCCTTCACGAACGTATAGGTCATTCCACCGCCGATGATCAAATGATCGACCTTGTCCAAAATATTTTCTATGATGGTAATTTTTGAAGAGACCTTGGCTCCTCCTAAAATGGCAAGAACAGGTTTTTCCCCGGTACGCATGACCTTATCGATGGCCTCGATCTCCTTTGCCAACAAATGCCCAAAACATTTGTTCTCCGGAAAAAATTGTGCGACCACTGTTGTGGACGCGTGCGCACGGTGTGCCGTTCCAAAGGCGTCGTTAACATATACATCGCCCAAGGCCGACAGTTGCTGGGCAAAATCGGTATCGCCCTGCTCTTCTTCGCTATGGTACCTTAGGTTTTCCAACAACAACACTTCGCCCGACTGTAGTTCCGCGGCCGCCTTTTGGGCGGCACTGCCGACGCTGTCGTCTACGAACCGTACCTGTACACCCAATACCTCGGAGACCTTGGTACAGATATGGCGCAACGAAAGTTCCGGCTTTTTTGCTCCTTTCGGTCTTCCCAAATGGGACATTAGAATTGCACTTCCACCATCTTCCAACACCTTTATGATCGTCGGTTTTGCTGCCTCGATCCGGTTGGCATCGGTAACGTTAAATTCCGCATCGAGCGGCACGTTAAAGTCTACCCGAATGAGTGCTTTTTTATTTTCAAAATTAATGTCGGCCAAGGTTTTCATGTTCGTTGTGTTTTAAAGGAATCGCAAATGTACTTATTTCTCGGAATGGGCGAAAGCTGCCCCGGTAATTCTTGTACCATTTTGGAAAAACCGAACGGTCGGCAAGGGAGTTGACCATTGCCCTCAAATTTTTTCCGAGAAGCGTATCCTTTATTTACGGTTCTCCCAAAAAAACTATCTTTGGGACATGCTGTTTCAGGATGTTTTAGGGTTGTCACATATTAAAAAGCACTTGACCAAAAGTGCCGATTCCGGAAGGATTCCGCACGCCCAATTGTTTGTAGGGGGAGAAGGTTGCGGACTATTGAATACCGCTATTGCCTATGCGCAATACATTATCTGCTCCAACCAAAACGGTGAAAACGATCATGGAAACGAGGCCTGTAACCTAAAATTCGGTTCGCTTTCCCATCCCGATATGCATTTCGCCTTTCCGGTGGCCAATAGCGATAAGGTAAAGAGCCATGCCGTTAGCGACCATTATATGAAGGAATGGCGGCAATTTTGTTCGGAACAGCCCTATGGAAATCTTTTTGATTGGTACCGGCATATCGGTATCGAAAAAAAACAAGGTCAAATAGGGGTGGACGAGGCCTTGGATATCGTTAAAAAGCTATCGCTAAAATCGTACGAGGGCGGTTATAAGGTAATGCTCATTTGGATGGCCGACCGTATGAACAACGCCGCGGCGAACAAACTGCTAAAATTGATCGAAGAGCCCCCCAACCAAACGATTTTTTTATTGTTGGCGGAGGATGAGGAGCAGCTGTTGCAAACCATTCGTTCGCGCTGCCAAATACTTCGTTTTCCGCCATTGGCGGAAGCCAATATTGCGGATGGACTTGTTGCTAAAGGGCTTCCCAGGGACGAGGCGTTGCGCATTGCCCATGAGGCCAACGGAAATTTCAACAAGGCCTTGGACCTGATGAACCAGGATTCGGAAGATCTGATATTCGAAAAATGGTTCGTACAATGGGTTCGAAGCGCTTTTAAGGCAAAAGGGAACAAATCGGCGGTAAAAGAGCTCATTCTTTGGAGCGAGGAAGTGGCCGCGGTCGGTCGCGAAACACAAAAAAAGTTCCTCCATTACTGTTTAACGGTGATCAGGCAGGCCTTGCTGATCAATTACGATACGGAACAACTGGCCTTTATGAAAATACATGTCGACGGTTTTCAGCTCAAAAAATTCGCTCCTTTTGTACATGGGAACAATGTTCAGGAGATTACCAAGGAACTGGAAGATGCCATTTACCATGTGGAACGCAATGGAAATCCAAAAATTATTTTTACCGATCTTTCCATAAAGCTGACCCGTTTACTGCATCGAAAAGCGGAAACGTCGCCACGCTAAGCGCCGCATGTTTTGGGTGAGAAACGATCGGAACAACTCACATACTATTCATAAAATAGGGATTACACTATGGAACACTTGACCGCGAACGCTGCACAGCTCTTATTGTTAGTATTTCTTGCCATCACTTTTCTACAAAGTGGTATCGACAAAGTGGTCGACTGGAAGGGAAATCTGACCTGGTTAACGGGTCATTTTGCAAAAAGCCCTCTGGGCAATATGGTTCCGTTGCTGTTGGGTACCGTTTTGGTTGCGGAAATTGCCTCGGGCATCCTTTGCGCTATAGGACTTTATACGATTTCCATAGGCATCGATTCGGACATTCCTTTCTACGGGGCGGTACTGTCGTGCATCTCCCTTTTAATGCTCTTTTTTGGACAGCGTATGGCCAAGGAGTATGTTGGGGCGCAGACCATAGTCATCTATCTGGTTCCTGCGGTGTTGCTCGTGTACTTGCTGCAGCAATAAAAAAACCCAACACCCTGGTAGGGTATTGGGTTTTTGAAAAAGTGTTGCCTTATACCGTTTTAAAGTTAAAATGGTATTGCTTACTTTTTGTACTTGTCGTTAAGGATTTTTAGGATTTCGTCGGTTATATCGTCGGTTTCGGATCCGTACAATACCGCACCGCCTTCGCCACCGCCTAGAATGTAGTTGTATCCTTGGGCTTTACCAAAGGTTTTGATCTCCTTTTTGACCTTGCTCACCAGAGAATCCATTTCGGTACGGCCTTCTTGCTGGATCTGCTGTTCTTCCTGTTGCAATTGTTGTCCAATAAACTGCCCCTTCTGCTGTATGATACCATATTCCTCTTGGGCTTTTTTCTGTGACATTCCCTGGGCTTTTGCTTGAAAGGCTTGGGCCTCCAATTGAAAAGCTTGGGAAATACTATCCTTCTTTTTGGTCATGGCGTCTACCTTGGCATTGAACTTTGCCTCAATGTCCATTTTCTCTTGATACTCGTCCAACAATTTCACATTGTCGACATAGGCCATTTTTGCCGGCTGTTGGCATGACATTACTCCGATGACCGTGAGCGTCACTAACAATTTTTTCATGATATTTTGTTTATGGTGTTTTTTTGAACTCGGCAAAAGTAGCAAAGCTTTTCTAATGCATCACGAACTATGGTAAAATTTAACCCATTACCTTTATCCCGTTTGCAATTGGCAGCCACCTCTATTATAATCAAAACCTATTGATTATTTTTTAAACATTGTCGAAGTCTATTGAAAATAGCCTGTTTTAAATCGCTTTTACCGATCAAAATTTCTATTTGACCCACCGGTTTGGGCTTATCGCCAAAGTGCCCTAAAAAGCCTTAAAATCCATTTTATCGGGATGCAGTTGTCGTTTATGCCTCTTTGCGACGCAGTATGTAAATGACGGAAGAATATTCCTTGGTGCGGGATGCCTTTAGGTTCGATTTTAATCCGTTCCAAAAAGCACTTAAGTATCTATTTTGTCCAGTCTTATATTTTTCCGACAATAGGGAAACGTAGAAGGAATCAAAAAACATGGGACGGGTCGCGACGACTTCAAGATTTACCTTTTGAAAAAGTTTGGGTATGGCATTTCTGGAAAAATGCCATACGTGCCGCGGCACATCATAGGCCGCCCAAAAGGTTCCATATCGTTTTGCGTCGTACGACCTAAAGTTCGGAACGGCTACAATAAGCGTTCCGTCATTGGCGAGCAGCCCCTCCAACTCCCCGATCTGTTCCTCTAAATTTGGAACATGCTCTAAAACGTGCCAAAGGGTGATTACGTCAAATTTTTTGTTTTGAAGCTCTTTTACAGAGCCACACAATCGAAGGCCTTTTTTCCGTGCGTTCTCTTGCGCTATTGGACTTGGTTCCACCCCTTCGATCTCCCAACCCTTCTCCTTGGCGGTTACTAAAAAATCTCCGGTTCCCGCACCAAAATCCAACAGCCGTTTTCCCGTTTTATTATTCCGCGTTATTAGCTTCACCTTTCCTTGAAGGTTTCGCCTTTTTACGATTTGGTATAGCTTTTCTACCATAGAAGCCCGCGCATCGGTATGCGAAATGTAGGTGTCGCTCTCATAATATCGATCTACGTTTGGCGGTATCGGTTCGGTGCGCAGCATTTCCATGTCCTCATCCAACATTAAGGTGAACGCCTCACCCGTTACGGAATGATCCTTAGTTCTTAAAAACTCCTTCATGGGACTGTTGGCCTTAGTTGTGGCGTATTGTTTACGTTAGCTACTTGTTCTTGGGATAACTATTTCCGCCGGTGCATGTTCTTATGATGGTGCATTCTTTAGCAAAGCTGGGTACAAAACAGTGCTGTTCTAAACAAGGTTCCACGTGGAACCCTATCTGCTATCGCCCTAGAAAAACGAGCAAAACACTGATGTCCGACGGGTTCACACCACTTACCCTAGCCGCTTGTGCAATGGTCACCGGCTTGATAGCGCCAAGCTTTTCACGTGCCTCGTATGACAAGGACTTTAACTGGCTATAATCGAAATCCTCCGGTATCTTCACGTTTTCCAGTCGCTGTAACTTATCGGCATTCAGTTTTTCCTTCGCGATATAACCGGAATATTTCACTTGAATCTCCGTCTGTTCCAACACCTCATCATCTACCTCGTGCTCGTCAACATATGCGGCTACTTTATCCAGTACCATCATATGTTCCATGGTCACTTTTGGCCTAGAAAACACCTTGTACATTTTATCGGATTGCCGTACCGGCGATGAATCCAACTCCTCCAGAATCGGGTTGATTTCCTCGGGCAGCACACTGGTCTTTTTAAAGAAAGACACAAACGCTGATGATTCTTTATCCTTTTGTTCCATCCGTCGCAAACGCGCTAGACTAGCAAGTCCTAACGCATGACCCTTGGGGGTCAACCTCAAATCAGCGTTATCTTGACGCAACAAGGTACGGTACTCCGCACGTGACGTAAACATACGATAAGGTTCCTCGGTGCCTTTCGTTATCAAATCATCGATCAATACTCCAATATACGCTTCATCCCTGTTTAAAATGAACGCCTCTTTTTCTTTAACTTTTTGGTGCGCGTTAATACCTGCCATCAAACCTTGCGATGCGGCCTCTTCATACCCCGTGGTGCCATTTATCTGCCCAGCAAAAAATAGATTTTGAACCAGCTTTGTTTCCAAGGTATGCTTTAGCTGTGTCGGTGGAAAATAATCATACTCTATGGCATACCCCGGTCTAAAAAACTTTACGTTTTCAAAACCCTTGACCGAACGTAACGCCTTAAACTGAACATCCTCTGGCAAGGAAGTAGAAAAACCGTTTACATAGACCTCAACGGTATCCCAACCTTCAGGTTCCACAAACAACTGATGACTATCCTTGTCGGCGAACCTATTTATTTTATCCTCTATCGACGGGCAGTATCTAGGACCGATACTTTTGATGCTTCCATTGAACATAGGAGAACGGTCAAAACCCTCTCGTAATAAATCGTGCACTAAAAAACTCGTATGGGTCATGTGACACTCCCGTTGTTTTGATAACTTTGGAGTGTTTTCATAAGAAAAGCGCTCCGGCCGTTCATCGCCCGGTTGTGGTATCATCACTGAATAGTCCAAAGATCGACCATCCACCCTAGGGGGTGTGCCGGTCTTCATTCTTCCGCTCTCAAAGCCCAACGCGACCAATTGCTCAGTAATTCCAGTAGCTGCCTTTTCGCCAGCCCTACCACCACCCAATTGTCGTTCTCCAATATGAATTAATCCATTTAAAAATGTTCCATTGGTCAACACTACACTTTTGGCCCTTATCTCCAAACCTAATGACGTTTTTACGCCCACCACCCTATCCGCTTCTATCAACAGGCCCGAAACCATTTCTTGATAGAAATCACAATTGGGCGTTCGCTCCAACATCAGACGCCACTCCTCTGCAAACCGCATACGATCATTCTGCGCTCTGGGACTCCACATCGCAGGACCTTTACTTTTATTGAGCATTTTAAACTGGATAGCGCTCTTATCCGTAACAATGCCGCTATAACCACCTAGTGCATCGATTTCTCTAACGATCTGCCCCTTGGCTATCCCGCCCATAGCAGGATTACAGGACATTTGTCCAATCGTCTGCAGGTTCATTGTAACCAACAAAGTGCTACTGCCCATATTAGCGGCAGCGGCAGCGGCTTCCGCACCTGCGTGGCCCCCTCCGACCACCACTACATCATAATCGTTCGCAAACATATCGTCAACGCTATTATATTTATACCCTTAGCGACCATCAATGTTCCACGTGGAACATTTTCATCATGCTATCCTCCATCTGGCGCATAACTTTCTTCTCTTCTTCATCTTTATCCCCATATCCCATCAGGTGCAACACTCCGTGAACCATAACGCGCCTTAATTCCGCATCGAAATCGGTTCCATACTTTTCCGAATTTTCCGCTACGCGCTCCACCGAAATGAAGATGTCCCCCGCAACCTTATTGCCGTCACTATAATCGAACGTAATGATGTCGGTTAACGTATCGTGATTCAGAAACCTTTTGTTCAAATCGAGAAGATAAACATCGTCACAGAAAACATACGATAACTCCAACACCAACAAGTCATTTAACCTAATAACCCTAGTTATCCAATCGGAATAATAGGGTTCATCAGTCAGACTAAAAGAGCCTTCGTAATTATAATTGATCATTCGCTCGAAAATATTCCTTCACCTTCTCTTTATAATCGGGGCGCAAAGGTAAGGCTTGTCGATTAAGTAATTCAATCTCATTTTTAAATTCCTCCAACAACTTCGGCTTCGTGGTGATCGGGTTCCGGTACTTTTTGTCATTAACCGTGCTTTCCCGTTCCTTCTTTTTACCTTGTTTCATCGCCGCATTCTCCAGTTTCAATAATTCATACTGTATGTTGTTTACCTTTTGCATGCTTCTGGTAGTAATTCCATTCTCCAACAAATCATCCTCAAAATCCTGCATTTGCCGCAACAGCTTTTCCCCAAGCTTTCGATCGGATGCGTTGATCATGTCCTGTAGTTGTTTTTCCAACGCGGCCCTAATTTCCTGCTGTTGCTTATATATCTCGTACAATTCCTCCAGTTCTTTCTCCCCCAACTGATTGCCATTGCCACTTCCGTTTCCACTGGGTCCTTTACCCTTCTTATCTCCCTTTTTATCCCCATCTTCACCACCATTGCCCTCTTTACCTCCTTTTTGCTGCCCTTGCTTTCCGTCTTCGCCCTTTCCTTGCCCTTCACCCTTCTGGCCGTCTTCCTTTTCTCCCTCTCGTTGCTTGCCATCCTTGCCCATGCCTTCCATCTTCTTCTTCATGGCACCCTGCTCCTTTATAATGTCCGGCAACTGAAACCCCTCACTGCTCTCCCCCTGCCCTTGTCCCATTTTCATGCTTTGGTTCATATTGTCCAGAAGTTTCGCCAGAAAATCAGCGAGCCCATTAGAGGCATTCAACACATATTTTTGGTAGGAAACGCTTTGATATACCTGACTTTCGGCTAGATTGTCCAAGGCCTTATCCATATTGTAATACACCTCTGTAACCTGTTCGTCCACATATTCAGATAACTCCGGTTGTCGTAGGGACAGGCTGAATAAACTATCGTCCACGTGCTCGAACAACACCCGTAGTTCCTTTTGTTTACGCACGACTCCGCTGTACTGCGGTCCGTCCTGATCAATACTTTCCAAGGTTTCGAAAAGGCCTTCTTGTTTGAACGAAAAAATGACCAAATTATCCAAAATCTGCCGTAGCATTTCAGCATCCTCTGCAACGCTGCTCCCGCCTGCGCTACCGGAAGCCGACTGCTGTAGTTCTTTGGCCATTTCCTTCATTTTCTCCGCAGCGGACTGTTGCTTTCCCGAAATGGCTTTTGGTTTCTGTTTATCATCCGTCTGCTCTTCACCGGCCTTCATCATGTCCACTGCCTCCTTTTGGTTCCGTTCTACCCCCGTTTTCTTTTTCTCATCTACTTTCAGTTCCAATGGTTTTTTTAATGCATCATTGTCTTTTTGTAACTCTTTAAGTTCCTCTGTCAAGGACTTGAACGCCTTTTGTAAGTCCTCCTGTTTTTCACGGTCCTCTTTGGACAGGCCTTCCTTTTTGGCCATGTTCTCTTGCTCCGTTGCCATTTTCTCAAGCGCCTTCGACAACTGTGCCATTTTCTCGGTTACATAATACCGTTTTGTCAGTTCCAACAACTGTTCCAAGCTTCGCTCCCCTGTTCGTTGTTTCTTGCCCAGTTCTTCCAACCGTTTGCTCAACTCTTCTTGGTTGATCTTATCCGCTACCTTTTGTAGTTCTTCTATCAGTTTTGCATTCTTAAGCGCTTTTTTCTCTTGACGCTCTAAACGTTCTTGCAATAGCTTGTTCAGCTTATCATCCCTTTCGGTTCGCTTAAGGTTTTCTTTCAGCTGAGTGCTCAGCTTTTGCATCATTTGTTCCTGATTTTTCTGCTTATTCAGAAATTGCTTTATCTGGCTCTTGTCGTTGAAATTCAACTCCTTTTTTTCCTTTTGTAACTTATTGATGTCCCCAAGCTCGTTTTTTTGCTCTTGGTAACGCTCCATGGATTTGTCAAAACTATTGATCAAGGTCTCCCGCGACCGTAAATCCTTTTCCATCAATTGGTCTTGGTTCAACAATGCCATGGTAAAGACTTCACTTTTGGTAGTTTTACCACCGTGGACGGCATCATTATCGGTCACTTCAAAATAAAAACGATACTCCGTATCTTCCTTTAAGTCCATACCCGAAGGATAGGTATAGTAAAACTTTTGGTAATTCCCTTTTGGTGACTCCAAGGGTACGCGCTTTTTACTTGCGGTATCCGTACTGGGAAAATAGACCAAAGCAGTTTTCTTCAAAGCATAATCGTCCGTGGCCTCTCCTGAAAAATACGCTACATTGGGTGTTAACGAATCTATCACCTTGTTCACCTTTATCGTAGGAAACGCATCCTTGACCACTTTTATCCTATAGCCCAATCGTTCATAGTCGTTAACATTTTGGTTCCCGGTCGAAATTTCATACCCGACCGTACGGAACAACCGCTTGTTCAAACGATAGCCATCCGCTACCTTCTGAAAACTGACAGCGGTATCCCTAGTGGTCCACTTTACCCTTTCGATATCCCTTCCCCTAATTTCCCAGCTAATACGCGTACCCTCGGGTACCGTGGCGTTTCCCGTACCCTGTAAACGCTTGTTCGCCCGTCCCGTATACCTCGGATAATCCAACCGCATGCTAAAATCTTCCATAGCGGGGGTCTTTAGCACATTTAACCGGTATTCCGGAGATCTCACTTCATTGGATACGAAGGAAAAAGAGGTACTCTGTAGCGGCTCTGGCAAGCGGTATTGGTAATTCCCGTTTCTCTCCGTCAATAACGCCTGTTTCCCATCAATTTCGATATACACCGTTTCCGGCCTAATCGTTCCAATAGTACCCATCCTGATCGTAAAGGTGTCGGTATCCAACACCTCCAAACTGTCGTTCAATACCTGAAAGCGAAAGGGGGCCGGGGGTTCATAGGCCAAATCATAGTTGACTACCCGCTTTGCCGAACCAAAAAATGAGCCGAGATTACCGCTAAATGCGATTGCAGCGAACAACAATAAGGGAACCAACAGATACTTTACATACCTAAGATTGTCCTTATAGGCTATTGCACCCAAAAATGATACCTCGCTCAACTGCCGCGAACGCTGTTCGATACTGGCCAACAACAGCTCCGATTGCGCTGCATCCTCGGAAAGATCCAAAAGATTGTAGAGCTTGTCGCCCACTTCCCCAAAATGCCTGCCTATTAGCCGGGAGGCCTCCTTATTGCTGATTCCTTTTTTTAGCTTGAACAGATAAAACAAAGGCGTCGCTATGTACCGGTAGACCAAAAAGACCTCCACTGTTATCAGCAGCAGCAATAATCCCAACCTGCCTGTGGAACCCAGCCATAAGAAATACTCCACCCCTAAAACCAAAAAAAAGCACAACAGCCCAAAAGCGACAAAAAGGGTTATCCCCTTTATCAACATTTTGGTGTAATACTTTTTTACGAATCGATCAAGTTTGTCGAGTATTTTGTGATAACTGTTCAATTTCAATTATATTTATTACCAAGATACTTGATATCACCAATTTAAGAACGAATAAATTGTTAAAATGCCCTGCTAAGGCGCGCAAGTGTAAGCAAACCTTTTTTCAATAGTGCGTTTTGTCAACCTGTAACCAATGTTTCCCATGAAAGACCTGAAATATATTGCCGCGATGACCTTACCGCTTTCCGCGGTCATCAGTATTTACTTTAAAGGGCCCTGGAGCTTTTTCACCCCATTCTATGCCTTTGTCATGATTCCCGTTTTGGAGGTATTGCTTCCGCACGACACCAGCAATCATGAAGGGGAAGTTCGAGAAAAAAAGGCCAAAAGCAAGGTTTTTGATTGGATGCTCTACCTTAACGTACCCGTTGTGTTCGGATTGCTGCTATACACCCTATGGGACGTGAACGCACATTCTTACGCACTCTATGAAGTGGTCGGCCTCATCATTTCGGTAGGTATCGTACTCGGCACCAATGGCATAAACGTGGCCCATGAATTGGGGCATCGACAGCAAACATGGGAACGTTATCTTGGAAAAATGTTATTGCTTCCCTCGCACTATATGCACTTCTACATTGAACATAATTTTGGCCATCATGCCAACGCGGCCACCGCTGAGGATCCCGCCACGGCAAAATACAATCAATCGGTTTATTCTTTTTGGTTCACCTCGGTGGCACGGCAATATACAAGTGCATGGAAACTTCAGCAAAAACTATTGAAAGGAGCCGACAAGCCGTTTTTCTCTATCACCAATGACATGCTATGGTATACCTTGTTCCAGTCGGTATATCTTGCCGCTACCTTCGTGTTTTTCGGACCTATCGGCCTAACCTTTGCTATTTTTACCGGAATCGTCGGCTTTACTATGCTGGAATCGGTGAACTATATTGAGCATTACGGGCTCATCCGCAAAAAAATGGCCTCGGGCAGGTACGAACGCGTTCGGGAAGTACATTCCTGGAACAGCAATCATGTAATGGGGCGTATTGTATTGTACGAACTTACCCGACATAGCGACCACCACTATAAGTCCTCCAAAAAATATCAAATTTTGGACTATTACGATATTTCTCCGCAGATGCCCTTTGGTTACCCCACCTCAATGGTCCTTTCCTTGGTGCCACCGCTATGGTTCAAAATTATGAACCCAAGAATCCCCAAAGACATGAAACCACAACAAACCTCCGAGGAGCATACGCCATCCTTTGGGTGAAGCCCAGTGTTTGTTTCCTATCCTGTCCTTGTTCCTGAGTTTTTAGGGCTACGGACAATATATCGTAGTATCGCCTTGCAACTGGACCTTTCAAAAACAATAGCTGTTCAATTTATGGGATAATGCGCCAAAAAAAGGTTCTTTTCATTTGTTTATATTTATTGTCTTTTAATGGTCAGATGTAATTCGCCAATAATCATTTAGGTTGGTATCAAGAATTGTTATGGCTCATTTCGTAACTTCGCGCCCATAAAATTTACCTATGGCATCCACTGTTCGCGTTCGTTTTGCTCCAAGTCCTACGGGACCCTTGCATATTGGTGGTGTTCGCACTGCCCTATTTAATTATTTATTCGCCAAAAAACATGGAGGAACGTGCATTCTCCGTATCGAGGATACGGACCAAAACCGCTATGTTCCCGGAGCGGAGGATTATATTATGAACGCCTTGGAATGGTGTGGTATTGCCTTTGATGAAAGCCCTAAGGCCGAGGGAAACTTTGGTCCGTACCGGCAAAGCGAACGCAAAGCGCTATACCGGGAATGTATTGAGCAGCTATTGGCCTCCGGGAACGCCTATTATGCCTTTGATACCTCGGAAAAGCTTGATTTTCACCGAAAGGACCATGAAAAAAAAGGAAAAACCTTTATCTACAACTGGCACAATCGGTCAAAACTGGACAACTCCCTTTCCATGGATACAAACACTTTGAACGAGCGTTTGAATTCCGGTGAACCCTATGTGGTGCGTTTTTTAAGTCCGGAAAACCGGACATTGCAATTGACCGATATCATACGTGGTACCATTGAAATAGACAGCAACACGCTCGACGATAAAGTACTTTTTAAAAGTGATGGCATGCCCACCTACCACCTTGCCAACATTGTGGACGATCACCTGATGGAGATCAGCCATGTGATTCGCGGGGAGGAATGGCTGCCCTCCCTTGCACTGCACCAACTGCTGTACGATGCTTTTGGATGGGATGCCCCACAGTTTGCCCACTTGCCCCTGATCATGAAACCTGTTGGGAAAGGAAAATTGAGCAAAAGGGATGGTGAGAAAGGCGGTTTTCCGGTGTTTCCGCTATCCTGGAACGATACTACCGGTTATAAGGAAGCAGGGTACTTTCCAGAGGCCGTGGTCAACTTTTTGGCTTTGTTGGGGTGGAATCCCGGTACGGAACAGGAGTTGTTCGGTATGGACGACCTGATCGAAGCCTTTGATCTGGACCGCGTAAACCGGTCCGGCGCACGTTTTGACCCTGATAAAACCAAATGGTATAACCACCAATACCTACAGCAACGGTCGACCGAATCACTGGTGGAAGACTTTCTTCCCATACTTAATGAACATGAAGTGCCTGCGGAACTGCTGGGTAGCGATCGGGTAGCGACCATCGTTGACATGGTGAAGGAGCGCGCTACTTTTGTTTCCGACTTTTGGGACTTGTCGCATTTCTTTTTTAAACGACCCGAAACCTTCGATGCAAAGGCGGTAAAAAAACAATGGAAAACGGACACTCCCGATATCATGAACCGACTGCTTGGCCCTTTAAAGGAAACCGATGCGTTTTCGTCCGACACGATAGAGGGCATCGTTAAGGCTTGGATAAAAGATAACGATCTTTCCTTCGGACAGGTACTCGCCCCCTTACGACTGGTGATCGTTGGCGCTATGCAAGGACCGCATGTATTCGATATTTTGGCAATGATCGGAAAAGACGAGACCCTGGCCCGTATCGATAGGGCCATCACCACCTTGTAAGGCTTGCACCAAGCCAAATTACTACCTTTTTATGATACTGCCGTTTCAACGTTAGAATGCACAACGTATGACGTACTTGTAACAAATTGCACCGAACTCCTACAGATATACAAAGTGTTTTCGTAATTTCAATTTACTAATCAAAATTATATACCTATGGGATTTAATGTATTTCTTATACCTATCGTTTTTTTCGGAATCGTAATTCTGCTATCCTCTTTTTTTATCGTAAAGCAACAGACCGCAGTGGCAATCGAACGTTTTGGTAAGTTTCACAGCATTCGCCAATCGGGCCTGCAGATGAAAATTCCTTTGGTGGACCGTATCGCAGGAAGGCTCAGTCTTAAAATTCAACAGCTCGACGTTATTATCGAGACCAAGACCCTTGATGATGTATTTGTAAAACTCAAGGTTTCCGTGCAATACCTGGTCATTAGGGAAAAAGTGTACGATGCCTTTTATAAATTAGAGTATCCGCAGGATCAGATTACCTCTTTCGTTTTTGATGTAGTACGTGCAGAAGTCCCAAAAATGAAATTGGACGATGTTTTTGTCAAAAAAGACGATATCGCGATTGCTGTAAAAAGAGAATTACAGGAATATATGTCGGAATACGGATATGACATCATTAAAACTTTGGTAACGGATATCGATCCGGATTCCCAGGTAAAAGAGGCCATGAACCGTATCAACGCTTCGGAGCGTGAAAAAATCGCCGCACAGTTCGAAGGGGATGCCGCTAGAATTCTTATCGTAGAAAAAGCAAAGGCCGAAGCGGAGAGCAAGCGCTTGCAGGGACAGGGTATCGCCGATCAACGAAGGGAAATCGCCCGTGGCCTGGAAGAATCCGTAGAGGTATTGAACAAAGTGGGCATTAACTCACAGGAAGCTTCCGCACTTATTGTAGTGACGCAACATTACGATACGTTACAATCCATAGGGGAGGAGACCAATACCAACTTGATCTTGCTGCCCAATTCTCCGCAAGCGGGATCCGATATGTTAAATAATATGGTCGCCTCTTTTACGGCCAGTAACATGATCGGGGAATCGATGAAGAAGACCAATACGAAAAAAGGCGAATAGGCCCAAAACGACATTACCTTTTTGACCATTCCAAATACGCTGCCTAAAATCTTCCTGGCAAAGCATATTTGGAATGGTTTTTTATTGGAAATGGTCTGTTGATTAAAAAAAGCGCTCTAATACCTTTCACCTCTTCTTTTTGGAACTTATACCATCTTAACTTTAATATGGTAGTAACGGTTAGCTGTCTTTTTACTAATCGACACAAATATCGCACTGGAACTACGCTAAGGGATTTTTTCCTATTTAATGTACAGTTAATCGAAAAAACAATTTAAAGCGCTTAAACAGCCCTTAATATAGGTAGATTGCATAAATAATACCGATTGATATAATTTTATCGATAAGAAATTTCTATACTATGCTTTTTCAGCAATTTTCGCCCAGGTATCCCGCAACCCGACAGTTTTATTAAAAACCAATTTATCGGGAGTACTATCCCGATCTACACAGAAATATCCCATCCGTTGAAACTGTACCCGATCCTGCTCCTTGGCATTTTTTAAGCTGGGTTCCACATAAGCCGTAATTACCTGTAGGGAATCAGGGTTCACAAAATCCATAAAATCTTTGTCCTTATGCGTGTCCGGACTTTCATCGGTAAACAAGCGATCGTACAACCGTACCTCTGCCGAAATCGCATGTGAAATGGATACCCAATGCAAGGTTCCCTTTACCTTTCTCAAGCTTTCCTCGGTGCCGCTACCGCTCTTGCTTTTAGGGTCGTAAGTGCATTGCACCTCTGTAATATTCCCTTCGGTATCTTTTGTACAGGACTCGGCCTTAATGATGTAGCCGTTCTTTAGCCGTACCTCTCCGCCCAATTTTAACCTAAAGAATTTACGGTTGGCTTCCTCTTTAAAATCTTCTTTTTCAATGTAGAGTTCCCTTGAAAAGGGTACTTCCCGAGAGCCCGCATCGGAATCCCCGGGATTGTTTTCAGCGGTTACATACTCCTCCTTACCCTCCGGATAGTTGGTAATTACCAATTTTAATGGGTTCAATACCCCCATCACCCTGGGCGCAATCTTATTGAGGTGGTCCCGAACATGAAATTCCAATAACGACACATCGATAAGGTTTTCCCTTTTTGCGATACCGATGGTATCGGCAAAGGCCACTATGGACTCGGGTGTATAACCTCTTCTGCGTAATCCCGAAATGGTCGGCATTCGTGGATCGTCCCAACCGTTGACCACATTATTTTCAACCAACTGTAATAGCTTGCGCTTGCTTACTACGGTATGGCTCAAATTGCGCCGTGCGAACTCCCGCTGTTTCGGCCGTACTTTGTCCGCTTCGTAAATTTGGTCTAAAAACCAATCGTAGAGCTCGCGGTGCGGTAAAAATTCCAAGGTACATAGGGAATGTGTTACCTGTTCCAAATAATCGCTCTCGCCATGGGCCCAATCGTACATCGGATAAATACACCAATCGGTATTTGTTCTGTGGTGCGCCTTGTTCAGTATGCGGTACATAATGGGATCGCGCATTAACATGTTGGGCGCTCCCATATCTATTTTGGCGCGCAGCACATGTGTACCCTCCTCAAAATCGCCTTTTTTCATTCCTGAAAACAAGGCCAGATTTTCTGCCACCGTCCTATTCCGGAACGGACTGTTGGTCCCTACCTCGGTCGGTGTACCTTTTTGTTCGGCCATTTCTTCCGAGCTTTGGCTATCTACATAGGCTTTGCCCCCTTCGATCAGTTGTACGGCCCAGTCGTATAACTGTTGAAAATAATCAGAAGCATACCTTTCGGTATCCCAAGAGAAACCCAGCCATTTTACGTCCTTTTTAATCGCTTCCACATAGGCGGTTTCCTCCTTTGCGGGGTTGGTATCGTCAAAACGCAGGTTGACCGGGGCACCGTACTTCAATCCCAATCCAAAGTTGAGGCAAATGGAGCTTGCATGCCCAATATGCAGATACCCGTTCGGTTCCGGCGGAAACCGAAAACGTAGCTGGGATTTTTGGTATCCGTTTTCCAGGTCGTCCTCAATGATGTGCTCCAAAAAATTTAAGGCCTCGCGCGCTTCGCTCATATGCTTTGTTTTCAATCCACAAAAATAGCGAAAATGCTTCAATGGCGCCCTTGAAATTCGCCTCCCATACAAATACAGCCGTTTCACAACAACTTTGATTCCCGATACAACATTAAATTCCCTTCCCCATAATTATCCTTCATATTTGTTGTTGAATACTGTATCGATGTCACGCAATAACCCGCTGACCCAAAATTGAGTTATTGTTCAACACCGACCGCTTATTCGTTTTATCCAGTCCCAAGTCAGATAAAACTGGTAGTCACTAAAACTACAACTACTTATGAAAACAACATTATTCTCAACGCTACGGACACTCGTATTGTCGCTAGTACTGGCAAGCACCGGCACCCTGTCCGCTCAAATCATCATCGGAGACCCAGAACCCGCACCCAACCCCAATTTTGGTGGAAGCGCTTGGACGCGCATCTGTGCAGGTGGTAACGGCGGCTTTAACCAATACTATGTAACTTCCCAAATTACCGGAACGCCGAACAACGGAAACGAATTCATCCTTGAACTATCGGATGCCTCCGGAGGGTTCTCCAATCCTGTGGAATTGGCCCGGGAGGGCAACCTGACCACGGTAACCGATACCGGTATCGAGTTCTCAATACCTACCGATACCCGTGGAGATGGTTACAAACTAAGGCTTAGGAGTACCGATCCGGCCCGAACGGGATCCGAATCGCCAGCATTTGATATGTATTATCAAAACTATACCACCAACTTTAACATCAGCCCCAACGGTGACGGCAGTACCGGAGATGTCTGCAGTACAGCCGCCATCAACCTTGTTGTAGACAACGTGCCCAATGCTAGTACCTATCGGTATATTTGGTACCGTAGTTCTACACAACTCAGCGAAACCGGACCGAGTATTTCGGCAGACCAGAGTGGTGTATACCAGGCGTATATCGATTATGGCGCCTGTACCGGATCCACTAGCGCTTTCTCGAACTGGGTAACCGTAACTATTGGTTCCGCCGGTTCTGGTGTCGCTATCGCAACACCGGGCAATACGGCTTTATGTACCAATGAATCCGAAACCCTTCAAATTGCCAGTACCGACCCGGCCTGGAGCTACCAATGGTATCAAAATGGAAACGCCATATCCGGCGCGACCGGTACTTCTTATACGGTAAGTGCCAACACCGGTGGATTTGAGGGCGATTATGAAATAGAAATTTCCGGACCTGACATCTGTACCGAACGTTCGGCACCGGTAACGATAACCAATGCCTCCAACTTTACCATTACCAGAAACAATGCGGCCAATATCGTATTGTTGCCCGCACAAGCGGAAACCATTTCCGTAAGCACTACGGCAATTTCGCCTAGTTTTCAATGGTACCGTAACGGTAATGCCGTTTCCGGTGCAACCAGCGCTTCCTTGGAAATTACGCAAGATGGTACGTACTATGCGGCCGTGACCCAAAATGGCGGTTCGTGTTCGGCCACAATGGATTCAGAGGCGACCACCGCCGTATTGCCGGACTCCTTTGAGGTAGTTATTGCCCACCAAGGAGCGTATACCGATTGTGTAAGTACCAGTACCGTATTAGAGGTCGGTACCATCAACGCCGATGACGGGGCGGGTAACCTGACCGATGTCACAGCTGCCCTCATCAACGACTTTAACTATCAGTGGCGCTTGAACGGCGCCGATGTTGCGGGTGCTACCGGCAACTCCATTAGCCTGACCGGAACCACTGAAAATGGAACCTACAGCCTTTCGGCCGTATTGGATGCCTATTCCGATGCCTCCAACAGCCTACCGGTTCGTTTGTTGACCAACGAAACCTTGGCCATTAGCAGTACCAGTACCGTTTATTGTAGCAGTGCCGATATCGTAACCATTAGTACAGGTTCCGACCTGAACGGCGAAACCTTTGCCTGGGAGCGTGACGGGGTTACCGTTAGTACTACGGATACCGACCTTACGGTTACCGATTCCGGTACCTACCGTTTGATCGTCGACAAAGATGGTTGTGACCTTATTTCCAACGAAATATCCATTACCCCTTTAGACCCGAATTTGATTCAATTGGATATTGATGGTGACGTCATATTCCCTGAAGGAAGCTCAAGAACGGTCAATGCAAGCGGAGGAACCGCCTACCAATGGTTCGATACCGAAAACAACCTCATGAGCAGCACTAGCAGTATGACCTTTACCGAGGAAGGCGATTTTATATTGATCGCCAATATCGATAATTGCGAAATTTCCAGACCGATTACGGTAACTTATTTAGACCTTTTCAACATTCCCAACGTGATTACCCCAAACGGCGATGGTGCCAACGATCAATGGGTAATCCCCAATTCCTATTCGAACCGTTCGGACGTCAATGTCATCATTTATGATGATAAGGGAACGGAAATGTTGAACGTAATGGGCTATCAAAACAACTGGCCCCAATCATCGGTGTCGTTTCAAAAGCAAAATATGGTTTTTTACTATATCATCAAAAATGCAAGTGAAACCCTAAAACAAGGAACCGTTACGGTAATCCGGTAACCAACGCAACACCCAACCTACTACCTACGACCATGAAGCTTTTAAGACTGTTATCCTTATCGATGCTTGCCCTGCTGGCGGTAACCACCACCTTGCAGGCGCAAGAAGACGACCCTATTTTGCCTTACCGTGTGGCGCCTCAAAACCTGTTAAAGTTCAACCGGTTCCTGATCAACCCTACCTTTTCCACGGTACGGGAAGATAAGTCGTACATCAATTTATTACATAGAAACCAGTCGGTACAATTTCAGGATAACGATCAAACCTATTTTTTAAGCTATAGTGGTCGTATCGGTGATAGGAGCGGTCTTGGGCTTAGCTTGTATAACCAAAGCCTAGGCCCCATATCCAATATTGGGGTATTGGCGAACTATGCCTATGGTATAAAGTTGAGCGATAAAAGTAATTTTACCTTCGGTGGTAACTTAGCATACTATAGTAGTGGGCTCAATCTTAACGAGGTCACCGCTACCGACCAATTTGATAACCGTTTGGTAGGTACGGAAGACAGCAATGTACTTTCCTTTCAACCGGGTTTCAATATCTCTTACGGACAATTCGACTTTGGTGCCTACGCCGAAAACCTAATCGAATATAACCTTAAAACAAGTGCATCGCTTTCGGAGTTTGGCGATAAGGCCTACTCCGCACACTTACAATATACCTATCCTTTTGACAACAGTACCGGTATTTTGGAAAATGCCCGACTATTGCCTTTGGCGCGCGTTCGTATGAACGGCCAGCGGGCTTTGTCCACTGGTGCCAGCGACTTGACCTTGGGCGGTAGTTTGATTCTCGACCTGCCACGACTCGGCTGGGTACAGGCGGGGTATGACGATTTTTATGGCGCATCGGCAGGAGCAGGATTCAATATAAACCGAAGGGTATCCATCGGGTACAATATGGAAAAAGGGCTTGTGAACAACCTGGACAATTTTGGGGTGACCCATGAAATTTCCTTTGCCTACTCCTTTACACCGAACTTGACCGAAGATCGTGTGATGCTAGAGGACGACAATGATCTGGCCGAAGACGATGAGCCTGAAGATACCGACTTGGCCAGCAACGAAGAGATAGAGGAATTGAAGCGCAAGTTGGCCGAAAACGATGCCATTATCGCCGAATTAATGTTCCGCCAGGATTCCCTCGAATCGAACCGTCAAAAAGATTTGGAGCGCAGATTCGAAATGGTGATGCACATGGTCCGTAACGAAACCGATGGTGAACGACCGGATTTGGAAAAGAGGGCGGAAAGCTTGTTCCGCAACGGGGACGACGCTGTTGCCGCAAACACCGGCACAACTTTCGATGATGACAATGTAACCACCCAACAAAAGGACGTGATCCCCAATACCGGAATAGGAAAAGAGGATGACTATACCGATGCCGTTACACAAAACGACCCAAATACCGGTAAGTATTCCAATTCTTCTGACGCCACAGATAACAGCTATACCTCAACCACCGATAATGATGCCTATGCCAACTCCGGTAATTACCAAACTGCACAGGACAATACGCAGGCGCAGGACTACAACACTGCCGCCAGCCGCGAAAGCATCAAAAGCCGAAAATTTAAAAACTTGGAAGGTGTTCAAGATGGGTACTATGTTGTCGCCAACGTGTACAAAGGCGGTCATTACATGGATAAATTTATGAACGACCTCAACGAACAAGGGTTCGTTACCGACTATATCGACAACCCTGACAACGGCCTCAAATATGTGTATTTGGAGCGTCATGACAGTTGGGAAGATGCCGCCGAAGCCTACAAGAGTAGTTTGGGGGGCAGTTATGACGGAGATCTTTGGATCATGAACGTCGATAACCGCTATACCAATGACCGTTACGCAAGCAACGTGGAAAAAGTAAAGGAAAAGTCCGACCAGTATAATACTGGAGAGGTAGTTTACAATCAAGTGCAAAAAGACCGCGTGGGCGACGTGCAGCCGGTTACGAGAGAAACCATTATCAACGGAGTGGGCTCGGGCTATTACATCATTGCCAACGTATTTGCCAGTCCAAAAAACGCCAATCGTTTTGTGAAACTGTTGAATTCCTACGGCCTTAGTGCAAGTTACTTCGTTAACCCAGAAAATAACTGGCGGTATGTATACCTGAAACGACACGAATCATGGAACAACGCCTTGATTTCCTATTACTCTAAACTAAACGATTCTTACGAAGAAAAAATGTGGATCATGCGGGTGAAAGCCGAGATGATCACCTAAAACCAAACCGTTACGAAACATCATTGTTCCCCATATCGCAGACTGTTACTTCTAGCGCTGTTTCTAAGTTGTACAACTTGGATGTCAGCACAAGAATACGTAGAATTTGAACCCCGTTTGGACGGTGATAATATTGAAATTCGCGGGGATATCCTTTTGGTAGGAAACAACATCATGAACCGGGCGAGCCAAAGCAACCCGCAACAAGCAAATACCCCTTACAACGGAAACCAGAACAACAATAGCCTTTGGATGGAGTATATCGACATTGACTCCGATCCCGCTACCTTTAGCTCAAGTAGTGCCGAACTTAACATTCCGGATCCGGATTGTTCGCAAGTACGATATGCCGGACTCTATTGGGCGGGAACTTACCCCAATGAACGAAGCACCAATGGAGGACAACAATTTAGCGGCACACCAAGAATAGAGGAGTGGAACGAAATAAAGTTCAAAATTCCGGGAGGTAACTATGTAGACCTCGTTGCAGATAATGACCCTGACCCGGCCGGGGAAGAAGATGATATTATAGTCAATGGTTATCAACCAGCAAATCCAGGGACATTTATAAAGGACGGTCCTGTAGTATGCTATAAAAATGTAACCGATTTAGTTCGTTCGAACGCCAATCCCAACGGGGAATATACCGCGGCCAATATCAGGGCCACTCGCGGAAGGCGCAGTGGTTCCAGCTCCGCAGGGTGGGTCTTGGTAGTTATCTATGAAAACCCTACCGAACCTGGTAAGTTCATTTCCACATTTGACGGATACGCCAGTGTATCCAGAAGTGCCAGTAATATTGATGTATTGGTCGAGGGTTTTAGAACGTTACCCGCTCCTTTTAATGTTAATGCCAATATTGGTGTAGCGGCGTTGGAAGGGGATTTGGGAATTCGCGGAGATCGATTCTTAATCGATACCCCAATAGCAGCGGGCGGGTTCAATAGGTTGGAAGAGAACAACAACCCCAGAAACAATTTCTTCAATTCCACAATAACCTATAAAGGAAATCAGGTTCCCACAAGAACCCCCTATGGTACGAACACCTTGGGTCTAGACTTGGATTTAATTGAACTCGACAACAACTTAAACTCTATATTACCGAATGACGAAACAGAGGCGACCTTGCGTTTCACGTCTTCAGGTGATGGTTATGGTCCTTTTCTGGCGGTATTTGCAGTTGAAATTATCGAACCCAATATTGTGTTGGAGAAAAAGGTTCGCGAATTTGGCAATCCCGACCCCAATACCAACGATATTACCGGTGCCGGAGTAAACTTGGGAGATGATCTGATTTACGAGCTTACGTTTAATAACATTGGAAATGATGATGCCACAGGTTTAATACCCGGAAGCTCAGACCCCTACGAGGCAAATTACATCATTCGCGATCTGCTCCCTATAAATACGACACTTGTAAACGTAGATCTATCACAGGCGCCTAATGTTGTTTATAAGGAAGAAGCTCCCGGAGAGCTCTTTTTCGCGATACCCGATAATCTGGTTTTGGAGGGTGGGCCCCGATATACTATTCGAATTCAAGTGAGGGTTGCCGAAAATTGCTTTGATTTTGTAGACGCTTGTTCCAATAGAATCGATAATCTAGCTTATTCCACCTATCGCGGTGTCGACAATTCCGCTACCATATCCGATGACCCCAGTGTCTCGGATTTTGACAATTGTGGTTTTGTAACTCCGGGCGCAACCAATTTCTTGCTCGATGATCTAGACGATTGTAATTTTACAAGAACGGAACAACTTTGTGGAAACAGCATACAATTAGAAGCTGGAGAAAACTTCAACAACTATGTATGGGTCCTTGATGCCAACAATAATGGTGAAATCGACCCAGGTGATCCCGTATTGTCCGATGGACCCCAGAACAGTATTGTAGTAAGCGATGTCGGCACCTATATTGTGGACAAACAAATAGACGATCCTTGTAAGGGTTTTAAGGAAATCATCAATGTAGAGCGTTTTGGCACCACCCAGACCGATCCGATCATTGCCCTGTTTAACGATGCCAATAACGATGGAGATCCCGACAATGATATCCGGGGCGAAATCGCCACCTGTAGCGATAATGGACGGGACATTACCAACCTTTTCCTTTGCGGATCTAACGATTCCCAAAACATATCGCTGAACATATCGGATGCTCGCGGAATTTCCTGGCAGCGTTTTAATGCATCGGGAAGTTGCGTAAATACCGATCCTTCATGCCCTACGGTAACCAATAGCTGTTATTCCGAGGTCACTACCGGAAACGTTTTTACGGCAAATACGGCAGGCCAGTATCGGGTGGTACTCACCTACCAGGACGGTTGTACCAGTATCTTTTACTTTAACGTATTTCAGAACAACCTCGACATCGAATTCCGATCAAGGAACATCATTTGTGAAACCCCGGGCAACATTACGGTCACCAGACCGACCAGTGGCTATGGTTTTCAATTGTTCAACTTGTCCACCAATAGCGTTCAAGTACCTTATGGTGTCAGCAATAGCTTTGATATTACCACCTCTGGGGCCTACAAGGTAGAAGTGATCCAATTGGGGCCGGACGGACTTCCGTTAACAGGGGCCTGTGTATTTGAAACCGATCCCATAGAAGTATTGCAACGACCTTTTGAGGTAACCACCAACCTGACCCCGGAAAATTGCAATACCCCCGGTTCCATAAACATTCAGGCCCTGAACGTGGTAGGGGATTATCATTACGAAATTCGTATCGCCGATGGTAGCCCACCGCCCCCGATTACCAGTCCGGATTATTATGCCGGGCATCCCGGTGGAACGTTTTTGGATGATGAAAGGGCACAACCCAGCAACAATTTTACCTTTAACAACCTTACCCAAGGAGATTATCATATCATTACCCGAACAGCGGACGGTTGTTTTAATGTTACCGATGTAACGCTATCCCGAGATCCTAATCCCGTTGTTTCCGCTATAACAACGGCAAATATTGGTTGTACTGCCGGCACAATTGAACTTACTCCCAACGGGGGTCCTGCCGGCACAGAATACAGTTATGCCATTTGGAGTAAAAACGGAAGTCAGTTATATACCGACATTAGCGATATTCCGGGTTCGGAATTTCGGTTGAGCAATACCTTTACCTTTGGATGGGAAGATGAGGACGCCGATGACATCTATACCTATATTCCCAACGATGATGGAACCTACATCTTTATCGTAGTAGACGATAACAACTGTATCGGATATTCTAATCCCGTTCGCATAGATGACAACGGCTCCATGACGGCCACGGTGCCCACTCCGGTCGATGTTTCCTGTAGTGGGCGGACCGATGGCGAAATCAATATTGTGGCCACAGGTGGGGTATCGCCCTATCAATACAGTATCGATGACGGAACCACTTTCCAAAACACGGCAGGCTTTGTAAACCTAGGTGCCGGCACCTATAATGTAGTCGTTACGGACGACTCCGGTTGCGAGGTACGTTTTGTACACGATGTCAACGAACCATTTCCGTTATCCGCGGCTACCGGGGTATCCAGGGACGTTAGTTGTAACCCTACCTTGGGAGCGCAGGTTCGGGTCACCAATGTTACCGGTGGTACGGCACCCTACAGCTATAGTTTTGATGGTGGTGCCAACTTTGGAACCAATAGTGTGGCCGACCTTCAAGCGGGATCGTATACTATCATCGTCAGGGATGCCAACGACTGCGAATTCCCTATGAATATCACCGTGGACGATTTGCCACAACGGCCCATCGTCACCCTTACGCCAACAGTGGACTATGGTTGTGATGGTCTTGGCACCATTGAAATGAGTCCGGACATTACCACCTACGACTATACCTATGAACTTAATGGGGTGTTGAATACCCCTCCCGATAGCAATACCTTTACCGGACTCACGCCCGCCACTTATACGGTAACAACAAATTATATTCCACAAACTCCACCGACACCTAGTGTTCTTTTACTGGAAGATTTCGGCTCGGGACCCACGGTGCCCAGCCCCAATACCACCATATATTACTATGAAGATCAAACAGGGGGCACACACGCCAATATGCGCCCAGGGGACGGTACCAACACCCAAATAAACGACAACGAATATGCCGTCACCAGCAACATTGTTAGTCCTTTTGGTGCTTGGATCCGCCCGGTGACAGATCATACCTCCAACGGAAGCGATCCTGATGGTCGATATTTGGTAGTAAATATCGGTGAACCCGATACGGGACAAGCCATCTATCGTAGTATAATAAATGATATTTACCCAAATCAAGACATCACAGTTTCTTTGTGGGCTTTAAACCTCATGCAAATGGGGAACCCCAATGGAGTTGACCCCGATTTGACTATTGAACTTAGAGAGGTCAGTGCGACCGGTGGTACCGGAAATTTGGTAGCTTCTGCAACAACAGGTATCATTCCTCGTAACAACACTTGGAACCAACCTCCTTTAATTTCGTTAAACCCTGGCACAAATAGTAGCTTGGAGCTATTGATTATTACTAATGAAAGTGAAGATAATGGCAATGACGTCGCCATTGACGATATTCTGGTGGAACAGACACCGGAAGTTTGCGAACAATCTATCGATACCGAGGTGTTGATCGAGGGTGGTAGAACCTTTGAAGGGGCCATTACCGGAACCAAAGATGTAACATGTAACGGACAAAGCAACGGTAGTATTACCTTTAGCGTGGCCAATTTTGACCCAACCGCCGGTTTTGACTACTCCGTGGACAATCGGGGCACTTGGACCAATAGCACTACTTCCCCACAACCCACACCGGAGCTCTATGCGGCCGGGTCACATACCGTTTGGATCCGTAAGGCGGACGATACCAGTTGTATGTTCTCGTTAACGACAACAATTTCCCAACCCGATTTGATAACCGTAAATGCTTCGGTTACCTCCGCGCTGACCTGTAATGCCGATGACGCGGTCATCACGGCCAACGCTACGGGAGGTATCCCCGGTTTCACCTATCAACTGCAAGATGCCAATACCGGCACCCCGATTACGGGATACGATTTTGCCACCAATACTACCAATACGGTCTTTTCAGGATTGGGAGCGGGCAGTTACATCGTGGCCGTTTTAGATACCAATAATTGCCCTGCACAGACGGGCACACCCATTCAAATTGTTACCCCTAGCACACCTGTTATCGATACGGTAGACGCAACCGATTGTTACAGCGGTAATAGTGATGGCACCATTACGGTGACCGTTTCGGGTGGTACTGGCACTTACTTGTTCCAATTGAACGGAACCGGCCCTTGGCTATCCCCGGATACGGCGACACCAAATACCTATGTTTTTGAAGACTTGTCAAACGGATCTTACACAATCGATGTTAGTGATAGTCTGGGATGCGATGCGGTACAGGAAACTGCCCAAATAAGTCCATCCCTGAATATTTCCGCCACCGCCGCCAACATTCGCGCATGTGATACCGCAACGGACATAAACATTACTGCAAACGGTGGGTCGGGGACCCTTGTATTTGCCATTGCCCCGCGCGGTACCGTTCCGCCGGACGGGAATTTCTCCACCACCAATCCGATTTCAGTGTCGGTTCCCGATGATTATGATGTGTTTGTTCGGGACAATTCGGGAAATCCGGGGTACTGCCAAGAACTGTTCCCGATTACTATCGCCCAAGATCCGCCATTGGATGTCAGTGTTGCCCATGACGACGTTAGTTGTAACGGCGGCGCAAATGGTAGCATATCGGTAACGGTCAATGGAGGAGGAGAAGCACCCTATCGTTATAGTATCGACAACGGCGCTTCCTACCAACTCTCCCCTAACTTTCCAAACCTTTCACAGGGAGATTATGAAATTCAGGTCATCGACAACAGAGGATGTAATCTCCCTGCATTTATTGCCAGAACGATAGCACAGCCCGACGCGTTGTCCGCTGATAACCCAGTACTCACACAGGATTATCTCTGTGGGCCCGTACTTGGGCAAATTACCGTGAGCAACCCCATGGGAGGCTCCGGCAGCTACCAATACAACATTAACAATGGTGCGTGGACCACAAGCACTACGGGAGGTCATATTTTTACCGATTTAGCAGATGGTACCTACACTATTCTCGTTCGGGACGCCAATGACCCTGTTTGTACCCTCGTTTTACCGGATGTGGTAATCGACCCCTTACCGACCCCACCGACCCTAGGAGATTCCATCACCTATAATTGCGATGGATCCGGAAACATTACCATTACCCCATTTGACGCCAATTACACCTATATCCTGGATGGGGCATTGCCCGGCCAGACCGGAACGGGAGCCAATGTGTTTTCCAATGTTTCCCCCGGCCCACATACGGTTACCGTAGACTATGGGCGCGATTGTTCGCTCGACCATAACCTTACCGTTTTGGACGGACAAGCCTTTGCCGCCACAATAATCAGAGCTACCGACCCCAGCTGTAATTCTGACACCGACGGGACCATCCGTATCGAAATCGAAAATTTTGGCAGTAGCTATAGCTACACCACTGATGGTGGCACCACTACACAGACCGGAACCACCAGCCCATTAGATCTAACAGGCCTAGGGGACGGTACCCTAAACATCGATATTACCGTTGGGTCCTGTACGCTTCCCTTGTCACGAACATTGACCGCACCCAGCGCAGTGCGCACCACGGCGAGTGTAACAGAAGTGTTGACCTGTAACAATACCGCCACAGGTGCCACCATAACGGCCGATGCCATGGGAGGAACCCCTGGATACGAATATCAGTTGGAGAACACGAGTGGAACTGCCATTAGCGGTTACGATTATGCCACTAACGGGTCCAATACCATTTTTTCCGGATTGTCGGCAGGAGATTATATCGTTAGGGCGCGGGACGTAAACGGTTGCGATGACGAAATAGATACGGCCTTATCCATTGTTACCCCAACAATACCAGCGTTTACCGCCGTCCCTACACCTTGTTACTCCGGTGCCAACGACGGTACCATAGCAGTAAATGTTACCGGAGGAAATGGAGCATACCTGTTCCGCATCGATGGAGGTCCATGGGAAGCCCCAACACCGGCCAACTCATTGAACTATACGTTCTCCAACTTGGCCAACGGTAGCTATACGATCGATGTTCGGGATGCATACGGCTGTAGCCCTGCCCAACAAACCATCGTATTGAACCCTCAGCTAAGGGCGACCGCCACCTTACGGTCGGATCTGACCTGTACGGCGGACGCTACTATTGATATCGACGCTATCGGCGGTTCGGGAACTTACTCCTATCAGTGGGGCAACACCGCCACTGGACCGTGGAACACCAGCGGCTTTACGGGCAACGTATTTACCACCAATACCGACGGCACCTACTATTTCTTGGTATCCGACACCACAACACCGACCGTATGTACCGTAACCACCAATGAGGTTGTGGTTTCTCCGGCCCTTACACCGGTCATCACAAGTATTACCCCGACCAACCTACGGTGTAACAATGATGCTTCCGGGGCCTTGGATATCGTTATCGATACCAATATCGGTTTGGCGCCCTTTACCATTTCCGTGGTAAACACCAGTACGGCCACCAACTACGGCACACAGACTACAGGCCTCGCAGCAGGAAATTATGAAGTGACCGTAACGGACGCCAAAGGGTGTTTTGTTGTGGGTACCGAAACCATTACCGAGCCGGCCATTATCGACTATACGGCTACGAGCACTCCTATCACCTGTGATGTGAGCGGCACCACGACCAATCCGGGCTCTATAAGTATTTCAGGAATTACGGGAGGCACCGCCGAATACACGTATTACCTTTCGGCCAATAACGGCATCCCTACGCAAACACATGCCACTACTGCTACTACCAGAGACCATACCTTCGATATCTTAAATTTTGGTATTTACCAAATTGACGTAGTCGATGCCAATGGGTGTTCTGCATTTCAAACCGAAATTATCGCCTCGCCGCCCAATGATCTGGACATTGATGTCACCACAGCAACGGCAAGTTGCGCCGATGGAGGGACCGCAATCGTTTCGGTAAGTAGTGCTGTTGGTAGTGGTGATTATTCTTTTGCCATTTACGAAAGCAATACACCGCCCTATTCCAGCAACTACGTTGGGCCGGATACCCCTGGCGGGGATACGGTAACCTTTTCGCAGGCGGCCAATGGTATTTATCTTAGCCCGGGAGTCACCTATACCTTTGTCGTTTACGACAATGTGACCAACTGTTATTATTTCGAAGAGGCCTTATTGCCTATCGATTCGCCATCCAATCTAACGTCGACCTTGGATGAGGTGGCCAATGTAAGCTGCACCGGATTTGCCGATGGAAACATTTCGTTCACTTTTGACAATTACGATGCCGCGGCATCAGATGTAACTTACGAAATATTCAATGCACAGTCCAACATTTCCACCGGAGCTCCTATTTCCGTGCCGGTAAGCGCTCCCGTCACCGCCCAAACCATAAACAACGCAGGAGCTTTGCCACAGGGCGAGTATTATCTGTTATTGACGGAAGTAGGCGGTCCGTACGCCGGCTGTTCGGTAGCTGGTGGCACCTTTACCATCCGAGAGTCGGTAAACCCGCTATCGGGCGACGTAAACGTTACCAAAAACGACAATTGTAATCTAAATGCAGGTGTTATCACTGCCAATGGACAATTTGGTACCGGACCCTACGAATACCAAATATTGCCGTTTTTGACAACCCCACCGGTAAGGGCCACTTGGGCAGGTTCGGCAACCAACGTATTTAATGTAGAAGGCGGTAGTTATGACGTGTATATCAAAGACGCCTTTCACTGTATTTGGAAATCGCCGCGAATTGATGTGCAAACCGATCCCGATCCCGAAATTTCGTTGGCCGTCGTAGATGAGTGCGCTACCGAGGGCAATTATGAGGTGCTGGTAACGCTCGACCAAGCGGGTAACGCTCCCTATGCCATAAGTGTCAACGGTTCGGCCTTCCAGAACATCGTTTTTGATGCCAGTAACGAATACACCATAACAGGGTTGAGTTCCAGTACTGTTGCACAAACGGTTGCCATTCAGGACTTGGAGGGTTGTGGGGAAACGGAAAACTTCACTATTTTTCCAAAATTTCAGGCAAGCGCCACGGTAACCGGACTGTTGAACTGTATCGGTTCGGGCAATGCGGAAATTACCATTACGGCTACGGACGGATCGGGCAATTTTGAATATGAGATCAACGGTCCGGTCAATCAGACCAGAACGGCCATACCCGCTTCAGGAGTCGCATCGCCGACCCATAGTACCGTATGGAACCTGGCCGATACCCCAGGAGTGTACACGGTTTCCATATACGATACCAATTCGTCGGCCTGCCCAACGGTAATACCGCTAAGGGTCGAAGACCGGATAACACCTGTTTTTGACGACATTGCGGCAACGGATATCAGTTGTTTCGGCGAAAACGACGGTACCATTACGGTCAGTGTTGTTGATAACGGAATCGGTCCCTATACGTTTAGGATTACCAGTTTGGATGGTGCCGCAGTTTCCATACTGCCCACCACCACATCGGCTACAAGTGCTATCTTTACCGGGCTCGCGCCAACAACGACAGCTGCTGGCTACGTAGTTACGGCTACCGCCGATGCCGCGACCAACAATTGCCCTACGGATACTACCATACCGATCACCATATCCGAACCTTCAATAGTGGATGTTCCGCTAACGGCGATCGCCATTACCCCATTTGCGTGTACCGCAGGAAACAATGAAAACAACGCCGTTATCACCGTACTTACCAGTGGTGCCGGATCGGTCAACGGTGGGTCGGGTACTTATACAAGGTTCGTGTTTATAGAAACCGCCACGACGACCGTATTGCAAGATGGTACGGATAACACCTATACGGAAACCAGGGTCATTAATACTGACCGTGACTACGACATCATCGTTTATGACGATGAAGGTTGCTCCAATGCTGCGCTTCCAACAAGGGTTACCATACTCGGTTTTGACGAATTATTATCGGTCTCCAGCGCCTATACCGTAAGTTGTAGCCCAACCCCTGATGGGGAAATCACCATCACGGCGACCTCTACGTTCAACGATACCACAAGGTTCGAATTCAGTATCGACAACGGTACCTCCTGGCAAGATCCCAATGTTTTCAGTGGCCTGTCCATAGGCGCCTACACGATATTGGTGCGCCATAAGGACACCGGGTGTATACTGCCCGTATCGGAAACCATCGAAGACCCGAACACCTTTGATATCGATGTTACCGTAACGAACAATGTAGTGTGCCATGGCAGTGCCACTGGTGCAGTTACTTTCGCCCTAACGGACGCCACTTACACCGGACCGTTTACTTGGACGATTTATAGGGACAACAATACGCCATTGGATTATACCGATGACATAGCGTACGACTCTGGCGATGAAAACACACTCTCATCAAATGCACTGATCGCCTCAGGATACAACATTGAGATTACCCAAACAAACTTGCCCGGCTGTTCCAACAGACGTGCCTTTACCATCGGCGAACCTAGCGATCCGATTTCCGGAGACCGCACGTTTACCGAAATCACCTGTAACCCCACAAACAACGGAACTATTGAAATTATCGACGTTCAAGGAGGTTGGGGCGATTATTCGTACTTCATTTTTGACACTTCCTTAACTCCCGATACCAATGATGCCGCCAACTATGGTACAAGTCCGAGGGCGGACAATCTGAGTGCCGCCATCTATGAAGTATGGATCATGGACCGTGAAGGCTGCACACATCAACTGCCCAATGTTAGATTAACAGATCCATCCCCGATCTTAGCAGATCTACAGATCATTCAACAAAACTGTACCGATTTTGAAGGGGAAATCGAAATTACCGGTATTCCTTCCGGCAATCCTATTAGTGGCGGACAGGGGAGTGGCTATACGTTCCAGTTATTACGAAACGGAATCGCTTTTGGCGCACCGCAGACGACAACCTTGTTTACAGGATTGGGAGCGGGCGACTACACCGTGGACATCACCGACCAATGGGGATGTACCGCCACAACACCGACAACGATTACGTTCTTTGACCCTATCGTTCCCTCAAAGACCATCGTCAAACCTATCGACTGTAACGGTCCGGGTGAAATTACCATTACCCATACCGGTGGATCCTCGGGTACCTATACCTATACGGTAACGTTCCCTGACGGTTCTACACCCTTTCCACCACAAAACACAGGGGTATTTACAGGCCTATCCGATGTTGGGGAATATACCTTTACCATTACGGATGACATCAGTGGTTGTCCCAAAACCATTGTAGAAGAGTTGGTCGCCATCGTATATCCGCAAATTGCGATCGATAATGTGGACGATGCCAGTTGTTTTAACGTAGCGGACGGTTTGATCACCGTTAGCGTTCCCGACAATGGCCTAAGCCCGTACAATTTTGAAATTACCGCTGTAGATGGTGCCGCAACATCGATACTACCAACAACTACCACGGCATTGACCGCCACTTTTGACGGCCTTTCCAGCACCAGCGGTGTCGGCTATACGGTGACAGTGACGGGCGACAATGGTTGTCCCGATACCATCGACATTCCGATTGCGCAACCTAGCGAAATACTGGTTCCCGACCCGAGCCCGGTTTCCTTCGAATGTAGCAATGGGAACAGAACGGACTTCCCTACCATCAGCGTTACCGGTGTTACCGGAGGTACCAATACCTACCCAAGATACGTATTCGTAAACACCGATACCGGCATTACGGTACAGGACGGCAGCAGCCCGGACTATACGGAAACCGATTTTGCGGGAGGAAACTATAGTATTGAAGTCTTTGATACGGACGGTTGTTCGGGAATGGCGGCAAACACCGTTCAAATTGTGCCTTTTGATGAGTTTACCGATCTTACGGCTACCGCAACTCCCGATTCTTGTGGATTTGAAACGGTGACCTTGTATGCCGAAAGTGCCTTTACCAACTCCGCGGCGGATCCTGCCAACTACCTGTTCCGAGAATTGGGCGGTACATATCAGCCCTCTGCCGTGTTCCCTGGTTTAGAAGTCGGTGTACACCGATTTGAAGCGCAGAACATTGCTACCCAATGCATATTGGAGGTACAATATATCGTAGAAGACCCCAACACCTTCAGTCTTGCCATTGACAAACTGAACGATGTCATCTGCTATAACACCGCCACTGGGGCGATTACCTTGGAAATTTCTGATAGCAGCTATACCGGAGATTTTGATTGGACCATATTTGAAACCAACGGAACACAAACCGATTTTACGGATGATACCCAAGTAGATCAAGGCAGGGCTCCCGCCAATACGGTCATCAATCCAAACGGATTGCCATTTGGCAATTACCGGGTACAGATTTCACAAGTAGGCGTTCCGAACTGTGATCTGAACAATTATTTTGCCATTAGCCAGCCCGATGAAATTATGCCAAATGCCACCATTGAAGCATTTGTAAGCTGTGGCGCCGGAAACGACGAGGGTAAAATAAGGGTTGCGCCAACGGGCGGTGTTGGTCCATACACCATCACCATACAGTCCGCATCACAAAGCTTTACGCAAACGGGCGTTTCGGCCTATATCTTTGAGAACCTTACCGAAGGAAGTTTTGACATTACCATTACGGACGCCATTAACTGTACCCCTGCTACGTTCGCCACTGCAATCGTACTGGAACAACCCGATGATATTGTGGCTACCATATCTACGCCGATACTCCGTTGTTTTAATGGTAACGATGCCAGCTTAACGGCAATCGTAGGACCTCGGACGGTTCCTGCAAATCCGGTGTATGAATATCAATTGAACCGTTATGGTGACAGTGCTTCGAATACTCCCCAACAGAGTGTTGTCCAAAATGGACCTACATTCGACGATTTATCACCTGGTTTTTATAGTGTTACCGTAAGCGACGATATCGGTTGTTCCGAGGAATCCAATATAATAGAGGTCATTAACCCGACCGAGGTAGCGCCACAGTTGGTAAAAACAGCTTCAATGACCTGTAATAACGGCGCCACGTTCTTACTGACCGCTACGGGCGGCGCAGGTACGGGAGTTGGACCTTATGAATATTTTAATACCCAAAACAATACATGGACTCCAATGTCCGGCGGTGATTCTGAAGTATTCCCTAATGCTTCCTTTACCGGTCCGCTAAGAGCGGGAACCTACCAGTTTTTGGTCCGCGATGCCAACCAATGCGATGCCGTGATGTCCAACGGAATTACCGAAACGGAAATCACCCCGTTAGCGCTTATAGACGTTGAGGCGACCCTTATAGGGTGTTTTGACGATACCGCCACCATTTATGCCGATGCCATTGGTGGTTTGGGAGACTACGAATATGAACTGTACACCAACTATACCGGAAGCCTTGCCGACCTGGATGCGCTGGATCCGGCAAATTTGGATGCCACCACACGTTTGCCCGGCACCAATACCACCGGAGAATTCCCGAACCTGGTTGCCGGAACCTATTATGTAAACGTCATCAGTGAGGACTGTACGGCCAACCCGATACAGGTTATCGTTGCACCGGCCACCTTCCTCGAATTTACACCGACGCAAACCGACGCCACCTGTTCCGAAGAGAACGACGGTACCATTACAATTCTGGACAATGGAGGAGGAACCGGCGTTTACCAATATGCAATCTCCGGACCGAACGACAACAACCTACAACAATTCGATACTATAAACACGTTTACCGGTTTGGAAGGTTCTCCAACGGGTATTGTTTATAGGGTCATCGCACAGGACTCCAACGGATGTCCACCAAGCTTTTTCGAAATTACCATTTTTGAACCGGACCCCTTACAATTGACGGTCGAACCCACAGGAGAAAGTTGTTTGAACCGTAATGATGGAAGTATTCGGTTAAATATCACCGGTGGTACGGGACAATACCGAGCCGCACTCAATGTGGATTCCGGTCATGTTCCGATTACCGACGGCTACGAATTTGAAAATTTGGAACCCGGTATTTATGAAATATACCTTTTGGATGAGAACGATTGTCCGGCACTGGCCATTACCACAGTAGCACCTGGGGTAAACTTAAATGCTGAAGTTACCCCGGTATATGAATGTGCCACCGATGTGCTGTCCAATTATGTAAACATCACATTGGAAGACGAAAGTGTTCTTGGCGACGTGCTTTACGCACTGGACTCCCAAGATATCAATGATGCGCAATTGACACCGGATTTCAGGAATTCTGCTCCGGGCGAACATTATATTACATTGTTTAGCGGCCGTTGCGTAAGTGAACCGCATCCTTTTGTCATCGATGATTTTGAACCGCTAGAACTCATACTTCAACAGCGGAACATTAATGAAATTACCGCCGTGGCCAGTGGAGGAAGGGCGCCGTATACCTTCTATTTTGACGATATCAACAACGGCAACGACAACACCTACAGAATAAACCGTACCGACACCTATACCGTTCGGGTGGTCGATGAAAACGGTTGTGAGACCAGTGGCACCATATTTATGGAGTTCATCGATATCGAAATTCCAAACTTCTTTACCCCTTCGGATGGAGACGGTTTGAACGATACTTGGAAACCAAGAAACGATGAAGGCTTTCCAAAGATACTAACTATCATTTTTGACCGTTATGGTAGAGAGATTTATAGAATGGGCATCGGTGATCCGGGATGGGAAGGCATTTACCAAGCCAAAGAACTGCCTAGCGGGGATTACTGGTACATTATTAAACTGAACGGAGAAACCGACGAGCGCGAGTTTGTTGGCCATTTTACCCTATATCGATAAAAATTAACCGAACTGAACCATGCGCAATACGCTATTAACATTTGGCCTCCTTTTTTGCTCCATACTAGCCAGAGGACAAGAACTGAATTCACCACAATTGTCCCAGTATTTGGCCGACAACCCTTTTGTGTTGTCGCCGGTATATGCTGGTATTGGAGATCATGTAAAGATCAGGCTTAACGGACTTGCACAATGGGTGGGTATTAAAGATGCGCCCCAGACCCAATCTTTGGCCGCGGACATGCGTGTCGGCGAACAATCCGGGGTGGGACTTTTTCTTTACAACGATAGCAACGGTTACACCAAACAACAGGGAGCGCGCCTTTCCTTTGCGCATCACCTTACCTTAGATCGCTACGACGATGAATTTCTATCTTTGGGACTCTCCTATAATTTCAATCAATTTCGTATCGATATCGACGAGTTTATCGATGGTAATTTAGATCCCTCTGTAGTGAACAACCGGCAAACCACCAACCATAACTTTGATGTAGGTGCCATGTACCGCTACGGTAAATTTTATCTTAGTGCAAATGCGTCCAACCTTTTAGGAAAAGACCCTAGGGACCTTACCTTTGATGCCGACGAACCCAACGAACTTCGAAATTATTACGTATACACGGGCTATCGCTACCGAAAAAATAAAAATAGCGACCTGGAAATAGAGCCTTCGTTACTGTACAAGATTTTTGAAAGTGATGGCCGTTCCGAAACGGACCTTAACCTTAAATTTCGATGGTACGATTTTGAAGATTACTATTATGCCGGTGTCAATTACCGTTTCTTGAACGACCAAATTGGTGATCCCCTTTATATTGCGCCTTTTGCAGGTTTAAAAAAATCCAATTTCTATTTTGGATATTCCTACCAGATCATCTTGAACGAAATTATCACCTATAGCACCGGTACCCATGTAGTTACCATTGGAGTAGATCTCTTCCAGGGCCTTAGTAATTGTAGATGTACCTACTAACACTGGTATCATAACACCATTTACAAATACGGCAACCTAGCTTCACTTTATTCGGACTATTGGCTTAAGTTTGCCTAAAACGATTTGTTTTGGGAACAATAAAGGTTGAAAACATTAAAATATACGCCCATCATGGGTGTCTTCCGGAAGAAACCATTATCGGAAGTGACTATCGGGTAGATGTATCGGTGACCGCCGATTTTTCCCGATCTGCATCCTCGGATCAACTCGAACATACCGCCGACTATGTTACCATCAATACGATAGTGAAAGAAGAAATGCAAGTTCCTTCCAAACTCTTGGAACACGTTGCGCAACGCGTGATCGATCGGATTTTTAAGGAATTGCCGATCGTTTCCCATACTGAGGTACAGGTTTCCAAAGTAAACCCACCGATCGGTGGTGATGTGGCCAAAGTAACCATAATCCTATCTGAAAAAAGAAGTTGATTATCTAAAATTATATTACCTTTGCCCCGCTTAAGGGCATCGTGGCCGAGTGGCTAGGCAAGGCTCTGCAAAAGCTTGTACAGCGGTTCGAATCCGCTCGATGCCTCTAAAAAAATCTCTGTTTTCACGACAGGGATTTTTTTGTTTGTAGTATGATAATAAATATAGGTACAGCGGTTCCCCCAACGCTTCGGGGCGCTCGATGCCGCTGCAAAAATCCCTGTTTTCACGACAGGTTTTTTGTTCGTAGTACATTGAAACTATGGGTTCAGCGGCTTTTTTGAAGCATAAGGTCGCTCAGTGCCCTTAACACCACAAATAGTATAACATCAAAATCCACAACTATCGGATTTTTTCAATATGTTCCAAACCCTTTTCAATGGTAAACTTGTCCTTGGGTAAAAAACCTTTTATAATCAACACGATACCGCAGATAATTAAAATGATGCCGAGTGCCTTTTTTACCAGTCGTATGCGTTCCCTTGTCAACTTTTGCTTGAGTTGTTTCGCCAAAAGAATTTTAAAGATATCCGTAATGAAATAGGCCGATATCATAGCCGTAAAAAACGTGATAATACGAGAAGAATCGTTGTTTAAACTCGGTCCGACAACGATGATGATGCCCAACCAAAAAACCAATACCCCGATGTTTATAAAGTTGAGTAGAAATCCTTTTACGAACAGGCCAATGTATCCTTTGCTTTTTTTTATAGGGGCATTTTCCATCCCTTTTGCCATTTTCACCTTGTTCTGCTTCTTTACAAAAGTAGTAACCCCATATACCAATAGAATGACCCCTCCAAAAACATAAAGTCCCGGTTGGTTGCTGAGGTTTTCCAACAATTGAAAGCTACTAAAGTATGCCGCACTGATAAAAAGGACATCGGCCAGAAGTACGCCGAGGTCAAAAACTACTGCCGCCCGAAACCCCTTGATCGCACTGGTTTCCAACAATACGAAGAAAACAGGTCCGATCATAAAGCTTAAAAGAAAGCCCAATGGTATGGCAGCCTGAATATCTTCCCACATCTGATCTACAAACAGTTATTAGTTAAAAAAAGGATTATACCATTACAAGCGGGTAACGATACCACCAAAAACGGTTTTCTCGTCCATTTTTGACGGGTCGCCGTATACCAACACTTCTCCACCGGCCTTTACCGTGGCCTTTACGTAATCGGTCGCAAAAATCTCCGCTTTTGATCCGGCATTTACGTTAACGGTGGTAAACTTGGTCTTTAGTGCCTTACCCTCATACACCCCGCCGGTGTTTATAGCCACGTCCTGCAGATCTGCAGAACCGCTGGCTTCTATCTGTCCACCCGTAACAGTTTTTATCAACAACTGTTCTACCTCCGCCGAAACCACCAATTCGCCCCCTTCTTGCGCTTTTAGCTCTAATACGTCCTGGGTAATGGTCGATTTTGTGGTAATTCTGGCATCTTCGTTTACATCGATGATGACGAGGTCGTTATTGTAATACAAATCGATAAAAGTTCGATAGCCACTAAAAATCTTATCGATTTTCATACGGAGCTTTAGCACACCGTTGTTATTGACAACGGCCACTTTTTGCGTATTCGCCCCTGTAATAACGGCCTTATTTTCATCAGATCGGATCAGATTCACCGAAAGTCCGTCGAACGCCTTTACTTCCGTAAAACGCTGCAGTTCCTTGGTAATCTTTTCATCCTGTGCAAACGAACCAAAAAGGTTGGTAAACACTACAATACACAACAGGATAATTTGTTTCATATCGCTTTTTAAACAGCCCCAATATTATAAACAAATGGTATTCCCAAAAATTAGCTATTCATGCTTACCGATAAGCGAAAAATCCAAATGACGTTTCACCAAATCGGTACTTTTGACCATAACGACCACTTCGTCTCCCAAAGTATACGTTTTTTTTGTGCGTTCTCCTACAATGGCGTACTGCTTTTCGTCAAAGATATAATAATCCCCTTTGATATCCCGAATACGCACCATCCCCTCACATTTGTTCGCTATAATCTCCACGTACATGCCCCACTCGGTGACCCCGGAAATTACGCCTACAAATTCTTGGTCCTGATGGTCCTGCATAAATTTGATCTGCATATATTTGATGGAATCCCGTTCAGCGCTTGATGCCAGATACTCCATATCCGAACTATGTTTGCATTTTTCGTCATAAATGGCCGTCTTCGCCGTTTTGCCACCATCCAAATAATGTTGTAACAAACGGTGTACCATTACGTCGGGGTACCTTCTGATCGGGGAGGTAAAATGGGTATAATACTCAAAGGCCAATCCGTAATGACCGATATTTTGGGTAGTATATACCGCCTTGCTCATACTCCGTACAGCAAGGGTATCCACCAAATTCTGTTCTTTCTGCCCTTTTACGTCGGCCAAAAGTTTGTTCAAGGAACTGCTTATGGAATTTTTGTCCTTGAAGTCCAAGCGATGCCCGAACTTTGAAACGATGCCGTTCAACGCTTGCAGTTTTTCCTCATTGGGTTCATCGTGAATTCGGTACACAAAGGTTTTTTCAGGTTTTTGTTTCCCGATAAACGCGGCCACCTTTCGGTTGGCCAACAACATAAATTCCTCGATCAGTTTATTGGCGTCTTTCGATTCTTTGAAATAGACCCCTTCCGGTTCGTTATTGTCGTTCAAATGAAAACGGACTTCTATGGAATCGAAAGATATGGCCCCCTTGCCCATACGTCTTTCGCGCATGATCTTTGCCAATCGGTCCATCGTCAGCGTAGCGTTCACTACCGCATCCGACACTTCATATTGCTTTCCACGAATGGAAATTTCCTCTGGAATAAGGCCATTTTCATTTTCAATGATATATTGTGCCTCTTCATAGGCAAAACGTTCGTTAGAGTTGATCACAGTACGGCCAAACCACTCGTTTTTGACCGTTGCCTTGTCGTCAAGCTCAAAAACTGCGGAAAAGGTATACTTTTCCTCGTTAGGGCGAAGCGAACAAGCATTGTTCGATAATACTTCGGGCAACATGGGCACCACACGGTCTACAAGATATACCGAAGTGGCCCGCTCATAGGCCTCGTCATCTAAAACGGTACCTGTTTCCAAATAATGCGACACATCGGCAATATGGATGCCAATCTCGTAATTACCGTTTTCCAGTACCTTGAACGACAATGCATCATCAAAATCCTTGGCATCTTTTGGGTCTATGGTAAACGTCAGTTCGTTTCGCATATCCCTTCGTTTGGCGATTTCGTCTGCCTTAATGCTAGTATCCAATGCATCGGCAAACCGTTGTACTTCCGTGGGAAAACTGTACGGTAGTCCGTATTCCGCTAAAATGGAATGTATTTCGGTGTCGTGTTCTCCCGGTTTACCCAATACTTCGGTTACCTTTCCATAGGGCGAGTCCGCCTTGTCGGGCCATTCCGTAAGGGTTACCACAACCTTGTCGCCGTCCTTGGCCGCTCCTACATTATCCTTGGAAACAAAAATATCGGTATACATGCGAAAATCGGAAGGTCGTACAAAAGCAAATTTCTCCTGCATATCCACAATTCCCACAAAACTTGTTTTTTTACGCTCGACCACCTTGGTGATTTCGCCTTCCAATTTTTTCCCTTTTCTTCGAGGGTAGATGTAAATTTCAACGGTATCCTTGTGAAACGCTTTTTTGAGTTTGTTGAAGGGGACAAAAACATCGTCGTCCAAACCTTCCACAACGATATAGGCATTGCCTTTTCCGGTAATGTCAACAATACCGGTATGGTAGGTTTTCTCTGTTTTGGGAACCGAAACAGCCTTATACTGACCCCGGCTCTCCTCTATAATGCGCTTTTTTTCTTTTAACTGCACCAACCGTTTTATCAATTGATTTCGGTCGTGGGCTTCTGAAACGCCTATTTTAGCGGCTATTTGTTTATAATTGAAGCTCTTTTGGGGTTCTTTTTCAAGAACGGTAAAAATTCCTTTAGTGATTTCGTTTTTTCTATTGTTATTCGCTTTCCTTTTCTTTTTGGACATGTATTCTAGTTAATTTGATTCGAAAATTACGAATTATAATCTTTAGCCATTGGTAACGGTCTTTTCATGCTCGTTTTATGAAGTATGAAGACAGTTATCAACAACTAGTATATCAATTCTTTTTTTCTTTTAAATTTTAAATAAATTTTGGTGATTATGATGGGGTGTTGATAGTTCTGATAAAAAAATGGTCGAAGACTTGTCTATAACAGATGTTAAGACTTATTCACAGAATATTTTACAAAAGTAAGTTGAAAATGAGTGTTTTGAAACTATTATCACTATTGGTTGATAGTGCGTATCAACATTTTTTTTTGATAAGTAATTGTAAATACTATGTTAACTTAAAGGTATTCTCTTTTTGATATGTTGATATCAAGTTCTAAAAACATAATTCTTTTTTTCACTTTGGATTTTGTAAACTAAGAAATTTATGGAATTACCAAAAAGGAAAGTTACTTTTTTATGTTGTGTTATGAACAACTTATGGGTATTCTTCAGACCACTAATTAACGATGTTTTTTTGACAGTTTATAAAATATGTTGTGAACGTACTACTTTTTGATGTGAGCCGGTGGTTATAAACAACAATTTGTATTTTTACGGCAAACGTTAAACACGTAAAGATGAAAATAGCGATTGGAAACGACCATGCGGGTACCGAATATAAACTTGCTATCGTAGGACTATTGAAATCCATGGACATTTCCGTCGTCAACCATGGTACCGATGGTACCGACAGCGTAGATTATCCCGATTTTGTGCATCCCGTAGCCGAAATGGTGTCGGAAGGTAGCGTAGCATACGGTATCATTATTTGTGGTAGCGGTAACGGTGCGTCCATGACGGCCAACAAACATCAAAAAGTACGTTGCGCCCTTTGCTGGACAAAGGAAATTGTTGCCTTGGCACGTGAGCACAACGATGCAAATATACTAAGTTTACCGGCACGGTACATTTCGTTGCCGCAAGCTTTGGACATGGTACGTACTTTTTTAAATACCGATTTTGAGGGAGGAAGACACGAACGACGGGTCGAGAAAATACCATGTACCTGATTTATGGAAGTCCAGGTAAAATCTTTCGATGCGCTTACCGTTATGGAACTATATGCCATTTTGCGATTGCGCAGTGCGGTATTCGTGGTAGAGCAAGCCTGTATTTATCAAGATGTGGACGATAAGGACCAAAAGGCCTTACATGTCATTGGATCAAAAGATGGTACTTTGGTAGCCTATACCAGAATTTTTGCTGCTGGGGATTATTTTAAGGAGTCCAGTATCGGTAGGGTAGTGGTAGCCGATTCGGAAAGACAGCACGGTTACGGCAGGGATATCATGATAGCTTCCATTAACGCTATCGATGCGCATTTTAAAACAAAGACCATACACGTTTCCGCACAGACCTACCTTCAAAAATTTTACAATTCCTTAGGTTTTGAACAGGTTGGAGCACCCTATTTGGAAGACGGACTCCCACACATGGGCATGCTAAAAAGGGGAAGTTAGATTTTTATGGGCGTCTTGTTGGAGAGGTTGATATCCTCTAACATCGAATCGGTAAACTTATAATGTCCCTTGGTGGTGATAATACGAAAACGGTGGGAATTCATTCGGCTCATCGTATCCAAAAAGAGCCATTTCGACTTTAGTAGATGCGGTTTTTCCGACTTCAAGCTGATGTCAAAATAGTATTTTCTGCCATTTTTAACGGCTACAATGTCCGGAGTTATTTTTGAACCGCTTTCTTTTCTCAGATACGACTTGGGTTTTTCGTATCCCTCGGTATCGGCTTTGATGTCTTCAAAACCGCTCGTTTCTAGATAATTGATCGATTTTTGTATAAATGCCTGATTTTCTAATTTATCTAGTTCTATCATAACAAGCAAGCTAGCAGAAATAATTGAAATTCCAAATTTTGTTCACATTTAGTATCGAAACAAAGCCTTAGTTTAGAATTTCGGTAAACAAATCGATCAAGGGCTGGTTTACATTTGTTGCATCGGGAATACCATAACCGCGGTAAAGTCCAAAATTATCCTCATGATAGGTGTGATAGGTAAAATGAATATTTTTCGCCTTGGCAATGGAAACCATATCCTTTACATAATTTAATCCACCCTTGTTGTTTTCAAAGCAGGGATATCCCGCACCGAATTCGCCCATGTACAAGGGCACGTTTTTGGCCTTGGCCCAAGCATCCAATTCATTGATTACACTTTCTAAATAGGCCTTGTTTCTTTTATAAACGGGTCCGTCGGTGGTATAATAGTCGAGCCGTATTTTACATTCCGCGGAAACCGCGACATTATTCCCTTTCATCCAGCCGCTAATTTGATAGGAATGGTTTTGTGTGGTCTCAAAAAGTACCGAATAGTTGCTGAAATTGGCGTCGTCGGTGGCTCCTTCTATGTAAAGGCTTTTTTGATCGTTGTGCCCTTCCGTGGTCGATATCCCAGCGGTACCGCTTTGATTGCGGCTCCAATAACTCCATCCGTCCGAGTCGCTGAGGTCTGTTTCATAAATGTTTCGGATAAAAACACCATCGGCATCATACTCCGATATTACAAGATCATCAAAATACACACGTCCGGAAACATTTTTGGCTACCAGTGCCGGAATGGCCATTTTTATGTTGGTGTCGGTAACTTTAAAGGGAACCCCTTCAAAATAGCGCCAAGGGGTGGTATTGGCAGGCAATTGTGGATTGTCAAAAGACGTGGTATACCAAGTAGGGTAGGCCACCTCGAGTTTCTCCTCATCGGGATAGGTACCTCCGTCCCCTAAACCGGAAAATTCCATAAGCTGATGGGTATAAAAGAAAGGCTCGTAACCATGAAATTCATAAACGATATTGGTTCCGCTGATATCCGGAAAATTAAAGTTGGTATCTGGGTCGGCATTTTTTACATAAATGGCCTTCTCCATAAAAAGAAGGTGGTGTTGGTTCACCGAACGAATGCCATCTACGAGTTTTTGCGCGAGTACACTCCATTGCGTGATCGACCTTGTAGGAACAGGCTCGTTCAAAGGCCCAAATCCGGCGATTTGAACTTCATCCGCGTAGCGTTCGGCAATGGCTTTCCATAGCGCGATCAGCCTATCTTGGTTGGCCATATCGTTCCAAAGGGCGTCGCCTTCACCTTGCGATTGGTAGCCTCCTTGTGGGGCATGCATGTTCAGTATAAGATAAACACCGTGTTTTTTGGCCCAGGCGATATTTTGGTCCAACCAATCCCAACCGCTTTGGCGGTAGGTATACGGGTCGGCATCGTCCTCAAAGTAGGTATAGTTTAAGTAGAAGCGTATGCTGTTCATGCCCATATCGGCGACCCGTTTAAAATCTTCTTCGGTATGATGCTCGGGAGGCAGCGGCCCGTTGTCCCAAATAAAGTTGGAAAAGGCAACACCTTGTAAATAAATGGGATTTTGATCGGCATCCACTAGTTGGGTTCCCGATAACTGAAGCAAGGGGTTTTCGGAATTTTCTTGACCGTTCGGATTTTCCGGTTCCGAAGGCTCATCCGTTTGTGTCCGTGGTTGGGCCTCTTCAAAAGGCGTATCATCTTTACCCCCGCAGGCGGTCACCAAAAATAGTAAGAGTAGGGCATATGTAAATGGTTTCATAACACCGTTTATAAGATATACGGAAACACCGGGCCATATAGATGCATCTTAAGCGGATTCCTAAAAAGAGACATCAACAGACCGAGTAGTCGGTCGACGATTTTTAAATAGTAGTCTGATACATAATATACGGTGAATTTATCGTGATAATTTAGAGGGCAACAGTGAAATTTATACGAACCGACCACTTAGTCTGTTTCTAATGTAAAGTAATTATAATCAGTGGATTGACTCAAATTTTAATAGCGTTTAAAACTGCTCGTAAAGCGACGTTGCCAGCTTTTCCACAACGCCCACGACCAAAGCGTTTCCCATAAAAAAAGCCCTTTTGGCGTCCGGTATACCGGGCAACAGGGTATGGTCGTCGGGAAACATATTCAGACGTTCCAATTCTATGGGAGTAAGCCTTCTTAGTCCTTTTTCGGTCGCGATAACATGTTTGAATCGAGAAGCACTGCTTCCCCCTTCTCCGGTAATTATGGTCCTGGAGGCATTGTCCATTGCATCGGGAAAAACCATTGCTCCTTCACTATAATGGTATGCAAATCCGTTTTTTGCGGTACGCATTTCTTTTTTGGATCCCTTTAAATATTTCCATTTTGGCATTTCTTTTTCGGGGATGTAAAAAACATCAGGTACCTCGCCGTCTTCCAAAATATCTTCGAGCACCGTTTTTGGTCCATGATACCGCGCCATGGATTTTAGGGTATGTACCCGTCCTTCAAAATATAGGCCGGTGTTCTCAAATGGCGATTTTTTTTCGCCACTATTAAAGGTTTCCGAAAGGGAAACCAAATCGCCCTCAATAGGAAAGGAATGCTCGCCCATTACCTTTTCCGATATGGGAAAGGCATTTGCCATTGGCCCAAGGTCATGCATCCATTGGTTTGGCCGCTGCGCGTTCAGTTTGTTGTATAAGGAAGTACTTTGGTGATATGCGAGTATGAATACCCGCCTTCTCCGTTGAGGCATACCATAATCGGCCGCATTGATGACCCGCCACTCCACGGCATACCCCAAGTTCTCCAAACTTTTTAAAATAATGGCAAAATCCCTGCCCCTTTGGGTCGATGGCGATTTTAAAAGACGATCGACATTTTCTAGAAAAAGGTATTTCGGTCTATTCTTCTTTTCAGATAAGATACGGTGTACGCTCCACCACAGCACGCCTTTTTTTCCGATAAGCCCTTTGGAGTTCTGTAGCGTGGTCGCGACGGAATAGTCTTGACAGGGAAATCCGCCCACCAGCATATCGGCATCGGGAATGGAGGCAACAGCAACGGAGGCAATGTCACAATTGCTGTGTCCCGCTGTTCCGAAGCGTGCTTCATATACCATGGAAGCGTGTTGTTTTTTGGTCGCGGGCTCCCACTGATTGCTCCAAACCACCTTGTACTTGTCGGTTTTCTCCAGGCCCAAACGAAACCCGCCCACTCCGGCAAAGAGTTCGATAACGCTTACTTTTTTCATTGCTGACGAATTTAATCAATATCGATGCTTCTTTTGAAACTTTCCCGGAATTATTAAAACCGAGCGGGACAATACCGACATTCCCCATAAAAATGTTAAGCATGGATATTTCTATTTTGTTAAACACAACCAACCGACCTCAAAATTTTGTAATTTCAGCAAGAACAGCAATTTTATTTCCAGCATGACGACTTTTGAAATTACAGTAAACGGACAGACCCAAAACGTAGCGGTAGATGCCACCACACCAATGTTATGGGTGCTTCGAGATCATTTAAAACTGGTAGGCACCAAGTATGGTTGCGGTATTGCCCAATGTGGCGCTTGTACCGTACATTTAGGGGATACCGCGGTACGTTCCTGCCAATTGCCGATATCCGCCGTAGGTGACCAAGAGATTACGACCATTGAAGGGCTTTCGGAAAATGGAGATCATCCCGTACAAGAGGCCTGGTTGGAGGAAGATGTATACCAATGTGGTTATTGTCAAGCGGGACAGATCATGAATGCCAGCGCATTTTTAAAAAGCAACCCCAAACCTACCGACGAAGAAATAGAGACCGCCATGAACGGAAATATCTGTCGTTGTGGTACCTATACCCGAATCAAAAAAGCGATAAAAAGAGCGGCTAATTCCGAAAATTCCTAGTAAATAACCTCGGGGCAAGCCCAGGAGGCATTAGAATGAAAATTAATATTGATTTCGACGCAAGCGTCGGAGCATTTTAAATCTCGATTATCGAGTAAACTTTAAAAAAACGCCAAATGACACTCGTAAAAACTTCATACAACAGACGCTCTTTTTTAAAAGGGTCGGCCCTTGCCGGGGGCGGAATGCTCTTGGGCTTTAGCTGGCTGGCCTCTTGCAAACCCTCGCCCGAACAGATCAAGAATTTACCCAAAGAATGGTTCAATATCAATGGTTTTTTGAAAATTGCGGATAATGGTCTAGTAACTATTATGTCGCCAAATCCCGAAATCGGACAAAATGTAAAAACGGCCATGCCGATGATCATTGCCGAAGAGTTGGATGTCGACTGGAAAGATGTAATCATTGAACAGGCCCCTTTGAACACGGCTATTTTTACAAGACAATTGGCAGGAGGAAGCCAATCGATACGCCAAGGATGGGAGGCATTGCGTATGGCCGGCGCCACCGCCAAACAAATGCTGATGACCGCCGCGGCGGCACAATGGCAGGTTCCGGTGGGCGAAATTGTTGCAAAAAACGGGATACTTGCCCATGAGGGCAGTAACCGATCGGCCGGGTATGGGGAAATGGCCTCCGCGGCCGCAACGGTCGAAGTGCCCGAAGAGGTCGCTTTAAAGGAAACAGCGGATTTTAACCTTATCGGAACGGATAAAAAAAATGTGGACGGACCAAAAATCGTTACGGGCCAGCCCTTGTTCGGACTGGACATCGCGGAGGAGGGCATGCTTACGGCCATGATCATCCATCCGCCCGCGTTCGGTATGCAGTTCAAGGGAATGGACGCGAGTAAAGCAAAGGCCATGCCCGGTATTAAGGATGTATTTCCTATAGAGGTATACCCGGAAGGCGTGGAAAAGCAATGGTCCGATGGTGGTGGCATTGCAAAATTGGTCGCGGTAGTGGGCGAATCTACATGGCAATGTATGCAAGCCAAAAAAGCGGTGGAGGTACAATGGGAGGAAGCGTCGCAAGCGGAAAGTACCGGCGATCACAACGATGGTCTGGACGGAAAATTGAATTTGAACGGCGTGGCGCCCGCCCGTGAGGATGGAAATGTTGCAAGCGCGTTCAAAAAGGCCGCAAAAGTTATCGAACGCAGCTATAGCGCCCCTTTTCTGGCGCACAATACTATGGAGCCGATGAATTTTTTCGCAGATGTCACTGCCGAAAAAGCCATTTTAAAAGGACCCATCCAGACCCCGGAATTTTTAGAATTGACCCTGGCATCGGTCTTGAAAATGCCGGTGGAGCAGATCGATATTATGATGACGCGGATGGGCGGTGGTTTTGGACGACGGCTCTACGGTCATTTCGGTATAGAAGCGGCGCTAATTTCCAAAAAAATAAAGGCTCCCGTAAAATTAGTGTATAGCAGAGAGGACGATATGACGCAGGGCACGTACCGGCCGGCGTACAAAGTACATTACAAAGCGGGCTTGGATGAAAATGGGGCATTGATCGCATGGCATGTGAAAGGTGTGGGAACAAACGATGATCTGGTATTCGAAAACCGCTTTCCCGCCGGTGCCGTCGATAATTATTTGGCGGAAAAACAGTCGTTCGAATCAAACGTCACTACCGGTGCCTGGCGGGCTCCGCGATCCAATTTTATTGCCGGTGCGGAACAATCGTTTATGGACGAGGTTGCGGAACTCGCGGGCAAAGACCCTATAGCATTTCGGCTGGAACTGTTGGAAAGGGCCGCGAAAGATCCCGTTGGCGCCATTGAGAATAACGATTACGATGCGAAACGTTACGCAGGGGTGTTAGAGCTGGTGCGGGAAAAAGCCAATTGGAAGCCTGGCGTAAAAGGCAGCTCCGCAAGGGGCGTGTCCGCTTATTTTTGCCATAACTCCTATGTGGCCCAAGTATTGGATATTGAGATGGATGGCGACACGCCTGTCATCAAAAAAGTTTGGTGTGCCGTAGATTGCGGAATAGTCGTAAACCCATTGAGTGCAAAAAATCAGATCGAAGGCGGTATTATCGATGGAATAGGACATGCTACCTATAGTCAACTGACCTTTAAGGACGGGAAACCGGAGCAACAGAACTTTGATACCTATTCGTTGATCCGTCACCGGCAGGCCCCAAAGGAAATCGCCACATTTTTTGTAGATAACGGAATCGACCCTACCGGGCTGGGAGAGCCGTCATTGCCACCGATAATCGGGGCGTTGGCCAACGCGTTGTACCAGGCTACGGGACAACGGTACTACCACCAACCTTTTGTTTCGCAACGGCAAATAGTCGGATAAAGCTTTGTTCTCCGATGAAAACAATGTGGGCCGATAAGCCCTAAGCCCGACCGCTTATGGCTTGGTTAGCCTTGTGAACTGGAAAAACCAGGGGTTAATTTCTTTACTTTTGTGGTAATACCATTTCAGAGTTAAAATGATATAAACCGGTATAAACCCACTTATTATGCGCGCCATTATCGTTCTTTTGTGCTTTTTCGTTTCGTTTGGCTTTTGTTTCGTTTCCTGTAGGCCCCTTGATGGTGAACCGGAACAAGCACATTTCAAAGATGAAATTTCTGAAATAAAGGAAGCGTACGCCCCCGATAAACAGGTAGCCCTGTTTCAGATAGCCCCTGAAAAACAAGGAAAAATCTATGTGTTGAAAGGAGAAAGCAACCTACCCGAAGCAGTAAGCGCCTTAAAGGAAAAATTGACTGCCAAAAACATTTCATATGTCGACAGCGTTCAGTTATTGCCAAATGCCGATTTAGCCGGAAAGACGAAAGGGCTTATTACCATTTCGGTAGCGAACCTGCGCAGCAACCCCAAGCATTCTGCCGAACTGGCTACCCAAGCAACTTTGGGAACCCCGGTAAACGTTCTTAAAAGAGATGGCGAATGGTATTTGATCCAGACACCTGACCGGTATTTGGCCTGGGTCGATCATGGTGGAATTGTATTGATGGATGAAAACCAATGGAAGGGTTGGAAGACCGGCCCTAAAGTGATGTTTACGGAAACTTACGGACAGGCGTATGAAACCCCGGCAGATAACACCAAGCCAATATCCGACCTCGTTGCGGGGAACGTTCTGCAATTGCTCGAAGAGCAAGAAGGGTATTATAAAGTACAGTTTCCCGATGCGCGTATCGGGTATATCAATATGGTGGCAGCGGTTTTGTACGAAGAATGGCTGAAAGGAGCGGACAATGGTGTTGAGGGGTTGGTACGGACATCAAAAAGGTTTATGGGACTGCCCTATCTGTGGGGCGGCACCTCGTCCAAGGGCGTTGATTGTAGCGGCTACACGAAAACAATATTTTTTCTGAACGGAATGGTAATCCCACGCGACGCTTCGCAGCAAGTGCATACGGGAACGCTGGTCGATACCCTCAAAAACTTTGATGCCTTGCAAAAAGGCGACTTGCTGTTTTTTGGAAGAAAAGCGACCGATTCGACGGCCGAGAAAGTAGTGCATGTAGGTATGTGGATCGGAAACAACGAGTTTATCCATTCGTCCGGCAAGGTGCACGTGAGCAGTATGGACGACACGGCCGAAAATTTTGATGCTTTCAACAAAGACCGCTACCTACGGACCAAGCGTTTGTGGAAACAGGAGGGTCAAGGGTTGTTACAACTGTCCCAAGCTTCGGTCTTTAGGGATTAATACCATTTTTCAGAGATGGTCTATTCTTTGGGAGTACCAAAAACCAGTTTTAAATGGGCGTCGTCGGGCTTTCTTTTACCGCTCCACAAGCTTACCAAGATGTAGGTGAGCATGGCCATTAAAAAGGCGGGGATGACCTCATGGATATCTTTGAGCGCCGCATATTCGAAACGAAACCCGAAGCGCCATACTACATTGACGAGCATTCCCATCACCATGGAGGCCAAAGCGCCCAGGTCGGTACCCCATTTTAAGTATAGCCCCCCGAAAATAGCCGGAAAAAAGCTAGCGGCAAATACGGCGCCGGCGAAAGCCGTAAGCTCAACAATACCTGCCATCGGATATAGCGTTAATACATACACCAGCACACAATAGCCTGCCATAAACCATTTTGTTCTGGGAATAATTTTTGACGTATCCATGGGGCGCACCACATGCCAAATATCTTTTACAAAAGCGGTTCCGATAATGATGATGACGGAAGCCAGGGAAGACATTCCCGCGGCGAACAGACCGGCGACACAGATACCGTTCACAAATTTGTTATCGTACTTGTCCAGCATAAAACCGACCACCTCATCGGTGTGGTGGATCAAATACCCCGCTTCCTCGGCGTTGACCATACCGTGGACCAAAGCACCGAGCCCCATTACGCAAACTAAGGAAATACCTAGGAAAATCGGTGTCCAAATCATGGCAAAACGCATGCTTTTGGCATTGTTGATCGAGTAAAACCGGATTAAATTTTTTGGTTCGGAAATCTGTTTCATGCCTACGGCCAAACCAATGCCGAGGATGTATAAAAAGGAAACCAGCTCCCCAAAGGTGACCAGGCCCAATCTCATGGGTTCGCCCTGTTGTGTTACATGTTCGGTATTGCCAATGGCCTCCATCAAATTGGCTGTTCCACCGGCATACATGAAGGGAATGGCCAACATCAAAATAGCTACTCCGAACATGATAATTCCCTGTATGGCGTCCGTCCATAGCACACTATACATGCCGCCCCATATCGTATAGGCACAGGTAACGGCAATAATGGCAAAGGCTCCGTATTCGTAGGGAATATCGAGTACCGAGGTCAATACATGGGCACAACCCTTTGCGATGCCTACCATATACCAAATTGTGGCGAACAAGATGATCAATGCCGAAAGCACCCGGATGCTTTTGGCCATATTGCTCTTGTACCGTAAATGAAAATAATCGGGAATGGTAAATGATTTTAACCGTGCGGTCTGTGATCGCATTTTTGGCCCGAGTAGCTGCCAGGAAACGATACAGAAAAATGTCCATATCAAACCCATCCAGGCCCAGGAAAGACCATATTGAAAGGATTTTCCCGCTTGGCCGATATAGGTGTTGGTACTGGCAGAGGTGGAAAAGAAAGCGAGCGAAATCACCCAACCCGGGATTTCCCTTTTGGCAACATAATATCCCTCTACCCCTTGCGACGCCTTCTTTTTAAAAAACCATCCGATATAGAGGCAACCCCCAACGTAAAATGCCGTAAGTACGAGTGTGACCCAATGTTCGTTAAAATAGTCCATCAATGTTCTGGATTATGGTCGCTATCATCCACGGTAATATCCCTTTTCAATACCAAAATGGCATTGAGCAGCACAAGAACCAAAATACCCACATAGGGGAATACGGTAAGAAAATCCATAGATCTGATGTTTTCATCTTCAACATTTAGCGCCGAAAGATGGTGTTCATGGGCTTTTACGAAGCAAACTGGGTTTGCCTAATTGTCGTTGGGCCAGTTCTTTTTTAATTCATTTTTGGTGACTTTGCCCAGCACATTTCTGGGCAAGGACGGCCGCTGCACGAACTTCCTGGGTATTTTGTAACCCGGCAGCCGCTCTTTGAGCCAGTGTTTCACCGCTTCCGCATCAATGGTTTTTGCGTTGGATACGACACAGGCTCCGATAATTTCGCCCCACTCCTCGTCCGGTAGCCCCACCACGGCGCAATCCGCTATACCCTCGTATTTTCGTAGAACATCCTCAATTTCCAATGCGGAGATTTTGTACCCTCCGGATTTAATGATGTCGACACTATCGCGGCCGAGAATCTTATACATGCCGTTATGGTACATTCCGATGTCTCCGGTAATAAACCATCCATCATCGGTAAAGGCCTTTTTGGTCGCCTCCGGCTTTTTCCAATACTCCTGAAACACACTGGGCCCTTGGAATTGAAATTCACCCGGCTCCCCTTCTTTGACCGTTTTGTTGTCGCTGTTGACCAAGCGCATTTTTACCCCGGGCAAGGGAAGGCCTACATGCCCCGGCCTGCGCTCACCGGAATAGGCATTGGAAAGCCCCATGCCGATTTCGGTCATACCATACCGTTCCAGTAAGGTTTGCCCGGTGATGCTCCGCCACTTTTCCAAAACGGGAACCGGCAGGGCGGCCGAACCTGAAACCATTAACCGCAACTCGGAACTCGTTTTTGATAGTCGTTCCCTTACTTCTCGCGAGGCGCTCTCCCAAAAGGAGATCAGTTTGTAATAAATGGTCGGTACCGCCATAAAAAGTGTTAGTCGTCCCGACGCAATGGCATCCCACACCTGTTTTGCATCAAATTTGGGCAAAAATTCGCAGGATGCTCCACTCCAGAGCGCACAGCTCATTACATTGATGATGCCGTGTACATGGTGTAGGGGCAAAATATTCAAGATGGCGTCCTCCTTTCGCCATTCCCAAGCACTTACAAGCGTAACGATCTGGGCTTCAATATTGGCATGGGTGGTTACCACCCCCTTTGGTTTACTGGTGGTACCACTGGTGTATAAGATCATGGCACGTCTCTCCAAGGAAATATCGGGAAGTGATGCCGTGTTTTTTTTGAGCAGTTCGGATAAGGGTATTATGGCAATACCGGTTTCTTTTTCCAAAGGCTTTAGAAAATCGATAAAATCGGTATGTGCGACAACCACATTGGTTCGGGTGTCTTCCACAACATATTGTATGGAAGGTAACGGGTGCAGCACGCAAAGTGGCACCGCAATACCTCCGGCGGCCCATATGCCCCATTGCACGGCGGTGTACTCGAAAGAGGGCGGTACCAAAAAGGTGATTCTGGCCTCGTTCAAATCCGCTGCTCCATTCAGCAAGTTTCCCGCTACATTTTGCGATGCATCCAATAGGTGTTGATAGGTATACTGTTTCCCGTTGGAAACGAGCGCTGTTCTTTCGGCAAAGGAAACGGCCCTGTTCAGAAGTTCTATCATGTTTTAAAACTAAGGTGTATTTTAAACATTTGAACAACAATATAGGACAAATGCTACAACAAATTTGTCCCAAAAGCCCGGTATCGCTATTTAACCCGCTTTATGCATTAGAAAATCTATTACAGCTTCCAGCTACTTCAAAATATGGCGCTGCGCTACATTTTTAAATGTAACCGTAGCGGTGCTATGCTTACATTCATAAAATGTCATATTTTATCGCGGCTAAAAGCTTCATTACAAAGTTCTAATGCATAATCCGGGTTTAAATACGGTATTGGGCATTTTTAGTACTTTTAGTAGATCCATTGTCCACTACGCTATTTCCCTTGGTCATTTTGGAATCTAGCTTGTCTAAAATACCTCAATTATGAAATTAAAAAGTAGCCATTTTAGAACGTTCGGTCGTTTTTTGCTCCTTGGCATTATGTTTCCCTTGTTACTAATGTCGGGCCATACAAAAAAGACAGCTATGGAAAGCTTTCAGAAAACGCGTCCCAACATCATTTTTCTTATTGCTGACGATTGGTCGTATCCCCATGCGGGATATTATGGGGACGCTTTGGTTCGCACGCCCACCTTCGACTGGTTGGCCTCGGAAGGCGCTGTTTTTGATAACGCCTATTGCGCATCCCCTTCTTGTTCCCCTTCGCGTGCCAGTATTTTATTGGGACGTTATCCGCATCAGATGGAAAGTGCCGGTAACCTGTGGTCGGTGATTCCAAAAAAGTTTAAAAATTGGATGTCGCTATTACAAGAGTCCGGCTATTATACCGGAAGGAGCAGAAAAGGATGGGGTCCGGGAGATTATAAGGCCGGTGGTTACCAACATAATCCCGCGGGGAAGGAATACGATAGTTTTAAAAGCTTTTTGGAAAATGCCCAAAGGGATACGCCTTTTGCCTTTTGGTTTGGGAGTAACGACCCTCACAGAAGGTATGAAAGGAATTCGGGCGCCAAAACCGGAATGGATATCGATGAGGTAATCGTTCCGGATTTTTTGCCGGACGTACCCTGTGTACGTAGCGATATGTTGGATTATTATTTTGAAGTAGAGCGTTTTGATAGGGAATCGGGCGCAATACTCAATAGGCTGCGAAAGGAAGGTCTTCTGGACAATACTATTGTAGTAATGACCAGCGATAATGGCATGCCTTTCCCCCGAGCGAAAGCGAACCTTTACGATTATGGGACAAGAATGCCGCTCGCCATGTACTGGAAAGGGCGTATTGAAGGAGGAAAAAGGATTTCGGAATTTGTGAATTTTATCGACTTTGCACCTACTTTTTTAGAAGCCGCCGGTATCGAAGTCCCAAAATCGTTCGTAGGGCAAACATTGTTACCGCTTTTTGAGGGAGAAACGGACATGGCCCAGCAACGGGACACCGTGTTTTTGGAACGCGAGAGGCATGCCAATGTCCGCAAAGGAGATTTGAGCTATCCCGCCCGTGCGGTTAGAACACAGGAATACCTGTACATCAAAAATTTTGAGCCCGACCGCTGGCCGGCAGGGGACCCTAAGGTACACCAATCGGTAGGTCAGTATGGGGATGTTGACAATTCCATTTCCAAGTTTTTGATCATGCAAATGGAGGGAAAAGCTGACGATAGGGACTATTTTGACCTTTCTTTCGGAAAACGCCCGGCCGAGGAGCTATATGTTTTAGCGAAAGATCCGTATAACCTCCAAAACGAAGTGGAGAACCCCGAACATGAAGTAGCGCTTAAGCGTTTGCGAAACGCGCTCAACGCCTGGATGGAAGCTACGGGAGACTTGCGTGCAAAAAAGCCTAGGACCGATTATTGGGACAACGTGGAATATACCCCGGATTATCAAAGGTCGAATGTTAACGTTGGGGATAGCGTGAACGCTTATCGCATGTTGTTGCGCGATAAGGGAGGCTTTATGGAAATTCCGTGTTCCGACGATTGAAGGATTCGAATAGGGGAAGGCCTATTCGGCATATACCAAACGATTGATGTTTTTACAGAGGTTGATTTGCGCTTCTGAAGGTTTCGGGTTTTCTGCTCGCGCGCGTTCAATGGTCATGATATAGATCCTGTTTTTTATACGATCGGCCATTCGTTCCATTTCCGTATTTCGCAATGCGTCCCCGTTTAAATTATCGAGTTGTTTCTGCCACCACGAAAGGCGGGCCTTTTCCGGTTTTTGGTAATCCTGATAAAAACGGTCGGAAATCGTGCTCACCAATTGTGTTTCTTTTGCAAGCGCTGTTTTTCTGGCTTTTTTCTGGCTTTTGTACTCCTTGCTGGCCTTGAGTACGCCCATGGCGTCGGCAATACTGTCCGTTTGGAAAAAAGGACCGAAGGTGGCGATGGTATGCTCATAAGCGTTTGCTTGCTGTAATAAAAGTCCGTTTTTGGCCGCTGTGCGAATCCCTTCCTGGGCGCGGGAGTAGGCGGTTTCCAAAAACGTTTTTGGCAATGTCCCGCCCGTTTTGTCTTGATTGCGGATAACCAACCAGTCGAAAGCGCGATGCAACACTTCCGAAGGGGGCCACCGATGTCCACCTTCAAAGGTCAATAGCGTATGATCAAAATCAATAGTATCCAGGTAGGAGACCACCCCGAACATTTCCGTAAGGTTGACATCCCTGGTGCCGCAGACCCCTACGTATGAAAAGTGTTGGTCGCTAGGGCCGTGCATTGGGTGTTGGGAGAAACCGGCACCACAGGCGATGACCCCTGCCATTTGATCGGTAAGTACGGCGATTGCGGTGGCCAAACGCGAACCTCCCGAAAACCCCGCTAGATAGATTTGATTTTCCGCAATAGAAAAATTGGAAAGTACATGTGCGAACAATCGCTCCGCTTTGGCAAAATTTTGCTCATAGGGACCGTTTCGAATGTGATTTGCGCAGACCACAATAAGTCCATGACTTTCAGCGGAGGAAATAAAGTGTGCTATGGCGGTCTTGCCTTGGGCTTGAGGGTCGAACAAGAAGACGATAGGTGCCTTTTCGCCCGCCTTCATGGTTTTGGGCAAGTACAGGGCAAACAGCTCTACGTCCGAACCGTTAACGGGAAGAGAATCGATGATTACCCCCTTTTGATAGGGTTGTTGGGCCGTTAAGCCAAACATGAAAAGCAATAAAAAAACGATCAGTATATTTTTCATTCCGATAGGGCAAAAGCGATGATCTGATTTCCTTTTTTGGTACCTAATTTTTCGCCCCCACAAGCGATGGCGATGTATTGTTTTCCGTCCAGCTCGTACATGGCCGGTGTGGCGAAGGCCGGAGCCGGCAATTTGTACTCCCACAAGAGGGTGGCGTTTTGCTTGTCATACACCCTAAAATATCCATCGCGGGTAGCCGCAATGTAGAGCAATCCGTTTTCGGTAACTACGGGCCCGCCATAGTTTTCGGTACCGGTACCGATGCCTTTTTCTCCTAACTCCGGGGTATTCCCGAAAGGAACGGACCAAATATACTCTCCAGTATTTAAATTGATAGCATGTAAGGTACCCCAAGGTGGTGCTATCGCGGGCAATCCGTCGCTATCCAAAAATTTGTTGTATCCCTTATGGTCGTATGGGACTTTTTCGGCAGTTGATGTCGCACTACTTTCGGTAACGCTATGTTTTACCTCTTCATTAAAAAGAAAGCGTAACAACGCCTCTTTTTCTTCCTTTGGAATGTCCGGAAAACCAGTCATCATTCCCCTGCCGTGCGCAATAATATCGGAGACCTCGCTTTTCTCCTTGCGAAGCTCTAGATCGAGCAATGACGGAAACCCACTGGCCTCCATACCTTGTCGGCCCGCTTGATGGCAGCTGGCACAATATTGGCCATATACCGCTTCCCCCAAGGGCAGGCCAATGGGTTTTTCCGTTGCCTTTCCCATTTGCAGTATTCTCGGCATTTCGTTGCTGTTTACATAAAGTATCCCCTCCTGTGGATCTACGGCCGCACCCCCCCATTCCGCCGCACCGTCATATCCTGGAAGTAAAAGAACGGGCGATAGGCTTGGTGGTGCATAAATGCGTTTATCCGCTTTTCGGAACATGCTAAGCAGTTCCTCCTTGTTTTTGGCAAACGGACTCAATTGGTCTTCGCCGAGGTCGGTCGACTGGCGTGCAAAGGGTTTGGGAGCAACCGGAAAAGGTTGTGTTGGCCAGGCGGTTTCCCCTTCAAGGGTAGATGCCGGCACCGGTATTTCCTCGATATCGAAGAGGGGAACACCTGTTTTTCGGTCAAAAACATACACATATCCCTGTTTGGTAACCTGAGCGACCGCGGGTACTTTTTTTCCATTCCTTTCCACCATCAATAAATTTGGCGGAGCGGGCAGATCGCGGTCCCAAATATCGTGATGGGTAAATTGAAAATGCCACAAATAGGCCCCGGTAGCCGCGTTCAGGGCTACCAAACTGTTGGCATAGAGATTACTTCCCTTGCGGGGACCCCCATAAAAATCGGGAGCTGCGGAGCCAGTGGGTACAAAAAGGATTCCAGCCTCGTCATCTACGGCCATACCCGCCCAACTATTGGCAGCACCAACAAGCTCATGCGTTCTGATTTCTGGATTTCCCCAGGTGTCGGCGCCCGCTTCACCGGTAGCCGGTATCGTATGAAAAACCCACTCCACTTCCCCGGTCAGGATGTTGAACGCCATAACATCGCCCGGAGGTGCGCCGGGCCCCTCGGAAACCCGTATGGGCATCACGATCAAATCTTTATAAACGGTGCCCGGTGTATTGGAAATTACAAACTTGTTTTTGGCTTTTTCGGAAAGGCCCGAGCGCATATCTACACGGCCGTTTTCCCCAAAACCGGGAACGGGTTTTCCGGTAAGGGCGTCCAAAGCGTAAAGGTCGCTACCGCGGGTGCATAAAATGCGTTTGTCGTTCCCCTTTTCCCAATAGGAAACCCCTCGACTGGTGGAATGCCAAACTTTTACCGAATCTCCGAATTGCCAAATTTCCTTGCCGGTTCCCGCATGAAGGGCCACTACGCGCAATGCAGCGGTAACACCGTAGAGCATACTGTCGACGACCAAGGGGTTCATCTGCATTTGGCCCCAATCGCTAGCCTCGTAGGACCAGGCGACTTTTAACCGACCAACATTCTTTTTTGTAATCTGTGACAATGTGGAGTAGTGGGTTCTTCCCGGATCGCCCAAGTACGAGCTCCACGTGGTGTACATGGATCGCGAAGGGCTCTCTTTTTCGGGGCTTTCACAGCCGAAAAGGATAAGCAGCAATGCCAAACTATTGAAGAACACGGTAATAGCTCTCGTATTCGGAACCTTCTTCATGACTTTTTTCTTAAAATTACGGAAATTCTACTGGATTTTAAGGAGTATTTTTTTTGCCCTTCCATGAACGGATTTTCGCGAATCTTTGCTTAAACGTTCCAACTGGGGAATCAACCATTGCTTTAGTTTGGCATCTTTTTTGGCCCAACGTCCCAGGGTTTCCATAGTGGTATTGAGTACGATCCAATCGTCATGGCGGCCAAGGTTTTTTATCAGGAGCTCTTTTGCCTTCCGTAGTTGTAGCGCGTTTAAATCGCGTTCTAACAGCAAAAACAACTGGGCCAAGGTCCATTGGGTGGATGCCTGTTCAATTGTTGAAATAACGTCGAGAAAACGATCGATATAAGGGACCAATAGCGCTTTTTGTTCTTTGCCGATGCGTTTCATCGCATTGGAAACGCGAAGGCGCACCACTTCATCCTCACTGAAGTAACAGTTAAACAATTCTTCAAAACGTTCGGGATGTTTTAGGACAGTGGCCACGACTTCCACCGTATTTCCCAAGGAATTGGGATGTCCTCCCATCAGGGCGTTTTCAAAATTTTCCATATCTAGTTGAAATAGCGTTTTAAAATATGGGATACTTGTGTATAATAGGAACTCCCGAACAAATTTAAATGGACCAAAAGATAATAGAGCTGATAGAGTTCGTTCCGTTCTTTTGCGTAGGGCGCTACAGGGAAATGCGAAGCATGGGCCCGGTAGAATACTTCGGGAAACCCGCCAAAAAGGCGTGTCATTGCCAAATCTACCTCATAGTGGCCATAGTATACCGCTGGATCGATAAGATAGGGCGTTCCCGTGTTCGAGATGATAACATTGCCCGACCAAAGATCTCCGTGCAGCAAGCAGGGGACGGCTTCTGGAAACACGTTTTCGCAGGTTTTTAGGAGTACGGCTTCGCTTGGGATGTCGTTTGTTTTTAGAAGTTGTGCATCCAAGGCCCTACGCAGTTGTGGTAGTAACCTTTCCCGAACATAAAAAGCCGCCCAGTTTTTATCCCTTGTATTGGATTGTGGCAAACTTCCGATAAAATTGTCCGCTTCCCATCCGAAAGTAGGGGCATGGGACAGTTTGTGCTGGGCCGCCAACTGATGGCCCAAAGCTACCATTTCGTTGGGTTCCGGTCGTTTGGGGGCCACAAAGTCCATCAGCAGTAGCGCACCCTTTTCCAAACCCTCGCAAAGCCGTACGGTAGGGGTTGCAACGGTCTTTGTGGCGGCAATGGCCTTTAGCGCGCTTTGTTCGGAGCGAAACATATCCAATGCCTGTGGGCCACGGTGTATTTTACAGAAGAAACGTTCGGTTTCCGTTTCCAAAAGATACGTCTCGGACAGCGCACTACCGGAAAGGGTACGTATGTTCAAAATACGAACGCACAGCAGGTATTCCAGATGTTTCTTCAGGTTAGCTTCCATCCCAAGTCAACATATTGCATGCAAGTAGGGCAGTTGTTTTACGAATGCGTAAAAGGATAACTCGGGACCTACTTTTTTTAGTTTTTCCTTTATAAAAAAGCGCTGTTGATCCCTGTTCCAACCAAGAACGACCCCATCATAGGATAACCGTTCGTACACCTTATATGCTTTCCATAGTTCCGCAATTGCTGCCGAAAGCGCTTTCCTATTTTTAAAGTTTTTTTGGGCTCCTACAAATTTTTCGATCGTGTTTTGATCTTCAGGGGTGAGGTTCCGGTAATCTTGGTTTAAGAGGTGTGTTAGCGCTGTACTGTCTTGAAGTTGATCAAAGAAAAACGGGAATGCGTCCTGAAACCGATAATTGGGGCCGTGCTCACCTTCTATCAACCCATACCCCTCTAACGAAAGCAACGAATTGGAAACGCGAATCCCTACGGGTATGTACCCTAGTTTTACTGTAGTGTCCGTTCCGGTTCTTGGAGGGACAATGTCTAAATAAAATAAGGCATTCGCAACAACGCTGGAGTCGATTTGGATGTTCGGACCGAAGGTGTGCATACCAAAACCTTCGGGTAAAATTGATCGAAGCGCCTTGTTCGATGCCACCGTTTTGCTGGAAGCACAGCCGTCCCGATCCGTTTTCAATACGGTATAGGATTCGTCGGAACCTTTGTAAGCCGCCGCGGTCGTTTCGCCATAGCAGCCACAACCTTCCTCGGTTCTTTTTATTTTTAGAAAACCCTTCCTGCTTTCGTCGATAATTTCAAAATGGCTTCCTTCCGATTCCGCTTCAGATGGACGTCCCCCAACTTGTTCCCAAAGCAGATCGGAGCAAGCTGATCGGGATTGTGCGTTAGCTGGCGCCATAGCGAACAAAAGCGCGACCATTGGTAGCCATACTGTTTTGATGTCGATACGCTTATACATTTTGTTCATTGGTCATGGTCGTTGGTTGAAAAAAAGCACTTTATACCACTCGTAACAAGATGTCGGTCGCCATTGATACTTGGTGATTTATAACCCATAAGATAATCTACTAGGCGCTGTTTAACCCCTTAATTTGCCGGGTTTTTGGAAAATATTTTCATTCTTTCCCTATAAGCCTATGCGTTTTAAACGGACAACGGCTTGGTTAAATTTTTGACCGACTTGCGGCGGTGTATGGCAAAACCTAAAGGCACAAAGGTAAAGAACAGGCCACAAAAATACCTTAGCATTCTATATTGGAGGCCTGTTCAAAACTTTGAAACGTCGCGAGTTTATACCAAATATACGGCGACCAAGTGTCAACCCTATGTCAATAGCTCGCTAAGCTCTTATCGATGGAAAATACCATAGCGGAAAGTTTCCATCCTTGCTCCAGTGTGCCGATAAAGGTTGCCAAAAGGTTCCCTTTTTCGATTGTTCGCCTGCCAAGCGCAATGGTGTAGGAAGCACTTGCCCTAGCGGTATAGCCATCTTTTATCGATAGTTTTATGTTGCTGAAATCAATTTGGGCGTTTGCATCGATGCCATCCAATTGATGCAAGAAAACCCCTGCTGTATGCGCATTCGCGGTAAAGTTTTCGGTAAAACGGTTTTTAAATCGAAAGCAGGGTGCGTTCGGAGCGATAAAGCTTTGGTCGAACGCATCTTGATCTTTCGAGTCGAAGGCGTTTTTTAACTCCTTGAAAAGGGTTTCCGGGTTTGAACCGATTTGCAAGTCGGTATAGTCCGTAGGGTCGTCCGGTGCGGTAATGGTAGCGGACAAGCTTACAATTTTCCATCCCTCATTGGTATTTACATACATAAAAAGATCATTACCGAACAGATCTTCTTCACCATCCCGAAATCCTTGGAAAAGATGGCTGTCCAGTGCCATGCCTTTTTTGATGGTAAATTCAATATCGGAATAAACGGGGAAGTACTCGTAGTCCCAACTCGTAAAAAAACCGATCCATTGGTCCCTGGTCAGGGTAGCGGTATTTGGGCTGCCATTGTTTTTCAAGACGAAATTAACGGTTGCGGCGTCCGAAAGGTACAAGGCTCGATGGGCTTCTGCATTTTTTTCCTCCTCGCTGACGGCAAATTCGGATAGCAGCTGTCGAAGTTCGGAACGGGTTTCCGTTTTGGAGGGACCTCCTCCCTTGTAATCTGCTATACAGCCCGTAAGCCATATGAGGAAGGTGATTGCAATGGGAAAATGGATGTTGCGGATCATTGATGTTGTTTTCATTGTTTTCGATTTAAATTAAACATGGAACAAGGGTACAACATGCAATCCGTGATGTCGTTCGTGCGCATGTAGGCGTACTACTTTACAAAGCGGTCGATATACTGTTTGGGGGTTATTTTGAATCGGCGTTTAAAGGATTTGTTGAAAGTGGTTTTAGAGTTGAACCCTACATCGTAGGCGATACCGATCAAGGTGCTTTTTTTATGTTCGTTCAAGGATATTTTTTCGACAAAATCTTGAAGCCGGTACCGATTAACGAAATCATAGAAATTACAGTGATAGCATTGGTTGATGGTTTTGGAGAGTTTGGTTTGGCCGATTTGAAGTTTTTCCGAGAGTTCCTTTAGCGACAGTGTCGGGTTTCGGTACAAATGTTCCGCCCGCATCCCATGTTCCAGGGCGGCCTTTATCTGTTTCAGTTCAGGGGAATCGTTTAAAGAGGTTCGTACCCGGGGACGAACGGTCCTTAAAAGTTCCGGCCGATCCATAAGTGAATAGGTAGCCCCGTAAATTACGAATGGAATGAGAATCCATCCGATATAGGTTTTTGTAAAAGGAAGTATTTGAATTCCAAAAAAGAAGTCCAACGCAAAACAGGCACTGATACCGATACCCAGTAGCAAGGCGATTAGAAAAACAATAAGAAACCTTAGCTGGTACCGGTTGGTATTTTTTGTGTTTTGGGTATACCGCCGACATACCAGACCGACTGTTAAACACCACAGCCATGCGCTCCAAAGAATCAAAAGGATAAATATAACGGCCCATTCAGCGGTGAATGCCTTGGCTTGGAGCAATTGGTCCATTTGCTGTTCGGAATACCTAAAGAGCGTGAGTCCATAACAAAAATGTAGGAAGGCGGGCGTAAAAAGAAGCGTGCTCCAGGTTCGTTCTAGGGCTGAAAAAGCAAGTGTTTTTCGGACAAACAAGAATAGCAGAGGTGCGAACAAAAATGCAAATGAATCCAAGAACACTATGGCCCTATGTGGGAGAAGATGTAAAGGTATGATCAACAGATAAAGCAGTAGTGAGAAGGAGGCGCTGTATAAAAGCAGCACCAGGTAGCGATTCGGGTTTTTGTTTCGGGCCGTTTGCCGGTGAACGATACAGCCCAACAGAAAGCCTTGAAAAGTTGCAGTAATAAGGAAAAGCGTGAATACATCACCTAGAGAAAGTGAATCCATTTTTTAAGGACAAAGAACGCGGGTCTAGGACCCTTAAACGTAAATCCTTGTAGGGAATTATCGATTTGAACCGTAATTATTACCCTCTAGATGCAGTGTGTCTATCGTAAAATAGAACCAAGGAAAAGGAAAATACCTGTTAAAGCATTACAAGGGTATCTTAGGACGAAAATCAGTTATTCAATGTCCTCAGGGTATCCTCCGGCGGTAATCCAACCCCCGTCCACGGTTATGGTTTGGCCATTGATATGGATTGCGGCATCGGAAAGCAGGAACAGACAGGTTTGCGCGATATCCTGTGGGGTTCCTACCCGGTCGTTAGGGTTCAATTGGCGCCACATCCCTTCATAATCCGGTTGTTCTTGCCGTGTTCTTTCGGTAAGGGTCGCCCCTGGCGCGATTACATTAACGTTGATGCCCCGGGAACCCAATTCGTATGCCAAGTTCACCGCCATGGTCCGCAAGGCCGATTTCGTCATTGCATAGGTGGTCAGGTGTTTATAGGCGCGAATACCCACTGTTGATGACATTAACACCACTTTACCCTTCCCCTTTTCCGAAATAATACGTTTCGCGGCCCGTTGTACCAGAAAAAATGCCCCTTGCAGGTTGAGTCCGACCACTTTTTGAAAGGCTTCCGGTGTAAACGTCAGGAAATCCCCAAATAAGGTGATTCCGGCATTCGGGACAACAAAATCAAGCCTTCCAAAGGTGTCGTAGGCAGCATCCACCATGGAATCGATGGTCGAAATGGCCCCTGCGTCGCCGGGAACGGCCATACAACAATTGGGATGCTGCTGTGAAATAGTTTTTATAGCATTGGCCGCTTTGTCGGCATCTACATCGTTTAATATCACTTTTGCGCCTTCTTGCAAAAGCGCCGCTACAATAGCGTAGCCGATACCATCTGCGGCTCCTGTGACTATAGCGACCTTATCTTTGATTCCCTTGTATTGCATTAACTTTTTTTAAAATAATGGATAGGAGTCCCTCCCGTTTTGGGAACATATGTAAAGAGTCCGCCACTTTTTGGATAGGCAGTACGTTGCGTATTGTCCAATCCACTTTTTGCGGTGGTAATGTACAGCGTATCCAAGTGCTCCCCACCAAAACAACAGGAAGTAACGTGGGGCGCCGGGACCGTTACCTGTTCTAAAACGGAGCCGGTATTGGGGTCCCACCGACGAACACAGTGCCCGCCCCAGTGTGCGATCCACAGCATGTCGTGCGAATCGATACACATCCCGTCCGGTCCGCCATAGGATTTTGGTACCGAAAACGCGACTTCTTTATTGGAAATATCCCCTGTTTCGGGATGAAAGGTAAAACGCCAAACTTCATAATTGGCCGTATCGATATAGTAGAACCATCGTTGGTCGGAAGTCCACGCCATACCGTTGGAAATGGTCGTTTTCGATATTTGTTCGCTTACGTTCCAATCCGCGTCAACACAATAGAAGGCTCCCGTTTCGGGTGCTACCTGTTTGTGCATGCTACCGATCCAGAAACGCCCCTGGGGATCTACCTTACCATCGTTGTAACGCATTGCGGTATTCGAATTTTGCAATACGGGAAGTTCGGCCAACTTTCCGCTGTCCGGGTCAAAAGTGGCCAAACCGGACTCCATAGCAAGTAAAAATGTGCCGTTTTCATCGGGAACCGCGGCACCGATCATTTGTTCAAAATCCCAGAACCGATGTTTCCCATCCTTCGGATCGTACCGATGCAGTTTGGTGCCCTCGATATCGACCCAAAAAAGCTGTTGTTTTTTCCAGTCCCAAACAGGACCCTCCCCTAAAACAGCGTTTGTGTCCAACAATAGTTCGGCCGTACCTTTTATCATCATTTGTATTGGTTTCGCGCTTTACGATCGCTTCAATGTTCACCGGTTGCCGACACATGGCAGGGTCGATGTGTTCCTAGAAGCCTCATTTATACCATTTCTACCTTAAAATTACCCGTCAAAAATGGCCCTTTTCCGTTTTCGTCCAAGCAAAAAATGACGGCATTTTATTGGTGTAATTTTAAAGCAAAAATGGTATTATTTTTCTAATACGCTTATTGTTTCTTTTCTAAACTTCGGTTCTTTTAAACGAACGGCGACTTTTTGAAGCGCCCATAACGTATCCGTTTTGTACGCTAGTACGTCCAACTTTCCTTTTCCCTTGGCCCCTTTTATGGTAAGTGCCATAAAAACGGAATCCTTCGCCTTTGAATAGCGTACATGGCCTTCAAAAATAGCAAGCGCACCAAGGGGTTCCAAGGCTCCCAGCTGTTCCCTTACCCTAGCGTTCTTATTTGCCAAAACCAAGGCCTTGTCACATACTTCCTTATCGGCATTACCCGCAGCGATATGAAGTACGTTGGTACCGATTTCCTTTGGAAGGCTATATAACAACACCAAACAAAGCACCGTCACGGGAAGTATCCATTTCCAATGGCGTTTCCAGTCTTTTGTTGCACGCGTCCTTTGATCCATAATCGATTGGAATCGCTAGTTGTTCTGGCACCCTATTTCAAGATGCTTTTATTGCATTTTCGCCTCTCAAAACGAAGTTCTATTCCAGAAACATTGTTTACTGCGGGCTAAGGAGAATCTTCAAAGCCTTTTTTTGCTCCATAAGTTCAAATCCTTTTTTCCAATCGGTCAAGGGCATCCGGTGCGTGATGACATCTTCCAACCGTATGGTTCCCTGGTTTATGATCTCTATGGCACGGTCCCATGTGGCCCTGGTGTATCCAACAGATCCTTTTATGGTCAATTGCCGAAAGGCCGATAGATCAAAAGGTATGCGGATGTCCTTGCCAAAGTGTCCTACTTGAACATATTGCCCTAAAGGCCGTATCGCTTGCAAACAATTGGCCGCCGATGCCGCGGCGCCGGCCGTTTCAAAGGCAATATCGACCCCTTTTCCCCGGGTTTCATCTCTCACTATGGCCTGTAGATCTTCTTGATCCACTTTAACAACGGTATGTGCGCCCCATGTTTTTGCCGTTTCGAGTTTGTCGGCATCTTCACTGGTTCCGGCAACGATCGTTTTTATCCCTTGCGCCAAAAGCATTTTGAGCAACAGCATCCCGATTGGTCCAGGTCCTGACAAAAGCACGGTATCGCCAAACTGCAAATGGGCAATTTCCCCTACCGCGTGCACGGCCACGGCAAAAGGCTCCACCAACGCTGAAACATCGTCGCTTACGTGGTCCTCGGTGGCATATAATTGATCGGGCCGGGCCGCTACGTATTTGGTAAACGCTCCGTTTACCCCATGTCCCATGCCGCGTTTGGCCTTGCAGAACATAAATTCGCCACTGTGGCAATACTCACAGTCGTTACAAATAACGGTAAGCGCACCCAATACGGAATACCGTTGACCTAGGGCTATCCCATCCGTATGGTTCCCTTTGTCGACGACCCTTCCCGAAAACTCATGTCCGAGAATAACGGGCGGATAATTTTTAAAGGTATCGTGGTATACGTGAAGGTCGGTACCGCAAATACCACAGGAATTGACCTCCAACAATACCATGCCGTTCTCGACCTTAGGCTCGGCCATTTCCTGAAGCCTTACATTGCCCGGCCCTTTGTCATATTTGACCAGTGCTTCCATTAGCGTAATATTTTTAAGGCCTTTTCAACAATATTCGGTGCACGTAGCCCATAAATGTCCAACAATTCCTGGCTTTGCCCTGATTCTCCAAAGGTATCCATTACGCCGACACGTTGTACGGGACAAGGATGATTTTCGGATACAATGGCCGCTACCGCCTCGCCAAGACCGCCCAAAATGGAGTGTTCTTCGGCCGTAACGATTCCCTTTGTTTCCCTTGCCGCTTTTAAAATGGCATCGGTATCGATGGGTTTGATCGTATGCATGTGTACCACACGTACGGAGTAGCCCTGTTCGGACAGAACGGCTGCCGCAAGCAGGCCTTCGTTTACCAATATACCGGTCGTTATAATAGTGAGGTCCGATCCTTCCCGAATGGTTTTGGCCTTTCCGATTTCAAAGGAGCCGTGAATTTCGGAAACGACCGGGTATTTGTCCCTTCCAAAGCGGAGGTATACGGGGCCCTTCATTTTGGCGGCCGCATGGGTGGCCAAACGTGATTCTTCGTAGTCACCGGGGACAATAACGGTCATGTTGGGCAAAGTGCGCGCCATACCAATATCCTCGTTGGATTGATGCGATGCCCCATCCCCACCAACGCTTATTCCACAATGGGTAACGCCGATTTTAACGTTCAGTTTGGGATAGGCGATACTGCTGCGCATTTGGTCGCCTGCACGACAGGTGGCAAATACTCCAAAAGTAGAGGCGAAGGGGATAAAACCTTCCAACGCCAGTCCGGCCGCGGCCGATAACATGTTTTGTTCCTGTACGCCACAATTGAAAAAACGATCTGGAAATTCGGCCTCAAATTGTTCGGTAAGGGTCGCTTTGGCCACATCGGCATCCATGACCAATATGTTCTCATTTTCACGTCCCAATTCCCGTAACGCATCGGCATAGCCTTGTTTTGTTGCTTTGTATTCCATAGTTACTTGAGTTCTAACATTGCTTTATCAAAATGTTCTTTTGCCGGCGGTTTACCGTGCCATTCGGCTTCGCCTTCCATGAACGACACCCCTTTTCCTTTGGTGGTATTGGCGATGATCATTACCGGGCGGTCCTCTTTTTTTGCTTTTTCGATGGTGGATATGATCTCTTCAAAATCATGCCCGTCAATGGTAAATACCTTCCATCCGAAACTCTCCCACTTTGGGGCCAAAGGGTCCATCGGCATTACTTTTTCGGAATATCCGTCGGTCTGCAGGTAATTTCGATCAACAAAGCCTATCACATTGTTCAACTTGTACTTGTTGGCAAAAGCGGCCGCTTCCCAAACCTGCCCTTCTTGAATTTCACCGTCACCGCAGAGAATATAGTAGTAGTGCTCTTGTTTTTTAAGTTTTGCGCCAAGTGCCATGCCTACACCCGTTGAGATACCGATACCTAAAGTGCCCGTACTGGCGTCGATACCTGGGGTCTTGGGTTGATAGGGATGGCCCTGCAAATGGGATCCCGGTCGACGGAACTCCAAAAGATCTTCTTTGGGAAAATAACCACAATCGGCCAGCGCGGCATAGATGACCGGTGTACAATGTCCTTTGGAGAGGATAAAGCGATCGCGGTCGTCCCACTCGGGTTTGTTGGGGTCGTGCCGCATGACGTGGTAATACAGCGCGGTAACGATATCGGCCGCACCCAAGCTCCCGCCAACATGGCCCGAGTTCGCACGGTGCACCATGGCTACGATTTCCCTTCGGATATCGTTAGCTTTGGCTTTCAAAAATTCATGTTTTTCTTTGTCGATCATACTATTTTTTTAGTTGAAGTACTTTAATGATTCTGTACCGTTGTGCGGTTCCAAAGCATGGCTTTGGCCACACACACTATGCTTACAGTTCCTTGTTCAGTTCGTCGGTAACGCATCCTTCGGAGGCAGTGGCCACAAAGTGCGCATATTTGAGCAAAAGCCCATGTTCGGCATTAATTTTTGGTGCTTTCCAATCGGCCCGGCGCTGTGCCAGCTCATTTTCCGACAGTTTCACCTCCAAGCTGTTCGTAACGCCATCAATTTTAATGATGTCCCCATTTTTTATCAGCGCCAATGCACCACCGGTCTGCGCTTCCGGCGTAACATGGCCTACAACAAAACCATGTGTGGCACCGGAAAACCTACCGTCGGTAATAAGGGCCACTTTTTTACCGAGCCCCATTCCCATAATGGACGCCGTAGGCTTTAACATTTCGGGCATTCCCGGTCCTCCTTTTGGTCCGCAATACCGGATAACGACCACATCTCCCGCTGAAACCTTTCCATCAAGAATTGCGGAGTTGGCCTCATCTTCCGAATCAAAGATATTGGCGGTTCCTTCGAACACTTCCCCTTCTTTTCCCGTAATTTTTGCTACGGCCCCTTCTTTCGCCAGATTGCCATAGAGAATCTGCAGGTGTCCTTCCTTTTTAAGGGGTTTGTCCAGTGGCATTACAACTTTTTGTCCTTCTTCTAGGTGCGCGACCTCACCAAGGTTTTCTGCCAAGGTTTTGCCGGTAACCGTCATACAGTCACCATGCAACAGGCCTTCTTTTAACATCATTTTCATTACCCCTGGAACACCACCGACATCGTTAAGCTCTTCCATTACAAACTGGCCGCTGGGTTTAAGGTCCGACAACAATGGTGTGGTATTGCTCGCTTGTTGAAAATCGTCCATACTTAAGGGTACGCCTACCGATTTCGCCAGGGCGATCATATGAATGACCGCATTGGTGGATCCACCCAAAACGATGATCAACCGAAGTGCATTTTCGAACGCTTCACGGGTTTGGATGTCTTTTGGTCTGATATCCTTTTCAAGAATATTCTTGATGGCGGCACCGATGTTATTGGCCTCATCGGCCTTTTGTTGGCTTACGGCCGGAAACGAGGAGTTAAAGGGCATGCTCATACCCAAGCCCTCTATGGCAGATGCCATGGTATTTGCGGTATACATACCGCCACAGGCACCTGGACCTGGACAGGCATTGCGAACGATATTTTTAAATTCCTCCGGTGTGATCTGACCCGACATTTTTTGCCCTACCGCTTCGAAAGAAGAGGTGATGTCCAGCTTTTTATCATTATGGCACCCACTTTTTATGGTCCCGCCATACACGATAATCCCCGGACGGTTTACCCGGTTGATGCCCATTAGGGCACCGGGCATATTTTTATCACAACCGACTACAGCGATAGTGGCATCATACCATTGCGCCGAGGTAACCATTTCCACGGAGTCCGCAATAATATCCCTTGAAGGCAGTGAAAAGCGCATACCTGTGGTCCCCATAGAAATGGCATCACTTACCCCGGAGGTATGATAGATCAGGCCCACCAGGTCGTTTTCGACCACGTTATGCTTCATTTCTTTGGCCAGTGCGTTGAGGTGCATGTTGCACGGGTTTCCCTCCCAACCACAACTGACGATACCGACCTGTGCTTTTTTAAGATCGTCGGTGGAAAGTCCGGCCGCGTGAAGCATGGATTGTGCTCCGGGCCTTTCGTCGTTTTGCGTTACATGTTTACTGTATTTATTGATCTCGCTCATAGGTCGTTTATTCTTATGCTACTGGTTATTGATTGTTATTTATTGAAATCCATGCTTCTTTTTTGGCCGAAAGGGTTACCGCGTCCAATACTTCCTGGCAGCAGAGGCCATCGTAAAAATTTGGGACCACTTGTTCCTTTTTTGCAATGCCGTCGATGAGTTGTGCAAACTGGTGTACGAAGGTATGTTCCCAACCGATAATATGGCCGGGAGGCCACCAGGCGTCGATATAGGGATGGCTGTTTTCCGTGACCAAAATAGTTTTAAAGCCTTGAAGTGAAGGGTCGTCGGACGAACTGAAATATTGTAGTTCGTTCAGGCGCTCCAGATTAAAACAAATACTGCCCTCACTACCGAAAATTTCAAGTCTTAAGTGATTTTTGAAGCCATTGGCAAAACGTGATGCATTGAAAGACCCCAATGCTCCATTTTTAAAGCGCGCCATAAAAAGGGTGGTATCGTCGGCCGTAACCTTACCGGTCCCCTTTCCGTTTTGAAGGGGACGCTCTTTTACAAAAACTTCCTGCAATCCGGTAACAGCTTCAAAATCACCGATCAGAAAACGTGCCAGATCAATAATGTGCGCATTCATGTCGCCATGTGCACCGGAACCTGTGGTTTTGGCGTCGTGCCTCCAAACCATGGGAAACTTGGGATCCACCAACCAGTCCTGATAATAGACGGCGTTAAAATGATGGATGGCTCCTAATTTTCCAGATTCGATCAGTTTTTTGGCCAATGCCAATGCCGGGACAAACCGGTAATTAAATATCATCATATGTACGACGCCGGCAGTTTCTGCGGCCTCGTACATTTCTAGGGCCTCCCCATAGTTCATGGCCATGGGTTTTTCGCAAAGCACATGTTTGCCATTTGCTACCGCTTCCAAAACGCAGGGCCGGTGGAGGTTGTTCGGCGTGCATACGTCTACAAGGTCTATGGCATCGTTCCGTACCATTCGCTTCCAATCGGTCTCTTGGTGTTGCCATCCGTATTTTTTGGAAAACGCTTCTAGGGCCGCTCCATTTCTGCCACAAGCGGTATGCATGTTCGGTTTTCCTTCCAATTCAACGAAATGGGGGAGTTTCAAATAACCGTTGCTATGGGCCTTGCCCATAAACTGAGAACCTATTATGCCGATGTTGACGGATTTTTTCATTGCTTTTACGGAGCTTGCCCGGTTCGTATTGTGTTGAATCGTTAGATGCCCAGAATGGTTTTGTTCAGGTCGGTATCGGTATCGCTTTTGGCAAAATCATCGAAGGACCTTTCCGAAGCCTTGATCATATGAGCTTTAATGAAAGGGGCTCCCTCCAAGGCCCCTTGGTCGGAGCTTTTGATACAACACTCCCATTCCATAATGGCCCAACCATCGAAACCGGCATCGGTCAGAAGGGTAAATAGCTGTTTGAAATCTACTTGTCCGTCCCCTAGAGATCGAAAACGGCCCGCTCGTTTTTTCCAATCTTGGTAACCGCCATAGACACCGGTCATGCCATCGGGTCGAAATTCGGCGTCCTTTACATGAAAGGCCTTGATACGGTCCTTGAAATATTTGATGAATTCGATATAGTCCAATTGTTGCAATAAAAAGTGACTTGCATCATAGGTCAAACAAGCGGCGGGATGCCCATTGGTTTCTTCTAAAAAGCGTTGATAGGTAGCGCCATCATATAGATCCGATCCCGGATGCAGTTCGTAACCGAACGTAATTTGATGCTCTTGTGCCATATCCAAGATGGGCAACCAACGTTTGGCCAGTTCTTTAAAGGCATCATCTACCAGGCCCGCCGAACGCTGCGGCCAAGGATAAATATAGGGCCAAGCGAGGCCACCGGACATTACGGAAATATTATCGGTGCCGAAATGTACCGAGGCGCTTATGGTTTTTTGAAGTTGGTCCGTGGCCCATACCATAGCCTCTTTTGCATTTAGTCCTTTTGGATAAAATGCCTGAAACAATTTTTGGTAGGCAGGGTGCATGGCCAAAACCTGCCCCTGCAGGTAAGAGGCCAGTTCGCAGGCTTGAAGCCCGTTTTCGGCCAAAATTCCATTGTAATCGTCGCAATAGGTTTTTGAGGAAGCGGCCGTTTCCAAATCGAAAAGCCGTGTGTCCCAGGTGGGTATCTGTACCCCTTTATACCCTAAATCGGACGCCCATTTAGCCATATCGGCAATGGTATTGAACGGCGGAATATCGTCCGCGAATTGCGCTAAAAAAATACCGGGTCCTTTCATGTTGAGCAATATAGACCTAAGTTACGGAAATTCTAAATCGGATTTTGTCAGAAGCGGGGAGGATATTACTGAAACGTTTAAGCGGCGCGATAAAACTATAATGAAATTGGGCGCTCCAGGGCGCCCAATGGGTAACAAAATTACCATTGTTTTTTTGAGGGATACCTTACGACAACCCAAACACGGACAATCTTATTGCAGTATGCCATTGTATTTAGAGGAGTCGGCCAAAAGTTCGGTGGCGGCCAGTATGGCCTCATCATTTTTAAGATAGTATTGGTAGAGCCCTTCCCGGTAAAAATAGCGTTTTACGATTTCGTCCTCCAATTTCTTTTGAATTTCACGTTGGTAGGTACCCAAGGCCGAAAGTTTACTTTGTTCGATATTGGTAAGCAATGCTTCAAAATCACTTTCTATGGTCTCGTTAAAAATGACTTTTTCCTTTGCCGTCAACGCGTTTTTTAGGGCTTTTTCGGTTTTGGTCTCAAACGAAAAATCGCTGTCGGACACATAGGTCTTAAACGCTTTGTAGTCGGCATCGGTAAATGTAAAGTTTTCGATATCGCTCAGTTGATTGCGGTAATAATACTGAGTGGCATAGTCGAAGATAACACTGTTGTTCAATAGGGCCACGGTCAGTTCATTGGCTTTTACCGAAGCGATTTCCACATCGGGAAGTACACCACCTCCGTCTTGTACCTTTCTACCTTTACGTGTTTTAAAATCTTTGAATGCGGTATTTTTGACCGCTTTTCCGTCGGCATCGCGGTTCCAGTAATCCAAGGATTGTATACACCTTCCAGAGGGGGTGTAGTAACGGCTAATGGTTACTTTTAATTGGGTGCCATAGGTGAGCTTCATAGGGCGTTGTACCAAGCCTTTTCCAAAACTTCTGGCCCCCATGACCACCGCACGATCTAAGTCCTGCAGACTGCCCGAAACAATTTCGCTGGCCGATGCGCTGGAGCCGTCCACTAAAACGACCAATGGAATTTCAGTATCAACAGCCTTGTTTTTGGTCTTGTATTCCCTATTGAATTTTTTCACCTTACTTTTTGTGGTCACGATCAATTCTCCTTTGGGAATAAAGAGATTGGTAACATTGATGGCTTCGGACAGCAGCCCTCCGGGATTTCCCCGAAGATCTAAAACGATTTTTTGCGCGCCTTTTTCCTTTAGATCGAGCAATGCCTCTTTGGTCTGACTTGAAGCTTTTGCGTTAAATTTTGATAGTACGATGTATCCCGTTTGTGCGTTTACCATTTCGTAAAAAGGTACCGCATCGACCTCGACAGCGGCCCTGGAAATTTTTGTCGTTTTTGTTTTCCCCTGCCTTCTGTACGTTACTTCAAGGGTGGTGTTGTTCGCGCCTTTTAGCAGCTCACTGGCATTGTCCTCAAAATCGGCCACTACGATATCGCCGATCTTTATGATCTCGTCTCCCGCTTTTAAACCGGCCTTGTCCGCAGGGTATCCTTGATGGGGCTCTATGATGACGAGCTTATCCTTATAGGACCGTACCGTTGCCCCGATACCGGAGTAAGCCCCTGCGTTGTTGATACGATAGGCCTCCACATCTTGTTCGTTCAGGAACTTGGTATAGGGGTCCAGATCGTCGAGCATGTTTTTAATGGCGGTATCCATTAAAGCGGCCGGATTGGTCTCATCCACATAGTTCATGTTCAACTCCTTGAACAGGGTCGTAAATATTTCGATCTGTTTCGCGATTTCGAAGAAATCACTTTTAACAAAGCCGGTACCGGCAAAAAAAATGGATAGTGCAAAAATGGAAATGAAAACTTTTTTGCGGATCGGTTTTGTCATGTTCGCTGGGTTTTGATGTCCTGTTCCGAATGTACGGAACAACGCATTTTTGAAACTTGATCAGATTTATAGGAACAATACTATTGAAAAAGGTTAAACCACCTCATTAGCGCCGCTCCGCTTCATCAATAAAACGGGTCAATACTTTTTTCATGGCCTCCGATATTCTTTCAAAGGTCGGTTCCTCTTTACCAAGGTATAAAAATAGGAACGCAAATCTTCTTTCCGTATTGTTAAAAACCAGCGCTTTGTTCAAACGATAGCCTTCCCGAAGCAATCTTTTTATACGGTTTCGCTTTACGGCGCTCTTAAAGTTTCGTTTTGGGACGGTGACCCCGGCCACTATTGGCGCCTGTTGATCAGGGTCCGCCGCGATGTACATTAGTTTTATGGGATACTTCGACACCGAATTGCCCTCGACAAAAAGCCGTTCAATGGATTTTCTACTTTTTAACTTTTCGTTCTTGGAAAAACCAAGGGCGGGTTTTGACATACTTCCGATACTTCTTTAAACGATTGGAACGGATTTGTTCAGGGTGTTTGGGTGGGGTAAAAATTATTTTGTGCATTTACGTCCGCCATGAGCTGCGAAGGGTCGATCAGAATGCCCTCGACGTTCTCCATGGGCGTATCGATTTCAAAAACATATTCTGAAAACGCCCACGGCCAGTCGGGTAAAACCGTACGCTCCAACTGCGGATAGGGGTTTTCTTTTTCGCCCCGCATCATTTGCAATGGGGCGTAAAAGGTTTCCTGTGTACCGTCCTTATAAACCACTAGAACATCGATCGGCATTGGCATCAAACCGATACGCTCCAAGGTTATTTTGGTTTTCCCATCACTTGTGGTTACGTTTTTTATTCCGTAATCGATGGTGTTGGTGGTCTGTGTCCAATCGGTAAGATACCAATCCAGTTCCATGCCCGATACTTTTTCGGCCGTTCGTTTGATATCGTTGGGCACCGGATGTTTGAACTTGAAATCCCGATAATACTGCCTTAGGGTTTCCATAAGCTCGTTTTGCCCAATGATATACCCAAGTTGTGATAAAAAAACAGAGCCTTTGTTATATGCCGAAATTCCATACGCAAAATTACTTGCGTAGCGATCGGAATGGGTGGTCTGCGGTTGTTCCTGCCCTGAAGCTACAAGATTGTAATACCCATTGTAGGTGTCTTCGAACGGGTTCGGCTTTCCTTGATTCATAACTTGGTTCATGGCCAGGGAAGAAATAAAGGTGGTAAACCCTTCATCCATCCATTCGTGTTTTGCCTCGTTGGTCGCAAGAATATGTTGAAACCAAGAGTGCGCCATTTCATGGGCGGTAACCCCTACCAAGCTACCAAACTTTCGGTTTCCGGTAATCAAGGTACTCATGGCATACTCCATTCCACCGTCACCTCCCTGTATTACGGAATATTGGTCGTAAGGATAGGCCCCAATGTTACTATTGAAGAACTGCATGAGTTCTGCCGTTTTTGGCTGTAGCTTTTTCCAGTTATCCACAATTTTCTCGTTATTCTTATATAGGAAATGGAGCATGGGCCCATTCACTACTTGTAGCGTATCATGTACATAGTCCGGGTCCGCCGCCCACATAAAGTCGTGTACCTTGGGCGCCTTAAAATGCCAGGTCAGCGTTTTGCCCTTGGCCTTCTTTACTCTTGTTCCCGGAGCTTCATAGCCATGACCAATTTCTTGTGGGTTTTGCAGGTAACCGCTTCCCCCGACCGTAAAATTTTTATCAAGGGTGAGTTTTACATCAAAATCGCCCCAAACCCCATGAAATTCACGGGCGATATAGGGGTTCGCATGCCACCCTTCCCTGTCATATTCGGCAAGTTTTGGATACCATTGGCTCATAGAAAGCGCAACGCCTTCGGCACTATTGCGGCCCGATCGGCGAATTTGTAAAGGCACTTGACCTTTAAAGTCCATATCGAAAGTGCTTTTTTCACCGGGGCCAATGGCCTTTGCCAAATCTACGACCAGCACCGTGCCTTCTTCTTGAAAGGACACTTTTTGCCCATCCTGGGTGAGGGATTCGCAATGCAGAAATCCGATTTCAGTGTCCGACAGACTTGCTATCCGGCTAGTACGATCGGCGTTGATCATACGGCTATCGGGATCTGTAATGCTTTGCAGGCGCATATCCATTTCACTGCCCGGTTGAAAAGCATTGAAATACAAATGAAAATAGACCCGGCTCAAGGCATCTGGGGAATTGTTGGTATAGACCAGCTTCTGCGTGCCCTCGTAGCGGTAGGTTTCCACATCTATCTGCACTTCCATGTTGTAGTCCACATGTTGCTGCCAATAACCATCGATAGGTTGTGCAAAGGCGGTACCGACCTGAATGACAAAGGCAAGGAACGAGGTGGTTTTTAGAATTTTGTATTTCATTATATTAGGATATTTATGAAAAACGGAATTTAACCCGCTTTGTGCATTAGAAAATCTATTACAGCCTCCAGCTACTTCAAACTATGGTGCTGCGCTACATTTTTAAATGTAACCGTAGCCCCGAAGTTTCGGGGCTATGCTTACATTCATAAAATGTCATATTTTATCGCGGCTAAAAGCTTCATTGCGAAGTTTTAATGCATAATCCGGGCTTAACCAAACGAATGGATTACAAGGTCATTTTTCCCGAGTCCACTGCCGCGGCCATAATCAGGGCATTGTAGGCATTTACGATACGTCCCGATGTTGAAATTTCGTTTAGCGAAGCGGTCTTGGCCGTATCTCCGCCTAAAATTACTTCCGCCTTTGGGGACAGTCCCGATTGCAGGATGATCTTTTTTACCTGGGCGGCGCTCAGCTTTGGATATTGCGAACGGATCAAGGCAGCTACCCCCGCAACTCCCGGAGCGGCCATGGACGTACCACTGTTAAAATCGTATTTGCTGCCCGGCATGGTGGAATAGATTTTTCCTCCCGGCGCGAACACGTCCACATTTTTTCCTCCATAGTTAGAGAAACTAGCGACCATCTCCGAACCATATTTTGATGTTAGGGCACCTACTTCTATAAAGTTGTTGGCAATTTCACCGCCCGAACCGTATTTGTGATCATTGGGATAATTCGTATTTGTGGTATCATCAAGGTCTTTTCCATCGTTACCTGCGGCGTGCACGATCAACACATCCTTTTCCGCGGCATATTTGATGGCATCGTACACCCATTCAGCATTTGGCGAAAACGCTTTTCCAAAACTACCGTTGATTATCTTGGCACCGTTGTCCACAGCGTAGCGAATACCAAGGGCGATATCCTTATCGTATTCATCACCATTGGGAACGGCACGAATGCTCATTAGGGCAACATTATTGGCGATTCCGTTGGCCCCTTTTCCGTTATTGCGTTGCGCACCTACGATTCCCGCTACATGGGTGCCGTGACTTTCGTCGTCCACCGTGTTTTGAGGATCGCCGTCGCCATAACCACGATCGTTAAAGTCGTAAGGGTCGTCGCCAACGGCTTTTCTACCATCAAAATCTACTTTTAGATTATAGTTCAATTGTTCTCCGATACTGGTGAGATCCCCTTTCATATCTTCTAGAACATCGGATATGGAATCTCCGTATTGGAACATTTGCGATATGATCGATTTGCTTTGCAATAACGATTGGTCCTGCGTTTCTATGGCCGAAACTTCTTTTTTGGTGTAGTCTTTTTTACCCAAATGGGCGGCGATGGCCTTGTCCGCATTTTCAATGGCGGGATACATTTGATCGAGCTGGTTTTTGTATCCAAGGTATTTTTGGGTGTCCGCATCAATCTTTTGTTTTGCTTTTGCCTGCATTTCGGCGTCACCGATTTGGAGCCGAAGTATACGTGCGGCCTCCAATTGTTCATTGTAACTGGGTCCCAAAAAATCATAACCGTGAACATCGTCCACATAGCCATTTCCATCGTCATCTTTACCGTTGCCCGGTTTTTCGTCCGTATTTGTCCATAGCACGTTAACCAGATCTTCGTGTTTTAGGTCCATTCCGGAGTCCAGTATGGCAACGATGACCTTGGTTCCCTTTTTATTTCCGATAAGTTCGGCATAGGCTTTGTCGACACTCATACCGGGTATGGTATCGGTAACGAGGTCCAGGTGACCCCAATTTCGTTTTTCCGTTTCTGAAAGTTCGGCTATTTTTAGCGGAGTGGAATCGATATTGGCTATCGGTGTCGATACCAGGGAGGTAGCGCCACAGCCCATTAAAAATGTTGTTGCCGAAAGCCCAAGAATTCTTGAAAACGTCAATGTCATATCCTTAAAAATTTAAATTATTCTTTTCGAAAGTAGGCCCCTTTATAGGGCGCCCTGAATTGTTCAAAACAGCCCCGGTCCGCCATGGTAACATAGCATGTTCGACCATTTTTACCGCCAAAGGTAATGTTTGAGGGCTTTTTTCCCTTTAATTCTACTTCTTTTATGATTTCTTTATCTGGTGAAACGATAAGAACCGTTCCCTTTCCATGCCGGGTAATATACAAATTGCCCTTTTCATCGCAACGCATGCCGTCCAGTCCAAAATCGGGAAACGTCATGAAGCGGGTTTTGTCGAACAACCGCCCGTTTTCCCTGATTTGGTAGCGCCATATCGTTCGTTGTACCGATTCGTTTACGTACAAGAATTTTCCCGACGGGTCCACCTCCAAACCATTCGTAGTGCCCATGTTATCTTCTAAAAGAATGACTTTCTTTTCAGGGTCCACCATCCATAGCTTGCCGTTCTTGTTTTTCCAGTCCGGATCGGATAAATACAGCGTTCCGTCGGCTACTACGACCAAGTCGTTCGGCTGGTTCATTTTAGGCTCGCGAACCCAAACCAAAGGTGTGTTGGTCCCTTTTGGAACTTTATAAACGGTATGGCTCACATAGTCGGCAACGAACATGTTTCCGGCCCTATCAAAACGGATACCGTTGCCTAGGCTATTGTTCGGTAATTTCAGAAAAATGCGTCCTTTCCCTTTGGCGTTTACGATCCCTATAGTTCCTTCTTCCTTAAAATTGACGGCATATAAATTTCCTTTTCCATCCACCGCGGGCCCCTCAATTCCTTTGGTAAAGGCAAAGGCCTCGGTAAAATCGGAGCTTTTCAATTGTTGCGTACCACAGGAAACCAATGGAAGGCTGCATAGAAAAAAGAAAATCGGCCGTTTTGGAAAATTAATTGAAAAGCGCATCAAAGGCTAGGGTTGTGTTTAGTCGGACACCTTTTACGGTATGTTGCAAGGTACAAATTTCGTTGTGGGCGTCGTGTTCGAAAAATAGGAAATACTCCTGTGCCACAGCTTGTTCCAAAAAAAGTGCTTTTTCGTTCAAAGTGAGCAATGGTCGGGTATCGTATCCCATAACATAGGGTAAGGGTATGTGCCCGACGGTAGGGATGAGGTCCGCCACAAAAACGATGGTTTTCCCTTGGTATGAAATGTGCGGGAGCATTTGTTTATCGGTATGGCCATCCACGAACAGAATGCCAAAGCCCAATTCCGATTCCGGAACAAAGGCTTGGTCGCCTTTATGCACAAATTGGAGTTGTCCACTTTCTTGCATCGGAATCAGGTTTTCGGTCAAAAAAGATGCTTTTTCCCTTGCGTTGGGTTTGGTGGCCCACTGCCAATGGTCCTTATTCGTCCAAAATGCCGCATTTTTAAAAGTAGGCTCATAGCCTGTCCGGTCCTTGTTCCATTGAATACATCCCCCGCAATGGTCGAAGTGAAGGTGGGTCAAAAACACGTCGGTAATATCGTTTCGGTGAAACCCATATTGCGCAAGTGACGTGTCCAAGGTATGATTTCCCCACTTGGCATAATGCCCAAAAAATTTATCGGATTGTTTGTTTCCCATTCCGGCGTCGATCAAGATCAACCGATTTCCCGTTTCGATCAACAGACTGCGCGCGGCGATATCAATTCTATTATTGCTATCGGCAGGGTTGGTGCGCTGCCAAATGGCTTTGGGCACCACACCGAACATGGCACCACCATCGAGCTTAAAATTTCCGGTTTCAATAGGGTAGAGTCGCATAAACGGCAAATTAGGCAAACCGTCCTAAAATCCGATACCGCTTTAACACTTATTTCAACGCTACGGTATTCGTTTTAAAAGCCCTATTTTAGCGCAAAACGAACGAAACCGTTGAAAAAACTCGAACGTAGTCTATCCCTGACCGCCGTTATCGCCATTAGTATCGGCGGAATGCTGGGCAGCGGTATTTTTGTGCTTCCAGGGCTCGCCGCGGCGAAAACAGGTTCTTCGGTTTGGCTGGCCTATTTACTGGCTGCGGTATGTATTCTACCTGCCGCCCTTTCAAAATCGGAATTGGCCACCGCAATGCCCTCTTCGGGTGGTACTTATGTGTATATTGAACGTGCTTTTGGACCACTTTTCGGAACCATTGCCGGCATCGGACTATGGCTTTCCCTGTTGCTAAAATCGGCTTTTGCACTTGTCGGGTTTGGGGCCTATTTATCTATATTGGCCAATATTGAGTTGGGGCTGACCAAGTATATCGCAGTATTTTTTTTGGTCCTCATCCTGTTTCTGAACATTCTCGGTGTTAAAAAAGTAGGAAAGGTGCAATTGGTGATCGTTACCATAAGCATTGTTACCCTTGGCCTAATTTTACTTTTTGGGCTCCCCAATGTAAAGGCATCTCTGTTGGACCCCTTTTTATCGGAAGGAAAAATGGGCCTATTTTCTACGGTGGCCTTCGTATACATTTCCTATGCGGGGGTGACCAAAGTTGCTGCCATTGCCGGTGAAATTAAGAACCCGAGCAGGAACCTGCCTTTGGCCATGATCTTATCGCTATTGATCATGACCAGTATTTATGTGTTTATGGCCTTTGTGCTGGTCGGAAATATTCCCTTGGATTCCCTTTCTACGGATATCAAACCAATTTACACTATAGCCCATATGTTGGGAGGTACCTATATCGGATATGCCGCGGCGATGATCGGTGTGATCACATTGATTTCTATGGCGAATTCTGGAGTTTTAGCAGCTTCGCGCTTTCCATTCGCCATGGCCATAGACAAGTTATTGCCCGATTGGATGGGCAAGATACATTCCAAATACTTGACCCCTGTGGTGACCATTATCATGACCTGTACGGTTATGGCTTTGGTAATTTTGTTTCTGGATGTCGAAAAAATCGCAAAATTGGCCAGTGCCTTTATGGTGATGATGTTCATTTTTGTAAATGCATGTGTGATCGTGCTCCGGGAAACCTCCGCGCAATGGTATCGCCCTCCGTACCGTTCACCCTTATATCCCTTTGTACAGTTGTTCGGTATCTTTAGTGGTGTGGCGCTCCTTATTTTTCTGGGTCTTGGGCCAATGCTGGCCATCGTAGCCATTTTTGTGTTGGGCGCGATCATTTATTTAAAGTTTGGAAAGAATGCCACCCGTACGGGAATTTTAAGAAAATATGGCCACAGGCCGGCATTGTATCTGTTTTACAAAAGAAAGGGACAACAGGAGATTACCTATCGCAGCAACCAAAACAACGAAAACAAAAACTTGGACGGAAAGTTGATGTCCAATGCCGGGGTGGTGGTGCCCTTGCTCGGGAATGAGGCTTCTCCCGAAATGTTGGTAGAAATTGCGACCGCGATCAATAAGCGGGATACGGTTCAGGTAGTGAACATCACCGAGGTTCCCAACCAGACCTTTTTGGATGCCATGGCAGAGGAGAACCCCAAAGTGGTGTCGTTGGAACGTCGGATTTCCAGATTGGCGGAGGCCAAGGAGGTGGCCATCGATTTTGAGTCGGCGGTAACCCATGAAATGTCCGATACCATTCATGAGCTTAGTAATCAGACCCATTGCGATTGGTTGGTCATGGGGTGGAACGGTCGTGCCCATAGCGGTATTTTAGTGAGCAACCCTATCGGTTGGTTGCTGACCCATATCAATTCCGATTTTGCCCTTTTTAAGGATGATGGGGTACGGCATATCGGTAAAGTTTTATTGGCATTGCGTCCAGGGCGAAAAGACAAGAATTTTATTGCCGTGGCAGATCGTATCTGCCACTTTTACAACGCTTCCTTAACCTTATTGCATGTAGTTCCGGAAAAAACACCGGATGCGGAAATTACCGCCATGGAGGAACATGCCACTACCTTATTGAAAAAAGTGGACACCAAAAGCAAGGTCGTCATCGAAAAGGACGACGATCCTATTGCCACAATCTCTAAAAAATCGGCAAGTTTTGATCTGCTGATTTTGGGTACTCCACAAAAGGACAATTGGATTAGCGTGCTGTTCGGGACCGGGAAGGACCGGTTTACCGAACAATCGGCCTGTTCGGTATTGCGGTTGACCATGCGGGACTAAACGAACAGGCGCTACTTTTTTATTTTCTTTCCCAAAGGCTGTTTGGCTGTACTTTCGCTGTGAACACTAGGCCAGAAATCACTATTTTTAGTTTAAAATTGGAACCATGCTCGAGCTTGCCGGAATCATTATTTTAGGAATTATCGCACAATGGGTCGCTTGGCGGCTGAAATTACCGGCTATTTTACCTCTAATACTGATCGGTCTTTTAGTAGGGCCGCTCGCCACGCTCTACACGGATGATGGGCAAAAATTGATCGAACCGATATGGAACGGGAGCGCCGGACTTTTCCCCGGTGATGGCCTTTATTATTTCGTATCCTTGGCCATTAGTATTATTCTGTTTGAGGGCGGCCTGACGTTAAAGCAGTCGGAAATCCGTAATGTAGGCCCGGTAATTACCAAATTGATCACCTTGGGCAGTTTGGTCACCTTTTTTGGGGCCGGACTTGCCGCACATTATATTTTTGTACTCAGTTGGCAGATTTCCTTTTTGTTTTCCGCATTGATCATTGTTACCGGTCCTACGGTCATCACCCCTATTTTAAGAAATATTCCCTTGAAAAAGGATGTTTCGGCGGTTTTGAAATGGGAAGGTATTCTAATAGACCCTATCGGGGCCTTGGCGGCCGTGCTGGTGTTCGAGTTTATCAGTGTCGGCGAGGGGCAGGGGTATACTCAAATGGCCCTTATCGAGTTTGGAAAAATTTTATTGTTCGGTTTTACCTTCGGTTTCACGTTTGCCCATGCCTTGGCCTTTGCCATTAAAAAGAACTTTATTCCGCATTATTTATTGAACGTAGTATCGTTATCGGTAGTGTTATTGGTATTTGTGGAGTCCGATATTTTTGCACACGAATCGGGGCTTTTGGCGGTCGTGGTCATGGGAATGGTGATGGGAAACATGAATTTGCCGAACCTAAAGGAACTGTTGTATTTTAAGGAATCCCTTAGCGTGTTGCTCATCTCCATTTTGTTCATTTTGTTGGCGGCCAATATTAATATCAGCGATTTGGAGTTGATCTACAATTGGGAAACTTTGGGACTGTTTTTGATCATTGTGTTCGTCATCCGACCTTTGGGCGTTTTTTTGAGTGCGGCAGGATCGAATTTAAAGTTTAATGAAAAACTGTTTATCGGTTGGGTAGGACCAAGGGGTATCGTAGCTGCGGGAATTGCATCCCTGTTCGGTTCCAAATTGCTTGCCAACGGGGAACCCGGTGCCGAGTATATTACGCCCTTGGTGTTCGTGATCGTTTTGGGAACGGTACTGTTAAACGCCACTACCGCTAGGTTGTTTGCCAAGGCGATCGGAGTGTTTTTAAGAAAATCGGAGGGGATATTGATTATCGGGGCTTCCAAAGTTTCCCGTTTGATAGCGGAATATCTTCATAAGAACGGACGACATGTCGTGTTGATCGATAACAACCGGAACCATATTGAAAAAGCCAAAAAGTTGGGATTACAAGCTGTAAACGCCAACATTTATTCCGATAATCTTTCGGACAACCTCGAGCTTAGTAACGTAGGCTATTTGATGGCCCTTACCGGCAATTCGGATATCAATCAATTCGCTATCGATCGGTTCAAGGAACAATTCGGCGAGAACGGGTTTTTCCGCCTAGTCAATGCTGACGAAATGAACGATCCGGAAAATAACCCTAGGGAGGGCCTTTTTTCACATACCGATGATTTTATAAAGCTTATGGAGGCTACACGGAACTATCCTGCAATAAATGAAATCGATTTAAAGAATCAGGAACATTTTGAGGAACTTATCGCCTTTACCAAAGACGACGACGACATCATCCCTATCTTTCTAAAGACACCGGATGGCAATTTGATTATTATTCCTTCATACGCCACTGAAATCGACAATATTACCGAAGGGTTTAAATTGGTTTATATGGGCAAGGTATTCGACATGGAACTTTTGGTAGAAGAATCTTCGGGAAACTGAATAAGTTTTGAAACAGCTAGAACGTGATTAAAAGCACCCAAGGATCGGTATTGGGAGCACTAAAGGTGTTGCTGGTAACCTTCCCTATTTTTTTGGGAATTCCTGTTCTGGGATCGATCCATCGGTAATTTAGTTTTTGCGGAACGTTTTCTATCGTAATCTTCCCTCCGTTTTCGAGATATGACAGGTATACTTCCCCCTCTTTCATGAGTAATGGTTTTCCGTTAGCCATATCCCATCGTTTTTGGATGTCCGTAAAATCGACACCTTTTAAAATTTTACCGACCGTTCCAGCATAAGTCGCACCATCAAGGTGCAAAGCCTCTTCCCATGATACCATTTGATCGGACCAAGGGTCCCATCCGGTTTCGGCACCGGTAATTTTCCATTGCCAAAGGCTCGCCGCCCCATAAACGATGCCCATAGTACCGCCATACATGAGTTGCATCCATGCGTCTTGCCCTTGCCACCACCCACAACCGTTTTGGCCGCCGTTCATTCCCTCATAAGTGGGTTCTCCATTGGCAACGGCCTTTGTGGGGACATTATCGTACATCGCCGCTACTTTATGGTATTGATGTGTTTTGCCGTGGCCGGTCTGTGCCCATTGAAAATCGACCCATTCTTTGTCCTGATGCGACTTGTTAAAGTGCATACAACGTTTGTTGGGGTCGTTTTTTGACCATTCGGCCACAAAATCATCACATGGGCTATAATGGAGGCCCACCGGCTGTTGGTAGCAATCCCATTGCTGTAACATTTCACCACTCAGCTCAACCCCAGGATCGTTGCCATCATGATCTGCTGAAATTAACCAAAGGGCCGGGTTACTGCCGTATCTGGCCAGAAGGTACTTTACATATCGAACGTATTCCTCCGGTTGCACGCTGGTGCCCAAGACGGCTAACCCCTTCCATCCGAAACCTTGAAAAACAGGTTGAAAGACCGGAACCAGTTCGTTTGCGATAAGGATATCGACGAGGCCATCAAAATACTGAAAATAAGATACGTTTATTTGATTGAGATGCCCTAGGGAAATATCCTTGAAAGCTCTTTTAAAGCCCTGGTCCGTATTTCTCTTGTTTGGTCCCTTTGCTTGGGTGTCGGGTTGGAGGGTCATTAAAAGCACCATGTTAAACCCTTTTTCCCTTCTATTTTTTGCGTATATGCGTGCTTGCTCTTTTGTTGCCCTAAAAGGAAGGGCCCACGGGGTGTCCGCGGTCATTAAAAATGATTTTCCGGATTCATGTATCAGGTTTCGCTTCCCGGGCGATATTTGTAAAGGTCCTTCCCTTAACAGCTTATTTTCACCCAAATATGTTGTAGCAAAAAAAGCACCGGAAACACCGTGTAGGCCTTTATCTTGGTCATTACTACAACTCGAGCGCCATTGCCATCGTCCTGTTGAATCAGGTGGCGAAAAGCGGAGTTTCCAACTATTATCACCGTCCCAAAAGGCGGGGCGTACGAGCGTGTCGCCCTTTGCGTTGTAAAATTGTGCCCAGACATCTACATCCGTATAGGGGTTGTTGTAGTTGTTTTCAGCCTTTAAGTTCAATTCCACGGTATTCCACTGTGGAATTTTGGGAGCGGTGTTTTGGGAAAAGAGCGCGAAGGGCACACACCATATCACAGCATATTTGAGAAAGACCATTACAAATCGTATTGAGCGTTGGTGTTTAAAGGTAGTTCTTTTTATTTCATCCTTTTTAACGCCCCTTTCCCGGCGAAACGTTTTAAAAATGACTTCATACCGGAACATCGGTCGGTTTTCTCGGTTTCGGACAAAAAGTTGGAATTTGTGTGAAATTTGACGTAAAACTCCTAATAGCAGTATTAAGGGCCTTGTAGATTACCAGAAATACGCATAAATAACCATCCTTAACACCACCGATGTTTGGTTCATGGACTTCTTTATTTTAACAAGAGAAGCTAACGTAAAGTACTCATCCTTACCCCGAGAAAGGAGCGGTTTTTTCTACCGAGACGGAAATGTCCTCATCGGCTATCGGATAGGTTTCCCCGGCGACCATTTGAAAGAAATGAACGGCGGACTCCCGTTTAATTTTGTTTTTTAATAAGGGAAGATCAACATCGCCACTTTCTTGTTTCCATATAAAAACGGAATGTTGTGGCAATTGAATAATACGATGTTTTGCTGTAAACTGGGCAATATAAAATGTCATAGCTATCGGGGAAAATAAAACTCAATATATAACCTTTTCGGAAAGGAAATATTGCCCGACCCTTAATTAAAGCCTCTCAAAATTACGGATGGATTATCAAAAACGGAATCGTTTAAGCAATATAGTAGTAATGAGCCTGTTAATGGGGAGCAAAATTCAAACCAATTATACCATTCTTATGAAAAAATCATTTTTGTTTTTGGCCCTAGCGGCAACTTTTGCTTTTAGTACTTGTTCCAGTGATGTTGATGGTGGCTACAGTTGTGAATCTTGCATGGCACAGGAAGTTTCTGTTGAAATTTGTGATAATGGAGACGGCACCTACACCCCAACGGTTGACGGGGTTTGGCAAACCTTACAAGAATCGGAACTGGAAGGCTTAACGCCAAAACAGCTGGGCGATAGCACATGCGAGGCGTTAAACGTCCTATCCAACCCACTTTAGAAATAGCATTCGGGCCACTTTTCAATTGAGAGTGGCCTTTTTTTTAATCGTTCAATTTCAGCACCGCCATAAATGCCTGCTGTGGGATTTCTACATTGCCCACTTGGCGCATGCGTTTTTTTCCTTTTTTCTGCTTTTCCAACAGTTTTCGTTTTCGGGAAATATCCCCACCATAACATTTTGCGGTAACGTCCTTACGAAGGGCCTTAATGGTTTCCCGCGAAATTATTTTAGATCCAATAGCAGCTTGGATCGGGATATCGAATTGTTGCCGTGGAATGAGTTCCTTTAACTTTTCGCACATCTTTTTTCCGATGGTTACCGAATTGTCGAAGTGGATTAGGGCCGATAGGGCATCTACGGGCTGCGCGTTCAATAAAATATCTACCCGTACCAATTTGGAAGCCCGAAGTCCTATAGGGGCATAATCGAAAGATGCGTACCCTTTTGAAACCGTTTTTAAGCGGTCGTAAAAATCAAAAACGATTTCTGCCAAGGGCATATCGAAAGAGAGCTCTACGCGATCCGTGGTCAAATAGGTTTGGTTGGTGATCAACCCTCTTTTATCGATACATAAGGACATCACGTTGCCCACAAAATCAGACTTGGTAATAATCGTTGCCTTTATAAAAGGTTCCTCTACGCGATCAATGGTTGAAGGGTCGGGAAGGTCCGAAGGATTGTTAACGATCAAAGCGGTGTCCGGGTCTTTTCGGGTATACGCATGATAGCTAACGTTGGGGACCGTAGTGATAACGGTCATATTGAACTCGCGTTCCAGCCGTTCTTGGATGATTTCCATATGGAGCATGCCCAAAAAACCGCATCGGAATCCGAAACCTAGGGCAGCGCTACTTTCAGGGGAGAATACCAAGGAGGCATCGTTCAACTGTAGTTTTTCCATAGAGGAACGCAGTTCCTCGAAATCCTCAGTGTCCACAGGATAAATTCCGGCAAAGACCATGGGTTTTACATCCTCGAACCCGGCAATGGCGTTTTGCGTGGGCTGTGCCGCATCGGTAATGGTATCGCCCACTTTCACCTCACGGGCATCCTTTATACCGGTGATCAGGTAACCAACATCCCCGGCCTTGATACTTTGTTTGGGGTGTTGTTGCAGTTTTAAGGTACCTACCTCATCGGCAAAGTAACTTTTATCGGTGGCAACGAACTTTATCTTTTGTCCTTTTTTTATTTCGCCATTGATGACCCTGAAATAGGTTTCTACACCGCGAAAGGGATTGTAGACCGAATCAAAGACCAATGCCTGCAACGGCTCGTCGGAAACACCTTCCGGTGCGGGAATCCGTTCAATGATCGCTTGCAATATTTCTTCGATGCCGATACCCGTTTTGGCACTGGCAGGAATTACCTCCTCGGCCTTACACCCGAGCAGGTCCACAATATCGTCGGTCACTTCCTCCGGACTGGCACTGGGCAAATCTACCTTGTTGAGTACCGGAATAATTTCCAAGTCGTTTTCAAGCGCCAAATAAAGATTGCTAATGGTCTGTGCCTGAATGCTCTGTGCCGCGTCGACCACTAAAAGTGCTCCCTCACATGCCGCAATGGAACGGGAAACCTCGTAGGAGAAATCTACGTGTCCCGGAGTATCGATAAGGTTAAGAACGTATTCTTCGCCCTGATAGGTGTACTCCATTTGAATGGCATGACTTTTTATGGTAATGCCCCGTTCGCGCTCGAGATCCATACTATCGAGCAATTGTTCTTTTTTTTCCCGATCGCTCACCGAACCGGTAAAGTCCAACAGTCGGTCCGCCAGGGTACTCTTCCCATGGTCGATATGGGCGATGATACAAAAATTACGAATATGCTTCATATGTTATACGCTTCGAGTGCAGGGGCTTATGCGCGTTGCAAAGATAGCGCAAAAACAAAAGGGTATTGCTAGGCCTCTTCAATAATATCAAATATTGGGAGCAAAGCCCCATTTTTCAAAATGACCACCATTTACGTAGGTAATTACGGATAAAATACGTTAGTTTTAATGTCATGTTATATTGAAATGTGAGAAATTTTGTATTAACACTTTTTTTTACGGGTCTGTTAAGCTGTTCGCTTCAGGCCCAGCTGCACCAAATTTCAGGTAAGGTGGTCGATGAAGCTGGGGAGACCATTCCTTTTGCCAGTATATTTCTTTTGGATAGCAGTTACACCACCGTGGCCAAAGGGACCGCTGCCGATGAAAACGGTTTTTTTAGTATTGGGGAAATTGTTCCGGGCAGCTATTTTATTAAAGCGAGTTATATTGAAAACGAATCCGAACCGGAAATCTTGGAAATTGCAAAGGATTTGGCTGCACTTGAAATTGTGCTACGGCCAAATCAGGTGCTGGACGAAGTGGTGGTGGTTTCGCAACAGCCCCGTTTTGAACAGAAGGTAGATCGCCTGGTTTTTACCATTGCTAATACTTCCTTAACGGACAGCGATGTTTGGGACGTTTTGAAACGGACTCCTTCGGTAGTGATCTTACAGGACAAAATTGTGGTGAAAGGGCAAGATGACATTAAGGTCCTGATCAACGACAGACCGGTAAACCTGCCCAAGGAGGAACTCATCGATCTGCTATCGGGGACCTCCGCCAGTAGTGTGGAGGCCATTGAAATTATTACCAACCCGCCGGCGAACTATAGTGCAGAGGGGGCATTGCTTATCAACATTAAAATGAGCAAAAACCTGACAGCAAGGTATAATGGATCTGTTTTCAAGCGTTTTGACCAAGGTGTCTTTCCAAAATACACCCTTGGTACCGACCATTATTTTAAGGGCAACAAAACGGACCTTTCTATCAATTACAGTTACGGTTCCTCAAAGAAACTGACCCGCTATACCGATGTTGCCAACTTTATCGAAAACGGATCGGTGGCGTCGACCTGGACCACGGAGCAAGAACGCATAAGAAGGCAGAACCAACATAGCCTGACCGCTTTTTTGGACATTACCGTGGATAAAAACAATACCATCGGAATTTCTACCATAAATACCTACGCGCCCAAAGTAGATCAAATGGCCAAATCGGAAACGCTGATCGATGACCCTAACGGAAACCTGCAACGTAGCTTTAACAGTCTGAACGAAACGCCCGGCGACAGATCGAATAACTCGGTCTATCTGGATTGGACACACCGTACCGGAGAGGGAGGGGGAACGATTTCGGTGAATTCCCATTATACCCGTTATGACGATAGTCGGGAGCAGGAATTGGATACCGATTTTTTTGATGCGAACGGTACCCTTACAGATCAAGACAATTTTGTGACCGGAACACGGCAAAAGATCGATCTGTGGAGCCTTCAGTCCAACTATAATGTGAAATTGGATACCTTTTGGAGGCTTACTTCCGGTTTGCGATATGCGGGAATCTATTCCCAGAGTACCATTTCACAGGAAGGGTTCGATCGTGACCAGCCAGGAATAGACCCTACCGAATCGGGCACTTTTGACTATGATGAAAATATTTATGCCGCCTATTTAAGTACCAATGCCAGTTGGGCAAAATGGAAGCTAAAAATGGGTCTTAGGGGTGAGTTTACCAAAACCGTTGGGCAGTTGAACACGGCGATGGAAACAAATCGTAGAAGCTACTTTGAACTTTTCCCCTCGTTCTCCGTAAACTTTTTACCCAGCAAAAAGAACAGTATTTTGCTGTACTACTATCGGCGCATCAATAGGCCTAGATATAATCTTATCAACCCCTTTCAGTATTTTCAGAGCGTCAACTCCGTTCAGGAGGGAAACCCCAACCTATTGCCCGCGGTGCGGAATTATGTACAACTGGGGTACACGTTTGATCGCAGTTATACCATTGATGTTTTTTATAGAGTTCAGAAAAACCAATTTCGAAACCAGGTCTTTCAGGACAACGAAACCAATTTGCTGCGGTTTATAAGTACCAACTTGATCCGCAATATTTCCTATGGGGCGGATTTTTCCATCAATAAGAATTTTACAAACCGGTTGAGTTCCTATCTGACCCTGTCGGGGTCGTCATATTCGAACCGATTTCGGGATTTGACATCGGGAACGATAGTCGACAATGATATTGTTCTTATGACATTTAGAACGAACCATACATTTTCATTTTTGGAAGATCGCAGTTTGACCGCCGACCTTCTCTATTTTTATAAGACTCCCGTTATCGTCGGAAACACCCGCCAAAACGGGTATAGTGGCTTGAATATCGGATTTCGAAAGACACTTTGGAACAAAAAAGGAAGTTTTTCCCTCGAAGTGGTCGATATTTTTAATCAGGGCAATCTATTGGATACCAGGCAATTTTTGGATCAAAATAACAGCGCCAGTATCAGACGGGAAAACCGCCTGTTACGGCTGGCCTTCCGGTATCGGTTTGGGGACTCGGGCATCAAAAACAACAAGAAATCTAAAAAAGTAGATGAACAAAAACGCATCTAATACCATTTCAAAGTTAAAATGGTAAAACCCCTTCGTTGTTCACAGGCGTTAGCTAAAAACCTGCACTTTAGCGAAACCCTCTCCTCCACGAGTATTGGGAATAAATAATTTTCAATACCTCGGCAACCTTTACGAATCACTAAACATTTTACTGCCAGCTTTTTACCACTACGCTGATACAATGAACTCATTTAGACTTTTTTCCCCGAACTGTCGGGAGGCTAAAAAATTGCCCTTTTCGCTCGACGCGCCGGCCGGCTCCTCATCAAAAGCCAAATCATTGGCTTTTTCTTTCGGCCCTGTCTTTTTTTCCTCCCGTAGCCCTGCTATGAAACTCAAAAAAGTCTTCAACAGGACTTAAAATGGATAATTTTCGCTTCAATCCAAAAAGTCTAAATGAGTTCAATGTTTAAAAAGAATCTCATTCCTTTTCCATGAACCGATATATATTAAAACCCTCCCAGGGCACCGCTGCATATTCCCAAGCTGACCACTAAATAGACACCCGCCAAAATATAGCATACCTTGGCAATTTTTTTATTCTTTTTTTGGGAGAGAACCCCTATTAAAACAAGGACCAAAGGCGGTCCGAGCATGATTAGAAAAATGATGGTCAGTAAGCCATCAAGGTTGCCTACCTCCAAGGGAATACCAATATACATGTGTTCTCAATTTTAATAAACATTTTATTGGCACCGCCAAAGGATTTAATTCCTCAAGGCTTGCCTCGAAATTAAACGTTTGCTTCCTGCGAATGCCTCGTGGGCTTCCCCGGGGGGGGTAGTTTACTACCGAACCGATTCAGTAGCCGAGCGTTTTAAAAACCCCAGTTGAAGGGCATGGCGTGGTAATCGGTCCCTTAAACTACATTCCTCCAATGCTACAAAGCCCAAGCGATACCAAAAAACATATTCCCGCTATAATGAATAACGTTTTTGCCGATTTTTTATCTTTTGTGAACAACAGGATGATGGCAATCAATAAAAACAAAAACCCGGGCAGTAACATTACTACTCCAAAAACGAAGGCATCGCTAAAATAGAGCTCTAATGGCAAATGGATACGCATATCTTTATTATTTGACGTCCAACGAAAGGTTGGCGAGCATGATGCCACAGGTACCCAAACTGATTAATAGGTAGACCCCGGTAAGGATAAAAAAAATCTTTGCCCGTTTTTTCTTCTTTTTGACCAAACTCACCAGGGCAACGATAAAAAATATCAAGGCCGGTCCGAACAACAAAAGAAATATAGCGCTCATACGATTTCGTTCTGTAGTTGTTTTAAGTACGCGACCTTATCGTCCCTGTAGAACAGGTTCATGGTCTCAAAGGGTATAATTTGATAGTCTTTGTTCACGATATGTACGCAGGACTTTTTGATGGCCCTTACATCAAAATTATGGGCATCTATAAATTGCATGATGATGATTCGGAACAGATTATCGTACCCCAGTTCCGGAGCATCGATTTCCGGTAAACAGCACATGATGCTTTTCAGGTTTTCCGAGGCTTTTTCCACGGAATTACCGGTGCTGAACAGCTCTATCATTTTACCATGTAGCTCGTGATCTTGCTCATAGATAATGGTATTCTTGCCCTCGTTCAATAAGTCGTCCGGGTTAATGAAGCGGGTCAAGGGGCTCACTTCGTTTCCGATTTTTAGGGCATAGGCCATTACCAGGGCATCAGGATTACAGGGTACGGGAATCAGGTCGTCGGGTTCAAAAATAGGGGACTGCTCCAAAATTTTCCGGCGCACCTCCGTTAGGGTGATCCGGTTTTCCCCGGCATCGAAATTTTCCAACCTTCCCGCAATTTGTGTGGGCTGAAAAGTAACGCCCCGAACACACTTTTGTTTGACCGCAAAATCGATGGTTTTCCCCATTTCAAGATCGTTCAGTCCCTTTTGCAAGGTAACGACCAAGGTGGTGGAAAGATTGAGTTGGTTGAGGTGTTCCAAAGCTTGCAACCTTGTTTCCGCCAGATTGGCGCCCCGAAGCGTTTGCAACACGGCATTGTCCAACGAATCGAACTGCAGGTATATTTCAAAATCGGGGGCATAGGTCGCCAGTTTTTTAGCAAAGTCCAGGTCCTTGGCTATTTTAATTCCATTGGTATTGACCATCAAATGGCGTATCGGAAGCGATTTGGCATAGTCCAAAATTTCAAAAAATTCTGGATGTATCGTAGGCTCCCCCCCGCTGATCTGAACCACATCGGGCTCTCCTTCATTTCTTACGATCGCATCGAGCATCAATTTTATTTCCGCTAAGGTCCGGTGTCTTCCGTAAGTGGGGGACGATCCCGCATAGCAGGTAGGGCAGGTAAGGTTACAGCGGTCGGTAACTTCTACCACGGTAAGGCAGGAATGTTGCTCATGGTCCGGGCAAAGCCCACAATCGTAAGGGCACCCATAGTGTGTTTTGGTATTGAAGGTTTTCGGATATTCGGAAGCTTTGTTATAATTGCGTATGTTCTTGTAATATTCAATATCGTCCGCAATGAGCACCTTACTGCGCCCATGGGTCTTGCAATGCTTCAGCATGTACACCTTTTCGTTTTCGAACACGATTTTTGCATCCACCCTACGCAGGCATTCCGGGCATAGGCTCAACGTAAAATCGTAATAGGTATAGTTTTTTTCAGCCATGGGATAGCGCGTTGCGTATGGTTCTTTGATAATACAGTAAACAAATTAAACATAATATTTGGATGCTACTGAGCCCTGAGATAAAAAATGTATTGGGTTTCAAAAACTCGATACAAAATCGAAACAGAAAGTAGGCGATCATAAAAACCTTGAAAAGCAATCCTTCTTCAAAACGGATGAACCGTTTTTCAAACCGCTTTAAGCCGGCGAACAGTAGTATTAGAAAAACGACCTCGTACAAAGCAATGGGATGTCGGAGCAGGCCATCGCCAAGGTCCATGCCGAGAAATAGGGTTGTGGCCTTACCATATGTAAATTCCTTGGTTCCGCTCAAAAAACACCCGATACGCCCGATGATAATGCCAAGTATAATGGGAAACGTAAACAAATCGCCCGAGGATTGTTTTTCCCGAATGACTTTTTTCGCCAGTTCTACGCCCAAAAGTCCCCCAAAGAGCCCGCCCATAATCGTTTTGTTGTTTAATAACGCTATCCATCCCTGTTGCAGGTGTACGGGGGGATTTTCCATGAACGCCACCAAGCGGGAGAGGAACAAGGCCCCAAAGATGGCTCCTATAATGATCGATAATCGGTTGTTGGAAGAAATCGTGTCCGTACGGTGTTTTCTAAGGTATACATAATACCGAAAAGCGACGAAAAAGGCAGCGTATTCCAGTACCAGATGTATGTTTATCTGAGTCCCGAAAAGGGACGGTTCGTAAGGAATGGTTCCGTTAACTGGCATATGTATCTGTAAAGTACCCGTTTTGTGTTATACCACTTTGGCTTTGAAACGGTATCGTATCGTTTTCAAATGTAAGGATGTAAAAACAAGGGGCCTTCATGGTTTTCAGTGATTTTAGAAAATGTGGCCCGTTAGTTTCTAAAATGAGCCGACGTAACGGAGTCATTGATCACAATTATTAGGGCGTGTTAACACAAAATAGGTATCTTTGTTAAATGGAATTGACGGATACCCAATTTGAAACGATCAGCTCTCATTTGCCCGTGAAACGCGGCAACGTGAGACTTTCGGACCATGATGTCCTGAACGCCATATTGTATGTTGCCGAGCAGGGTTGCAAGTGGCGTGCGCTCCCGGAACGGTTCGGGAACTGGCACACGGTCTATACCAGGATGAACAGATGGTCGAAGAACGGCACCCTGGACAAGGTCTTCGAGGCCCTGCAGAAGAACGGTATAATACGCGT
>NZ_JBNGOP010000008.1:0-166246 GCF_050589625.1 Maribacter sp. 2-571 | reverse complement strand
AAAGAACGGCCGTAACTTGTATATTTTTAAGGTCTTTACAAAGATTACTATTACATTAACCGGACACTATTGACTCAATACTCCATACTCCATACTTTTCACCACCTACTTTTTCCTTTTAGGCGTCCAACCGAGGGAAAGTCCGAACAAGGGACCGTATCCGGAAAGCACGCCATCGCCCCTATAATAACCGGCCCCAAGTTCCGCGGTAAAATTCAGTCCTTTTGGATACGTTCGCTGTATGCCGTAAACCATTCCGTAAAAGCCGACATTAAAATCGTTAGGCCCCTCTATATTGGTAGCTACGCGCAACTGGGAGAAAAAAATAGCTTGCGCCGCCGCAATGTAATTACCGGAATTACCGGAGACGTTTTTACGCAGCTCCTTCCGTCGTTTGAGATTATGATAGTACCGATAGCGATTGTTCCAAGCAAGGCCAAAGGCATATCCTTCCTCATACGTTGCAAGGCCAAGACCTAAGGAAGTAGATATGGTTTGGTTCCTGAACAGCCCTATTTCATAACTTACCCCGGGGCTCAAAAGGTTAAAATTGACCTGATGTTTCTCCAAGTTGATGAGTCCGTTCCCTTGTTCACTGTATTTACGTACCTGGGCATTGCCGATCGTTACCCAAACAAAAAGTATAATACCGAGTAGTTTTTTTATCATTTACAACCAGTTTTTGAGGTTTAAAGCTAAAAAGGAAAACCTACGGAAACGCTATCTTTGTGGAAATTTTAAGAAATGGAGCTGACCCGTATTCCAAAAATCAAGCATGCCGATAGCGGCAATTTTTTTTTACTTTCCGGACCCTGTGCCATCGAAGGTGAGGAAATGGCACTTCGCATTGCCGAAAAAATAGTTACGGTAACCGATCAATTGAGAATACCGTATGTTTTTAAGGGCAGTTTTAAAAAGGCCAATCGAAGCCGTGTCGATTCTTTTACCGGTATCGGGGACGAAAAAGCCTTAAAAATATTACGAAAAGTATCGAAAACCTTTGAGGTACCGACCATTACGGATATCCATACCGAGGCAGACGCCGCCCATGCGGCAGAATATGTCGATATACTCCAGATACCCGCTTTTTTGGTCCGTCAGACCGATCTGGTCGTCGCTGCCGCAAAAACGGGTAAAACGGTCAATCTTAAAAAAGGACAGTTTATGAGTCCGGAAAGCATGAAACATGCCGTGACCAAGGTTACCGACTCTAAAAACGAACAGGTCATGATCACCGAAAGGGGAAACATGTTCGGTTATCAGGACATGATCGTAGATTTTAGGGGAATTCCCACAATGAAAAAGTATGCTCCCGTGGTGCTGGACGTCACCCACTCCCTACAGCAACCCAATCAATCTTCAGGGGTAACCGGCGGTAGGCCCGATATGATCGAGACCATTGCAAGGGCCGGAATCGCTACCGGTGTGGACGGACTGTTTATGGAAACCCATTTCGATCCATCCATCGCAAAGAGTGATGGTGCCAATATGTTACATCTAGATCATTTGGAAGGATTATTGAAAAATCTCACGCGAATACGCAATATCATAAACGATTTATAGTTCTTCAAGATAGCGTAATTTTTGAATGAAAATCTGAACTCGTTTTATCAGAAATTTCAAGAAAGTAAAAAAGTCAAAAGGTAATACAATTACTACGGTTTTTTTCTTTTTGAGGTAAGCGGTTTTGGTACCGGCTTCGTAGCCCCGGCAAAAATCACGAACGATCATATATAGTACTAATTCAAATACCACCAAACCAAACCATCATGTTTTTACGAAGTATCCCTTTTATCTGTTGCCTATTGCTCAGCTTTTTCGGTTTAGCCCAAATGCCAGATACCTTTGGACGATTGAGCGAATCCGAGAAAAAAATGGAGCGTTATGAAAAAGATCCTGAAGCGCATGCCGTGGTCCTTTATGAAAGGGGCGACAACTATTTTAAGGTCATTGACAATCGTATTTTACTGGTAAAAGAGTTCCACAAAAAAATTAAGATATTCGATGAAAAAGCTTTTAAGGAGGGAACCATCAAAATATACCTGTACCACAAAGGGGCATCTACAGAGAAGTTGGCCAATATAAAGGCCGTAACACACAACGGGGCCAATCAATATAATGTATTGTCCCAAGAAATTTTCAACAAGGATGAAACGGAACGATGGCGCTCCAAAACCTTTACCTTTCCTAAAATGGAAAAAGGAAGCATCTTGGAATACAAGTATACCATTACCACTCCATTTGATTTTAATTTTGAGGGATGGCGTTTTCAATCGAACATTCCCAAGATCTACAGTGAGTTTAATGCCAGTATTCCCGGAAACTATGTATACAACCGTGCGCTAAAAGGTTCTTTGGCCCTGAGCACCAACGATGCGAAGATCAAAAAAGATTGTTTTTATGTTCCCGGATACCCCGAAGGTGCGGACTGTGAGGTATTGAAATACACGATGAAGGACATTCCTGCATTTCAAATGGAAGAGGACTATTCGCTGTCCGAAGAAAACTATATTTCGCAAATTGAATTTGAACTGTCGGAATATCGCCATTTGGACGGCACTACCTCCCGGTATACCAAAAGCTGGAAGGATGTGGACAAGGAATTCCGTTCCGATAAGGACATTGGCAGACAGTTGTTAAAGAAGGGCTTTTTTGAACGGAACGTTCCTGAAAAACTGCTTACGGAAGGAGACCCGATGACCCGTGCCAAGAACATTTACAAGTTTGTGCAAAACCATTTCAATTGGAACGAACGCTACGCCAGTTATGGCACCGCCAGGGTAAAGGACGCCTTCGATGCCAAAAAAGGCAATGCCTGGGAAATTAATATGTCGTTGATCAATTTGTTGAACGCAGCCGACATTAAAACAGATTTAATGATGATATCCACCAGAAACAACGGGCTTCCAAAACAAAAGCATCCAGTAATGAACGATTTCAATTATGTACTCGCAAAAACGACGATCGATGGTCAAGACTTTCTATTGGATGCCACGGATAAATTTTATCCCTTTGGCTACCTCCCCTATCGTACGCTTAACCATTATGGTCGGGTGATGGACTTTAAAAACGAAAGCTATTGGCAGGACATTGTACCTATGGTCAAAAACAAGTTCCAAGTGAGGGCAAGTATCAAATTCGATCCCGAGGCCGAAAAGGCGGTTGGGGTTATGGACGTTTTAACCGATGGCTATAACGCGATCAGCCAAAGAAAAAGATTAAAACGGCTTACCAAAGAAGCCTATTTGGACGAGATGCAAGAAGATGGGGAGGAAGATACTTTTGTTATTACCGACTATAAAAAGAACGACGAACGCAGTACCGACGAACGGGTAATGGAGCGCTTTTCATTTGAATTGGAAGATGTCGCCCAAGGCGACAAACTGTATTTCAATCCCTTCCTGATCCATTTTTTTGAAGAGAATCCCTTTAAATTGGATAACCGTAGCTATCCTATCGATTTTGGATATCCACAAAAATTTCGTTATCAGATCAATATCGAAGTTCCAGAAGGCTACAAGATCAAAGAACTTCCCGAAAACAAGGCGATGTCGTTGGACGAGGCAAAAAGTGTTACCTATCGTTTTAGCTGTGATCATAAGCAACGGAATGTGCTCTTAAGTTTTGATCTGGCATTAAACGGTACGTATTTCGACCCTGCGTTTTACGACTTGCTCAAAGCGCTTTTCAAACAAGCCGTCAACGACCAAAAAAACACCTTCATCATTTTTGAAAAAGTATAGGTTTCCCAATCGTTCCGTTTTGCTTTTGTCTTATACCATTTTAACTTTGAAATGGTATTATATCTTGATCGGCAAATGGATTATAGGTCGGTAACTTAGGTCACCCTTGTTTTTCGCTTTTTGGAGTACCTTTACCCCATGCGACGGTTTCTTCCCATTTTGGAATGGTTGCCCTTATATCAAAAGCAGGACCTCAAACGAGATCTTGTAGCAGGGCTTACGGTCGGTATCGTACTGGTACCGCAAGGAATGGCCTATGCCATGATTGCCGGGCTACCGCCTGTTTACGGCCTGTATGCCGCCTTGCTCCCGTTGGTCTTTTATGCCCTTTTGGGAACTTCACGGCAAGTGTCCACGGGGCCGGTCGCCATGGACTCCCTATTAGTTGCCGCAGGCTTGGGTGCATTGCAGCTTAGCGGAACGGAAAACTACATTACGGCCGCTATAGTACTCTGCTTGATGGTAGGGGCCATACAGCTTCTTTTGGGAATATTACGAATGGGGTTTTTGGTGAACTTCCTATCGAAGCCAGTGATCAACGGCTTTACTTCCGGGGCGGCGATCATCATTATTTTTAGCCAGCTACGCCACTTGCTCGGTGTTGAAATTGAAAAAAGCACCCAATTTTACGAACTGGTGGGCAATGCCATGGGAAAATTGGGCGATACCAACCTATACGACCTAGGTATTGGGCTTTCCGGTATTCTGATCATTCTGCTTATCAAAAAATGGGACAAACGCATTCCTGCCGTGTTATTGGTGGTCATATTAGGTGTTCTGTGCATGTATTTTATAGCACCAACGTCATTGGGCATCAAGATCGTGGGCGAGGTTCCCATAGGGTTTCCAAAATTCGACACCCCGAACATTTCGTTGGAATTGATTTCCCGTCTGTGGTCGATCGCTCTGGTATTGGCCCTTGTAGGATATTTAGAAACCATTTCCATAGGCAAGGCCATGGAGGAACGCAACCATACCGACTATGTAAACGCCAACCAAGAATTGATAGCTTTGGGAACCGCCAATATTGTAGGTTCCTTTTTTCAATCCTATGGTTCGACCGCCAGCTTTTCCAGATCGGCGATCAATTTTGAATCGGGCGGGCGTACCCCAATGTCCGGAGTATTCGCTGCGGCTCTGGTGCTGCTCACTTTGTTTTTTTTAACGCCGGTGTTTTATTATTTGCCCAAGGCGGTATTGGCGAGCATTATTATGGTTTCGGTGGTCGGGCTGGTCGACCTGAAGTATCCAAAATTGCTTTGGAGACTCCGGAAAGACGAGTTTGCAGTGCTCTGCATTACCTTTTTGGGAACGCTGACCGTTGGCATTACGGGCGGTATTTTGATTGGGGTATTACTTTCGCTATTGCTGATGGTGTATCGTACCTCCCAGCCCCATTTCGCAATTCTTGGAAACATCGGGGGCTCCGATTATTATAAAAACGTAAACCGTTTTGAAGGGGAGGCCCTGCTTCGGGACGACCTGCTGGTCGTCCGTTTCGATGCGCAGTTGTATTTTGGGAATTCCGCATATTTTAAAAAAATACTGTTACGCTATGTGGACCAAAAAGGAGGTGCCTTACGGGCCGTTATCCTGAATGCGGAGGCCATCAATTATATCGACGCAACGGGAACGCGGACATTGATCGCCGTAATCGAAGAACTGCACGAACGCCAACTTCAGTTTTATATCGCAGGTGCGATAGGCCCCATACGCGATATTTTCTATAGCAACGGGATTATCGATTGCTTAAGGGAAGAATGCCTCTTCGTAAAGGTAAAAGAGGCGGTCGCCCATTTTGACGATCCCAGATATGGGACGCCTTTACAGGATAAAATTGCGCATCAAAACAAAACATCGACGGCCGAAGACCTGCGATGAAATGTAAACACTGTTTTTATGGCCTTCAAAAAAGTAAGGTCGTATCAATTTAAAGAAATGCTATGACGATCGAACAAATTTATACCGGATGTCTCGCCCAAGGGGCCTACTATATCGAAAGTAACGGGGAAGCTGCCATTATAGACCCGCTTAGGGAGGTGACCCCTTACCTGAAAAGAGCGGCAAAGGACAACGCAAAGATTATGTATGTTTTTGAAACACATTTTCATGCCGATTTTGTAAGCGGTCACGTTACCTTGGCCGAAAAAACAGGAGCTCCCATCATCTACGGGCCAAACGCCAACCCGACTTTTGAGGCATTGATCGCAACGGACGGGCAGGAATTTAAGCTTGGCAAAACCACTATTAAAGTACTGCACACCCCTGGGCACACCTTGGAGAGCACGACCTATCTTTTAAAAGATGAAAATGGAAAGGACCATGCCATTTTTTCCGGCGACACGCTTTTTCTTGGCGATGTAGGCCGTCCGGACCTAGCACAAAAGGGTGCGATGACCCAGGACGATTTGGCCGGATTGTTATACGATAGTCTGAGATCTAAAATCATGCCCTTGGCGGACGATGTAACCGTATACCCCGCCCATGGGGCCGGATCGGCCTGCGGTAAAAACATGATGAAAGAAACGGTAGATCTTTTGGGCAACCAAAAAAAGGTCAATTATGCCTTACGGGCCGATATGACAAAGGCCGAGTTCATTAAAGAGGTTACCGATGGTTTGGCACCTCCCCCGGAGTATTTTCCGTTGAACGTAAAAATGAACCGCGAAGGTTACGAGGACATTTCCGAGGTTTTGAAAAGGGGGCATACGGCACTCGACGCGGAAGATTTTGAAACGGCCGCCAACACCACCGGCGCAGTGGTGCTCGATGTACGCCATCAAAACGATTTTATAAACGGCCATATCCCAAGGTCCATATTCATCGGGCTCCATGGCGATTTTGCTCCATGGGTGGGTGCGCTTATCGCCGATACGGAACAACCGCTCTTGCTTATTGTTCCAGAAGGAAAGGAAGAAGAAACCCTGACCCGTTTATCCCGTGTTGGGTTTGATGGTACCATAGGATATCTAAAAGGCGGTATCGAAGCTTGGAGGCATGCCGGAAAAGATTTGGATACCCTGGCTTCCCAACCAGCTGCCGAGGCAGCCGAAAAAATAAGAAATACGGAACAACCGGTCTTTGATGTGCGAAAAAAAGAGGAGTATCGTGCTGAACGGCTTACCGAAGCGGTAAACACACCATTGGGCAAATTGAATTCATATCTGTCCAGCTTCCCAAAGGGCGAGTCGTTTTTTATACATTGTGCCGGAGGGTATCGTTCGGTCATCGCAGCATCTATTTTAAAGAGTAGGGGCATCCACAACATGGTCAATATCGAAGGAGGTTTCAATACATTGAAAACAGATGGTCTCGAAACCGTTGGTCAAGCATGCTCCGGAAGCTGAGCGATGAGTGTCCATAGTCAACTAATACCAATTGCACCGATGATGATATGCCCTATGAAAACAACACGGGCAATTGGAGTATTATTTTGTGCGATTGTACTAAAAAAAGACCTAATTCTTTCCGATATTTGCAAATGTTAAAGAAATCATAATATTTTTAGGGCCAGCGCTTTTTAATTAACTATCTTTAATAAGAATTACTTTACGAAAAAATGATCAAAGACTTTATTGAGAAAGTTGGAGTCATGAACATCGTCATGCTCCTGGTAGTCATATCGATTATACTTGTCTCGGAATACAAGTTCCTTAGCGGGGACAAACTGGATGCTATTTTTATCGCATTTTGGGCACCGACCATACTTGGTTTTATGAATTACTTTAAGGATAAAAAATAATGGATTTCATTTTGATATATTCCATTTTTGTTTCGGTCATTTTTTTGATCTGGATGCTCTTTATCATCCGCATGTATCGAAAACTAAGAGAATAACCGATTTAAGAAACGACCGTTTCCGATAGCGCAATGCAATTCCCCTTGCCTTTGTTCAAGTAGGCACGAATGATACTCTCCGTTTCCAGTGTACTCTTTTGGGCCATCAAAAACCCTTCGATATCGCTTTCGTTCCGGATGGGCACCTCCTTATCGATAAATCCATAGCCGCAATACGCCCCATTTTTCAACAATACAAAAGCTTCCTCGGATAACGAACGTCCCTTTTCCTTGATCAAAATAGTTTCTTCCGCGTTCGCCCCAATTTCCGAAATGGCATCGTGCACCCTATCATTATATTTCTCCGTAGCTTCTTCCCCGTTACAGATACCTTTGCAGCTGGTCAATAAGTAATGCGAGCACGCCCCTGAGCCTTCCTGAAGCTGACAAAACCTAGGGCATAGCGCATACCGGTCGCAAAGCTCCTGCAAAAAGGAACGACAGGCCGTTATGCTATAAAACGTAGCTAAGGGAGCCGGCACCAATTTCAATTTGTTGAAGGCCAAATGCAACACCCCTCTCCGGTTTTCATATGCAAATATCCCATAAGAGGGCACGGCTTTTTTTTGGGCCCTATTGTATTTGGGAAAGTGTTTTTTAATTGCCGTTGATTCCATTAAGAGTGCCAAGAGGTTACTTCCCGAAAGTTCAAAATCAATATGCGCGGTCTCTTGGCATAACCGTACCTCTTTGTTGGATTTATCGTAAAAATGGCCCAATACCCTTTTCTTGATATTGATGGCCTTGCCTACGTAAATAATAGTACCATTTCCATCGCGAAAATAGTACACCCCTGCGGCCGAAGGCAATTTTAAAAATGTTTCCTTGGGCAATGAAGGCGGTAAGGTAGCTTCTTGTGAACGGGCGTTCAAAAAGTTTTTAAACACTTTTTCGGCACCATGGGCACGCAATAATTTTTGGAACAATAATACCGTAGCGTGCGCATCGCCCCTGGCACGATGCCTGTTTTCCAGTGGTATGGAGAGCGCGGTGCATAGTTTGCCCAAACTATAGGAACGGTAGCCCGGAAGCAACTTTCTGGAAAGCCGTACGGTGCAAAGTTTTTTACGTGAGAACTCCAGACCAATGGCCTGCAGTTGGTGCTTTATAACATTGTAATCGAAGTTGACGCTGTGCGCCACAAAAATACAATCCTTGGTAATTTCTAAAATTTTGTTGGCAATTTCCTCCAGCTTCGGAGCACCACGAACCGTTTCATTGTCGATACCGGTCAATCCAGTAATAAAAAAAGGGATTTCACATTCGGGGTCTACCAGTGATGTAAACTCGTCGACCACTTCATATCCGTCGAACTTAAAAATGGAAATCTCGGTAATCCGGTTGCCCTTTATACCGTTCCCTGTGGTCTCTATGTCTACGATACAATACATCCAACCCTAATTGATAAGATAAAGTTACACTATTTTCAATATCGATATGTACAATTAAACTTCTGCAATGAGACTAAACCAAAATGTATTTAAAATCAAGAGACCTATAGGAAATGAACTAGATGCTTTTTAATAGTATATCAAAGGATAGGGAATCTATTGACAGAAAGCTGTTTTCTATACCATAAAGTTGTTGATCGTCAAGCGCTACCGCCGACCTGTTGGAGATTTGTCGCTCCGCGTGTTCGGAGGAAAGACCTGTGTTAAAGTGAATCCTTTCAACTTATGATTGTGACCAATGAAAACGGCATATTATCCAATGCCCTAGTCTTGAGCTCAAATTTTTAACGCTTTTGGTTCTGAAATAACTTAAAACGGGAATGGAGCTTGCCCGGTTTCCGAAGTACCCGATTCAAATAATATTCAGCTTACTTTTTGAAGCAATAGTTGATCTGCATCATGTTCCGCTACAAAAAAATAGGTCGTATCGGTCATGTTAAGGTCCTTCAGAAGCGCCTTATCAAAAACCTTATCAAAACATTGTTTAAAAAAGTGCAATGATTTTAATACCAAAAAAACTTTCATGTCGCTTATTTCATCTTCAAAATCGCAATCATCGATTTCCACATCGCAAGCATCAAGCTCTTCCATTTCCATATTCAAGGCCTTGTAGCGTAAGTTTCCATAATTTTCAAAAACAGGATGTTCAAAGGAAAACGATTCAGAACTGTGGACCTCTATTCCTGCGTAACCATTCAATGTTAATGTTCCCTGGCTTGGATTCACATAAAACACAAATGCCTGCACAGCGTCGCTATAGGTTTCGTTGTTTAACTGCCCCAACAGTTTTGTTATTCCGTTCAACAAGCCCCGTTCCTCATTATTTACAGATTGCAGCCCTTTGTTTAAACTGCTGAATACTTCCTTCAAATACTCTCGGATACTCTCATTTGTGCTATCATCATCGGCCTCTTCAAAAGTATCGATGCTACTCTTTATCCTTAACAGTTCTTTGCTTAAATCTGGCATATAGTTTTGGCTATTTTGGAATTCCTGTTGCGGTGCCCTTGTTTCGTTGAACGTTTTACTAAAACACCATTGTATCAAAGAACGACCCAACAAGATATTTAGTATGTAGGTAAGATTATCCTTTTGTAGCTCTCGTTCGTAAAACAATTTCTTGATGAAGAAATACTCTAATAGAATTGTCGTTTCCTTTTAAAGGGTAGGTATCTCAAGATGAAAAGCCCCTAAAACGTTTTATAAAATGCGGTAGTGTTCTCTTTGAAGTACCAGCTGTTCGGTTCGGTTCCCCCGTTTTTTCGAAGATCGTACTCCAAAATAGGGTTCACGTGATAGTTAAGGTTTTTGAGGGAGTAAAAAAGCGTAAAATGTTTATTGTTGATATCGTCCATGATATTTCCCAGGTCCTGGCCCTTTAACCGTAAGGCCGCTAGCTCGATCTGTTCCGATTCGGCCTCTATCCGTTTTCGCCATTGAAAAACGTTGAGACTGCTATCTACCTTGGGGTTGGCAATGCGATCTTTGAGGGTGAGCCCCAAACGGGTAACCGCCTGCGCATCGGTTTTGTGCATGGAAACGGACTCCGGAATCTCGTATCGGTTGTTCCTATGCTGTTCCAGATATTCCAAATAATAGAGCTGAAAAAGGTACTGGCGCGTGCCATCGGCATGCAGGTGTAGCTTCATAGGCACCCAATGCTCCGCGTATCGGGGGCTTTTAAACGATAGTTTTACTTTTCGGGGAAGTTTTTCCGCACTCAAAATAGAAATGGTAATCGGTACCAATTTTCTGAAATTCACATCATCGGCAAAGGCTTTGGTTTTTAGACCAAGGGCTTTTTTAATGGATACAAAGGCATTTGTACCCAGCAATGCAAAGGGCGCTACCGTACCGCCCAACCCACCGACAAGAAAAGAGGGAAGGGCCGTTAATGCCGTACGCTTCCATAGTTTGTCGCCAAACAGGCCTACTACCCGCCGTGCACTTGGTTTATAAAGACGATCATAAAGGTCGTCGGCAAACCGATATTCCTTGGTATAAAAGGGCAGTTCCAGTAAGGTTCGGGTATACCGCGCTTCTATCATGGACAGCTCCGACCCGCCAATGACCGCAGCTTCGCCAGGTTCCCGAAACGACTTTAAGGGGTCTTCCTCCCGAAGGGACAATAAGGTACTCAACCTTCCGTATTCAAAGGCATACTTTCGCGATTCCAATGAGGCAAAACCGGCAAACGCCTCTACCTCACTGCCCGGTAATTTGATGGTGTATAAGTTCTCGGGCATTACCGGTAATACCGACAACTGCTCCGCTTTCTCGTTTTTACCGACCGTACCCAGGGAAAAGTCGGCCACCATTCGGAAAATGGTCTGGGCAAACAAATTGATCCTTACTTCCGCGTCTTCCTCCGAAACCACATTCGCGTTCAACACCCCATAAATCTCCTCCATACTAGTGCTGTTGGCTATTATGGCATTGTGGATATCGGTTAAAACGGGAATGGGCACCGTGATCGGATCAAGCCCATGGCGTTTGCAATTTTGAAGCAGTTCATTTTGAAAATAAGTAAGCACATCGCGAGTACCCAAGGGAATCAGCCCTTCTTGCAGATTCTTATGAATTTTATCAAAAGCCGATTTTACAAGGGCTACCGTGAGGTTCCGAAAACTACTTGACTCGATGTAGTCGAACAATTGGTCGCGAAACCTGAGGTTCTCCCGAACGTCGGCAATACGGTGTTCTTCCTTTACGCTGCCCTGGTTGGCAAGCACTCCTACCGTATCCAATACATTATCAAAAAGTTTGCTTACCTCCCCTTTAAAATTCGTTCTCCGTTCCTTGGTAACGACAGCGGCAAACGAACGTGTGTTAAAGGAGTTGTACTTTTCCTCGCGAACCGCGGGATCTACAAAAAGTACAAGACGGTCAAAATCCTTTTCTTGGTTTCCAAAATCCTGAAAACTGGCTATTCTAAAAGCCTCCTTAATGGGTTCGTTATTAAAGGTTCCCCCGTCAACATATGGAAAGTTGAAGGAATCGTAATCCATATAATTGTCCCCGTTCTCATTAAAAAAACTTTTTTTTCGATGGTCTCGTTGCGGTAGTTGTTTTAGTTCCTCCTTTATTTTTTCGAACACCTTGGGCCAGGTGTTGTTGGGAAATTCTTCTTTATAACGTTTTAACAATACCGGTTCAAATGCGATGGGAAAGGCACCACAGGCCAAAGCGGTAGCGGTAATCAAGCGCCACGCTTTTTTTCCGTTTAGGTTCAGATGCATCTTTTGATCGTCACCACTCTCTGAAATCTGGAACCAACAAGGATCCGTTGTTTTCTTTCCCAAATGCTCCCTATCAAAAACAAAATCGATAACACGCAATTCGGTATGGTTTTGGGAACCGGTAGACTTGATCACGTTTTCCTGTAATCGCCTGCCCGGGATCCCGGGATCCGTACCCAGTTCCATTGGCAACATATTGGTAAGGGAACAGGCCAGCACTACCCTTTTGGGGTCTAGCAGCTGTCGGTTGTTTAGGTCAATTTCATTATTCGCAACAGGTACCACATAGTCTTTCGCCAAAGCGACCAATAGGTTTCGATCCAATAGGCCAAAAGAACTGTGTGGGTCTTTTTTTGACTTTTTTGCCACCTTTTCCCCGAACAGCGCCTTACTGTCCAAAGCGGTCACCCAAATTTGGCGCTGCACCTTTTGTGCCATTTGTAGGGCCACCAGTTTTTCCCTGATAGCCGTATCCGCTGGAAGGGCATTTTTATCTGTATTAAAGTAATCGTCCGCGATTTCCTGAAGCAAGGAATCATAAGACACCTCGGATTCCGAATTGCCCTTCTTGGCATTAAAGATGGTCATTACCCTTTTGTAATCCAGTAATGACCGTAATAAGATGACCAGGGCAATGGCACCGGCACTGGCGCCGCTCATCCCATCGATTACCACATCGGTATAGGGCATGCCCTTTTTATCACGCCCAAATAGCAATAACAATTTGATCGCTTCGGTAAGCGAAGCCCCTGAAAAAGAGCCTAAGGATACTCCCCCACCCATGGCAAGGCATACTTTAACTTTTTTTGACATCACTTGTGATTGTATTCGTTTTCAAAACCCCGTCTTGCCTAGCTACCTACTTCATATCAGGTTAGTATAGGGGCACCCCATCCGCTAAAACTAAGGTACTCAGTAAACTTTAAAAGGCTTACATTTTAAAAGGAAAATACCTTGAATTTTCCAATTTACCGTTTCCAAAATTGGGTCAAAATAATACCATTTCTGGTGTTAAATTACGCAAATAAAAACCAGGGATTTTTTGGGTAGGCGAAAAAGAAAATCCAAGCATAGCAATAGCTATGGTTAGCTTTTATTTTGAAGCATACACGGAAAAGAACAATTTTTAATGGGTAATTTAACATCAGAAATGGTGTAATATTGGTGCTTTTTGAAAAAGCACTACCATTACGCCTCCCCGTTCGTTAAAATAGCGGGACAAGTCCCGCTATTTTTTATATTTATATTATATGGCGTCTTATGAGCCTTGGTACTTGACAATCATTACCAAATCCTTGATGCTGTCCCGATCCGCATCGGCAATGTCGATTTTAAACAGACTATCCAAACTAAGACCCATCGTTTCGTTGATACACAACTGCCAATCGTCGTTTCGGTTCAAGACCAGATCGGTATCGTCTACCTGAATGGTTATCGCTGCCGGATTGTCCTGTACCTCGGCAATGAACATAACATAGTCCACCGCCAAGTTCAAGGGTTGTACAAAATAGGGCAAACGCTCTTTTTTCACTTCGGCATTTACCGTTCCGGTTGTCGTGAGCAAGTGCCATTCGTTCGGCATTTCGTATTTAAAACTTATGGCTTTATGGAGCCCTTGTTTGTTCAATTCTTGGGCCATAGTCCCTATTTTTTCCACCAAGGTGGTCTCGGCAAGGTTTCGCAAGGTACTGCCACCTTCACGTGCGGTATAGTTCACATGTACGATAATATCCCTAATGGTGTTGTAATCGAACTGTCGCACTTCGGACGGGAGCTCAAATCGCCATGAGCTAACGGCACCTTTTCGTTCGAAAGGCAGGTAACGTTCGTCACGAAAATTAAGTTCGAACAACCCACTATCGTTCTGTCCTTGGCTCGTGGCAACGGATTGTATGGTTCCGATGTTGTAGGTGAAACGGGAATCGTTCCCTGCAACTTCCTGATACTCTTCCAAGGGTGTGGCGGCCCCTTGGGCCTTATCGGTATTTTTACGGTATTTGTTGGCCACCAAGGACAACTTGCCGCTTACCGAGGTATATGGGCCGGCGATACAGGGAATGGATATGCTCACCGCTTTCAATCTTCTAAAATAATGTCCGGGATGGTCCATATCAAAAAGCGCTTCCGGAATCTCGAAATCACAGGATCCCGTCGCTTTTAATTTGGTCAGTGCCAAGGGGTCCAACATATCCAAGGAAACATGCTTTGTAAGCTCATACTCGCGTTTGTCATTATCGAGATAGGCAACTTCCATCCGTTTCAAGTCGTACAACAATTGATCCGAGGCCAACAATCCTTTTTTCATACTGTCCCAGTATCCAAAATCGATAAAGGTATCGGTATTGCCCAATTCGTGCTGATAGCATTTTTCGGCCTTTTTGGCCATGTCGAAGGCCAATTGGTACGCTTTGAAGTATACTCCCGTAATTTCCCCTACCATCCATTGGTAAAGTTCTTTATGGGTATACTTGTCCTTCATAAAGTCATCGTTCTTTTCGTTGTTCTCGATTTGGATATCATGGTTATCCAAATCTTTTTCATTGCGTTCCTTGCTAATTTCGGCAACAACGATCTGTTGGTCCATCTGTTCCAGTTCTTTATTGGATAGGTGTTCCTGAAGTTTCCAATCGTCCCATCTTCTATCGTACCCTCCCAGTATGGAAGCCCTATTGGCCTCGTAATTGGCTACGCTCGAAAAAATATTGAGTACGCTGGAGGCGGCGCTGGCCGCTTCCGCCAAATTGGAGCCCCCGAAGGTGGCATGAAACGCAGGGGACCCTCCGGCACCGTGCCCTCCTATATTAAAGTCGGGAATCAACCCAAGGATAGCACCGGTCGCCTGAACGATCTGGGAAGCAAACTGAAAATTTTGTCCTTCTGCCAGTTTGTCCAGGTTCAGTTGTTCGTTCGGGATTATTCTTTCCACTTCCTTATAATAGGAGTTTCGTTCTTCGGTTACTTTCTTTCCTTTTTTGAGTACCGTTATCTGCTCTTCCGCTTCCTTGATCTGTAATAGTTTTACTTCTCGCATTTGCTGTAGCACCTTTCGCTCCAAACTGTTTCGCAATAGTGCCATTTCCTCCGCATCCTTTTTCTCCAACGCCTGTAACAGGGCATTGCCCAGGGCACGAACCTCTTGTACCAACTCCGAGGTCTTCTGGGCCAAAACATTGAAACGGTAATGGGGCAAGGGGGCATTGAGGCCACCGAAAATTGCCGAAATATCCATTCCGGCGGCAGCGGCCTTTACCAGGGCCCCCGGATCTATAGGTGGTGAGAACAAGGCCAAGCTCCGCTCCACGCCATCAATGTTTTGACAGTTTCGGATCTTAAAGAGACGGTCGGCTATCAAATCCCAATAAGAGAGCATTTTATCGTTCTGCGGAATACAAAAGTAGAGGCTTGACAAGGTCGTCGGGGGCGGTGGCAATTCCGCACCCTCCTGGGGCAATACCGCTAGGTCGGGTATCAGGTTTTCCAAAGTCACCAAGGCATTCCCAAAAGCGTCCAATTCGTTCTCTATCTGATTATAGGTCTGGTATGGTGGTTTTACAATGGATGGTACTATTCTTGGCTTTTTGCCCAAAAGCTTGTCGGCCAGTACATACAACTGGGTCGCCTGTACGATGGACTCCATGGTATCCATACCAAACTGATTATCGCCCCAATCGATAAGGTTTTGGATGTAGTTCATCAGTACCGTCTTCTGATATGCCACGGGTCTAAAACGGGCAACGGTATGGGGTCTAAACGGTTTTTCCCTCCATTGTCCTATCGCGAACTCCAGTTCCTTGATTTCCGGTGTGTTCGGATCGGCCACCTTGTAGAGCAAGGTATCGATGCGCTGGTCGATGTAATCGTCCGAATTGTGAAGGAAAAACGGTTTTGTTACCCAATACTTCTGGGGCGCACTGCCTTCCAAAGTACCTGTAGGGTCGAACATGTAGTGGTACCACTGCATGGCCTCCTCAAACTTTTGATCTTGGCGCAACCGATTTGCGATCATCAGGGGAGTATGATAAAACAACTCCCAATTGTAGGCGGCATAACTGCCATCACTATCAAAATTCAAATCGGCTACCGGATAGGGTTCCACTACCGGAAATGCCGGATCAAAAGTGGCCTTAAAATCAAAAGAAGTTTGGGTAAGCTGCACTTCTCGCTTCATAATACCCGCAACACCTTCATTATAAAGGGTCCTACGAATAAGACAGATCAACGGATGGTAAAGGTTCTTATATTGCTCCCCTATCCTTAAGCCACGGTATCCTTGCAGTTCTTCCTTGATATGGAGCGTATCGGGATCGTTCTGAAATTCCTCCACAAAAGCAACCGGATCCTGATTCGGGTCTTGGTTCCATTTAACGGTATATTTCTGAAAGAGTGCAAACATTTCCAACAGCAACCTATGAATATCGGAAAAGGTCCTTTTTACCGAATACTCCTTGCCTTGATCGTCTTCTTGAATACCATACATTCCGGGAACAATGGCGAAGGCACGGTCACTGTCCTCAAAAAAGTAAGGAAAAAGGGTTCCCAGCGGCAGTTTGGCAAAACGTGAATGTACTTTTCCACTGGAAGCCGCTGCGGAAATCAATAGTTGCAGCAGGTATCCGATGATATCGAATACATTCAGTTGAAAAGGATGGGTAATCCGGAAAAGGCCGGGCGTTTTTCCCAAACGTTCCTGAAAACCAAAAAATGTAAATAGGTTGATGACTACCAGGTTGTCAAAACTGTCTCCACCGAACTCATGATAGCGCTGTTTTTTTAAACGCGTATCATTGATATCGGGGAAAAAGTCGGGGAAATTTCCTTGGTTGGTACTGATCAACTCTGGATATCCCTGACAACCGGCGATGTTAAAGACACCATCGGTGGTGTGGAATTCCGTGTTTTGATCATAATCGGTATGGAATACGATAATATGTTCCGAAAACGGTTCATAAATGAAATTGAACTTTGAGCGATCCAAGTCGTTCTCGTCCTTGGTATAGTTTTTTGGGGTAACGATGCCGTCTTGTGAGATTTTTTTAGGTTTCCACATACCGTTTGCAAACTGACTGATGCCCAACTGAATGCGCATCCTTCGTTCGGGCTTGGTATCCTCCGCATCCATAGTCGATTCGGTATCGGAAATGGCCGGAACCAGGGCCTGCTCGTTCGGGTTGTGTTCCTCGCTGAACAAGGGCCAGGCCAAATGTAGGCGACCGTTACGTTTAAAAGCCAATAATTGATCACTAGAGATATCCAAAGCAACCTTTTCCCAAGGTGTCCAGTACCGTTCCCCTTCAAACCTGCGGTAATAGTATTGCGCCGGATCACCGCCTTTGGTCCTGGCAAATACGTGCATGGTATAGGTATCGACCTCGTAGTAGGCCGTCATTACTTCCAAGAAGGCGATATCATCCAGTTTTTCGACATATCTGATTACCGCATCTTCTGTGGTGTATTCGTTTAGCTCGTTTTGGAGCAGTTCGTTTTCCAATTCCTCGAATAGAAAGGACTTGTCGTCGAGCAGTTCCGGCATAATCCAGTTTTCGGGATAAAGGAATACTTTTCGGTTGGCCTCCCATGGCCGATACAGTCGCATCCATTTCCATTGGTCCCAGCCCGTATCGTTCTCCACATCAGCGGCAGTTTCGGGTTCCAATCCCATTAAACAGCGCTGTACGAACAGTTGTATGGTTCCATGGGCCTGCACGATCCGCGATGAAGGCATACACGCTTCCATTTCCGTATCCACTAAAAAATAATCGTACAAGTGTTCCGTAGCCTCCATATTGGGGTTGACCGCGAGTAGGTATGTGGTAAGGGCATCCCTTTTCTGCGGACGTATGGCATCCATAATTTCCTTTAAGGTGTCCAACCAAAGACTATCGGTGTAACTAGACTTTAATGCTACCCGCAGAGCAGCGGTATCGGTAGCGGTCAGTTGGGGTTTTATAAATTGTATGGCATCGGCTACCGTTATGTTCATCTTTCGTAGCAGCTCCATACATTGTTCCATTTGCATCCATACCTTAGGATCGGTGTAGGAATTAAGATTGGGCGCCGACCATCCAAAATGGGCGTCCAACGCTTCTAGTTGTGCGCGGTCGTAGGCCGTTAGTACCGAAAGGGCGTCGAACCAGTCCGAATTGGCCGTTGCCACTGTGGGATCCAAGAGGTCCAATACCGAGCGAAAGGTAAATGGCGCCGTAGGATCGGCTGGATTTTCTACCGGTCCATACTTCTTGGAAAGGTCCATTAGGAGTATAAAACTTTCCCAAGTGTCGTAAGCGACCGGATTCTGCCCATTCTGATATGGAATGGTTTCCAAAAGAAGCCAGTTGGGAACCGCACCGATCTGTAACCACCACAGCAACGCTTCTTCTTCCAATGCAAAAGCGGCCCATAATGGCAACAGCTTATGGGTTAAGCGCAAGGCCCTGTATTGGTCGGGATAGGCACCTTCATCGATTGCCGGAAGTGTGTCGATGGCGGCGGTATCGATAAGGCTAGTATCGGTCAGGATATCCAACAAGGTCCCCGCCGCCGGTGCAGGTTGTCCCAATTTCGACAAGCTGATCACATGGTCGGTCAGTGTGGTATCGGTACCGTAAGCTTCGGATAACAATTGGGTAATAGCGGTCTTTTTTTCCAAGGTGAACAAATAGTCCGAAATCGCCGCTGTTATCGTTTGTATAAATACTTTTTGTTCCGCTTCCAGATCGGGAGCGATCGCCGCTTGGGCGGTCTTCACACTGGTCGTATCGAAAAAATCCGCAATATGGTCGTCAATGTAAGTCGCCGCGGGCGGATTGTTGGGCGGGTTCCAATCGCCTTGTGCCATCCGCACGAAAGTGTTCGCAATTTCTTCGGTGATGCCAGGTAGGCCCTGTAATGCTATTTTGAATTCGACCGTCAATTCCTCAACGGACAAGGTATCATCAAAGTTGGAAACTGTATTTAGGTATGCATCCCGCACGGCACCTTGCAGGGCTGTCAATACTTCCAAAATCCGGGTATCGGCCATGTTCCTGAGGTCGATATCCGCGGCTTGATGGCGTAACATGAACCGAACATCCTGAATTCCAAGAGGACTTTTCTTTGCACGGTCCAAGGCATCTAAAAACTGATTATAAGAAGCAGTATTCGCAAAGAAATCTATGGCGGTAAGTTCTCGATAGGCTAAAAAATCAGCTATGGTCATTTTTCTTTTTTGACATAACCTTACCGTAGCGAAGAGCATACTTAGATTGCCCCAATTGAGCTTTCCATCGGTTATTGCAATCAAGGCGCCCAGCTCTTCTTCGGAACGCTGAAAGATGAGGGAAAGCGAACCCAAGACGTTTTTTAGCTGCCCGGACCCATCGATTTTCTCGGGAAAAAGGCCCTCATCGACCACTCCATTTTTGGCGGTATCCAAAAACACCTCCTGATATAAGGGAATAGCGTCCGAATTCGTTTTTAGGGTATGTGGTATAGTTCCGAAACAACCTATTAGTTCGGTGTTTTTTATACCGGTACGCTCTTGAATGTTCGCCATCTCGGCCATCAAAATGATGGTCCGATCGTTCAGGGTTCCGTTACCCAAATTGGTCTGCTCAACCATTGCGTCCAGCACATGGAAGGCCCAACCCGTTTTTTTCCATAACCGCAGAAAACGGTGTATCCTATCGAGCATGGCAACATCAAGGTTGGCGATTTCTTTTTGGGCGGTATCACAGGAACTGTCCAAATGTTTGATAAAGGGGTTGTCCACTTTGGCGATAAAACCAAGTTCCAAAAGCTCCGCCAGTTGTTGGTAGGTCAATCCCGTTTTATCCAACATCTTGTCTACCACCTTCATTGTCGATAAAAGGGCAGGTGCGGTGGTGTTCCAGTACTTTTGCTGCCCTGCGGTATCGGGCGTAACGATAATAATACGTTCCTGTTCGGTGAGTCCTAACCGTTCCGCGGCTATCGCCTCTTTGACCGGTGCGCCAGCGGTCTCGAAGTCGTTCATCATTTCCGCTCTTTTTAGATCAAAACGGGAAAAATAGGCTTTCGCTTCGGTATGGTTCAGATCAAACGGTAGTCCGAACGCAAACTTTTTGGTATTCAATTCCGTATAGGCCCCTGCATTCACATAGTAGGGTGCCGCGGCCAATGCCGCTGCACTTCCATAGGTTTGCCGCAGTTCTTTAATGTTCCATTGGTTCGGCCCGGTATTGGTGATTTTACAAACAAGCGTTTTGTCCCGTAAAATAAAATCCCCATTAACGTCCGGCGAAAAAATAGTTGCCTTTTCGGTAATTTTAAAGCCCGCCGTTTGCATCGCGTTAAGCAATACATTGGTTACGGCCCCTTTGGCAATGAGCCCGTTGAAAGCGATCCCTGTGGCCGGACTTACCTGCTCCTCCAGTAACTCGCAAACTAGGTCGATATAGGGTACCGGGGTATTTGCATTTTCGCAGCTCAGGTCAAGGTCCCCGAGATCCGGTCTTCGTTCGAACAGCTTATCCTTGGCCAAACTTCCATAGGTAAAAGGCGTAGTAGTGGTATCCACTATGGCGCGTTTGTCCAAAAACTGCAAGGTCTCCACCATATAGGCCGCAGGACTATAGACCGAACGGCAATGTTCGCACTCGCAAAGGTCCGTAAGCTTGAAAAGGGATTTCAGGTCTGGGAAGTCTTCCCCGACCTTTTCCATATTCGCCTTTAAATTTGCCGGATTCAAGGCCGGAATATCCACCCTCCTTTTTGCCGCCTGTAAATCACCGGCTATTAACATGGTGGCGGTATTTATGCGTTCGGCCTTTTCGTAAGTAGCCTTTGCCTCGTTAGCGTTCATTCCGACTTTTGGTGCGATCTCCTTTACAAAACGGGTCTTTCCAAAAGAAACGATTCCCTGGGCGGAATGCACGTTATTTTTTTGCAATCCCTTGATGTGTTCGTAGCGAGGGGTGAGTCTAAAAAGGCGCTGGTGCTGTTTTATTTTTGCTTTGACCGCATCGTCTTTTGGGGCGCTTTTTTTATTTTTTTTGAAGTAAAGATCCAATTTGGTCGTGGCCAAATCAACAGCTTTGTTTTTTTCTAAAAAAGAAAGTACTTTTTTGTCCGATGGTTCCAGTTCTTTTTCTGCCCTTAAACGCTTTATGTAGGCTTGCGAAGGAAATTTTGCTTCCAGCTTTTTTACGAGTGCCCCGGAATGATAGGCGGCCAGTTTTTTGCTCATTGTTTTTCCTGCAATGGTAAAACCGGTTTCGCGTTTGGATAACTTTGCCTTCCACTCCTTGGCCTCCAAAAACACCAGGTCTTTTAGGTCCTCTGTTTTTTTTATGCCCTCTTCGGTCTTTACCTGTTCCAGAATATCATCGTCAAAACCCAGCAGTTGGGTTAGCATTACACTCGATTTTGCCAACTCGCCATCGTCCTGGTTATTGAATACGTTTTCTTTTTCCATGCTTCCCAAAAAAGCATCAAAGCTTCCATTGGCCTGGGCAAACAAATCACCGATCTTGCCCAACTTATCGGAGATTACAAAGCTGGAAATGCTGTTCAACAGTTTTGTTTTTTTCGTCTCCTTAGTATATTTTTCCGCGGCTTCCCTAAACTTTTGTAGTACGGCCAAAATAGACCTCAATTCCTTTTTGACGCCCGATTTGATCCGTTGTTCTTTGATCGCCTTACCGATATCCTTGGTAATGGTTTTTTCGTCCAACAATACAATGTCGTAAAACAAGGGTTCCAACGCGGTATCGACGGTAATTGAAAAACGCACATGTAACAAATCTGCCATTTCCCTTTTCATCAGGGTCTCGGTCCTAAAAAGACCATAGAAAAATGCCGGCTCGATATCATACTTTTCGGAAAGGCGATGCGCAACGGTCAAATAATGCAGGTGCCCCTCTTCAATATTACACTCGTTGCTCAAAAAAGAAAGGTCCTTGGTCTTTTCATTTTCTTCTAGGGCGGCAATGGAAAGATTCCCACGTACGGTAGCGGTATCGGTAACATAGGCCGTAAACTCGTCATGTTTTCGGGGCACCTGCTGCCGGAGTTGCACGGAAATGTGTTCCGTTCGTTTTGCGTTGAACCGTACTTCTGCCATCGAAGGTTCAAAAAGCAACTTTTTACCATCGCCAGAAAGCACTTTCACCGCCAAATCGGGGTACTTTTTTTCGGACCTCATGAATTCTTTGGGATCATAGCGCAATTCATAGTTTCCTTTACGATCGGTACGGATTTCACCGATCAACTGTTCGGACCTTAGGTCTTTGTCAAAAACCTGTACCATCAATTCTTCCAAAGGAAAACCTTGAAGATCGGTAACAGTTCCATGTACTCTGTGCTTACTTTTTGTAGTTGCCATGATTTGATTTTTTATGTTTTAAATTTTCATTTTTTATGGAATGGCACTTTTTTAAAAGGGCCGAAATTTGCTTCTCTTTTCTAGTTTTTTATATGTTCCGGATGGCATTGGTCATCTGGAGTAATAGGGATGTGGGGTGCTCTCGGCCGATACCATATCCGGGGTCATGCTCATGCCCTCTGTTACCACCTCGCATCTTGGACATCTTCTAAAAGGTTCCCCGGCATTGGATCCGTTGGAACGGCGAACCGAAGTGGTAACCTGTGCCAAATCCCAGGGTGTCATTTCACGTTGTAAAAGGCTCGCCCTGGCAGTTAACGCATCGTTGGTAGAATTGATTTCGGCATGTTGTTGTCCGGGTCTCCCGAAATACGGGTTATCGGCATCCGGTCTGGTAGAAAACTGATTCATTCGTTTCTGAAGAACGTCCTGTATCGGTTTGCTATAGGGCTCGTTACGCCCTTCAAAAGTTCTTCTTGTAGCGGGGTCGTAGGATGCGGATCGTGCTGGACCTGGACCACGTTCCCCACGGGCTACCGCTGCCCGATCGGCCCGTACCCTTCCCAAACTTGCCGCTCTTGTACTAATATTGTTTACGGCCCGGGTAGCAATAGGATCTATTACGGGACCCAGTGCAGCTCCCATTAGGGCACCGCTACCGGTCGATTCGGCGATGCGATCGGTATCAAAACCGTCGTTGGCACTGTATTCCCCGCTCACTACCTGCCGTGTTGTTTCTTGGGTAGCGCCTCCTACCCCACCGGCTACGGCACCCATAGTGGCCCTACCGGCCGATCTTGTCGCTACGCCTACGGCGCCCGGGGAATGTGCGGCCCTGGCGACGGTTGCGGCAGCATTGGTGGCCCTTGAAGCATTTCCAGTGGCGGAAGCTGCCATTGCGGCGGTTCCCCCACTTCTTGCCGCAGCGCCCAACGCGGCGCCTACCCCGAGCGTTGCGACCCCTGCCACACCGCCGGATACGGCAGCATCGACCAACGAATCGTCCCTTCCCGTTATGGCATTGGAGGTACCGGTCGCCGCAACACTCCCCAGTGCCCCGGAGGCGCCCGCAACTACGACCGCTCCCGTTGCAGTAGCGGCGGTCGCCGCCCCTCCGGTGAGTCCCGCTGCCCCAACGGCACCGGCTACCGCTGCGGTGCCCACACCAGCGGTGGCCACGGTGACCACAACGGCGACCGTAACTACCGCCGCTACGGTAAGTACCGTTCCCCAACCCCAACCATCATCGTCATCCGTACCGTTAGGGTCGATAAGCTTTATAGGATTTCCGTTTACATAGGCATATAGGTTTACCCCTGCAGACAGCCCCACGGGATCTGGTTTTAACCACCTGCCCAGCCAAGGGATATAGTATCTGGCATTATGGTAGCCTAGTCCACTTTCGGTATCGCGTTCCATACCGGTGTATCGATAGCGTTTGGCAGCGGCTTTAATGGAAGCATTTACGGCTTGGTAAGCCGTAGTTCCAAAAGGGTGGAACTCTTCATACCCGATTACCGCACCGTTCCCATCCAACTCGATCGAAGCACTATTGGAGCGGTTTCCAAGTTGGTATCGCGTGGTCGTCACATCGGTACCATCGTCAATACCGTTTCGGGTATCTATCATGGCGACCCTCCCCTGATCATCGCTGATATGCAAAGTGGTCCGTTCCAAACCTGTATCCGTCCCGCTAAATTTTAAGTATACCTCTATATCCCCTAAATACTGTCGTTCTTCCTTTAGGGTCGGTGCGTTTCCGTTAACGGATTGGTTTTCCGTTATTTTTCGTACCCGCTTTCCGCTACCGTCGTATACATAATAGGTGGTTTCGGGTAATTTTCCGGTGCATACCGTTTGGGAGGCCGTGCTGCTCAATTCGTCCCGAAAGTTCCAATCCATAGTCGCCAAATGGGGCATATCGGTTATATTGCCATGAAGTGGATGGTAACTATAGTTATAGGTGTTCGCACCGATATTGGTACGCAATAGCCGATTGTTCGTTGCGGCATAATCGTAGTTTCGGGTCCAGTTGCCGTTGATCGCGATATGTCGCATTTGCATAATGTTCCCAACGGGATCATATGCATAACGTTGGGTATAGTTGCGCCATTCCATATCCGATCCCGGGCTATAGTTTTTCATGAAGGGCAAATCGTTCCATTGATCACAGTTACCGTGTGTGGCCTGACCGATATGTTCTTTGCCCTCTGCTACGATCAACCGATAAATGGCATCATAGGTATAGGTGTTTCGGGGAACGACCCTGTGGTTTCCAAAAAATACCGTAGGGATCGCCCTATCTTCGGTTTCAACAATGTTTCCTACGGGATCATAGGTATAATACAAATCCTGAATCAGCTCGTTATCGATTCGGTTCGTGCGTATGTTGTGCAAGCGAAACGTTTCGCTATCGTAGGCATATGCCGTTCGTACATCATTGCCATAAACGATGCTTTCTCGTTGCCCTTTTACGTTGTATCCAATATTTTTTACATACGTCTGGGTAGCGCCGTTTTGGGTAGCGCGTACTTCGCGCAGCAATCCTGCTTCGTTATAAAATGTATTGGTGCTACTCCCATCCGGGTTGGTTTTTAGGGTTACCCTGTTCAGGGCATCATACGTCCATTGGGTTTCTTTTGGCGGAGCCGTTTGTAATAAGAGGTCGGGGTTCCCTACCGACCAATCCGGGGTTGTTTTATAATTTTCCAAAAACTGCCGCTGTTGCTTTAGGAGGTTGCCCTTAAAGTCGTAGGACGGATACGTGATTTTTCCTGCGGTATCGAACTGTACCCTTAGCTTTCCGCGAAGATTGTGTTGTTTATCATTTGGTGCCCCTTCTCCATATTCATTTTTTTCATAAACCTTGTCCAATGAAACCGCACCGTCCCCACCCGTTACTTTTTTGGTCAATACCCGTTGCAAAACATCATAAGTCGTGAATACGATATGGTCGCGCTGGTCCCAGCGGCGGATCGGGCGGCCAAGGGCGTTGAAGAAGTTCCATCGCTCTCCCGCGTCCATACTTCCCGACCATAAACGGTGCCCCAACATATCATGCCGGTATTCCATTACCGTATTGTTGCGCGCATCGGTTACGGAACGGGTATTTCCCTCGATATCGATAGCGATCGTCGTTTGTATGAATTCATCCGAATTGTCGGACTTTCTGTTATGTGCCATTGTGAGCACCGCTCTTCCCAAAACATCAAAATAAACCCGTGAAGGGGTCCCGAAATGGGTCGCAGCCTTTTCGGCCGCGCTTTTTTCCTTGGCGGGGTCTTTGCCCTGTGCCAAAAGTTCGGCATCGATCTGGTTGTTGATACGGTCGGTATACCAACCGCTGTCGGTAATGGTATCGTTCCGATCGAAAACCTCTTTTTGCCAAGCATCAAATTTAATTTCTGAAAAGGTGCGGTCGGGAAACACCACTTTTACAAGCCTAGAGAGACTATCGTAATAGGATACCGTGGTCACCCCTTTCGCTATAAGTTCAGGGGCATCTTCATACTGGGGTACAACGGAGAAAAAAGGTTCGTACTGTTTTACCGGGTTTCCCTTATTGTTCAGTACGGTACGGCCGTTTCCGACCCACCGTACCCCGGGTTGCGGAAAAGCAGTGGTATCCATTTCGGTAACGGTATAGCTAAGGTCTTCTTCAACGACAACGCTTTTCGCCACGCCCGGCTCGGCTTTTGCCTTTGCCATAATAACACTTCCGGAACCGCTACTGTACTCAAAAACGATTCTTAGGGGAGTTGTTTCACCCGGGTTCAACTGACTGTGGTGCTGCTCGTTTTTGAGGGTACTGGACGCCATTGGCTTTCTCCTCAACATAAATGCTTCCAAATCGTACAGGTAGCGCACACTTGCCCTTTGTAGTAGCGTTTGAGCGGTTTGCTCAAGGATATTGGAATCGGTTTCCTGAAAGTATTGCGCTATAAGTGCCGTTTCCCCATCGCTCCATTCCGTAATATTGGAAAGGTCATCCCCCATTTCAAGTTCGGCCATCCCATTGCCATCGAGATCTTTTCCCAAGAGGGCCATTGCCTTGGGCATGCCCAATTCATCAAAGATCACTTCTTTTAGGTTGTCATTACCATCCCTAAGCTTTGTAGGGGCCAACGTTCTGAAATTATAATTTTCAGCTGTCGTTTCCGTAAGCAACGGGTTTATCGTCTTTCGCGTAAAAGCCGCATAATTCTTATAATAAACGATCTGGGTGCGGGCTCCGGCGGCATCGGAAAACGAAAGCGGCACATAAAATCGGTTTTGAGCAGCTGCAACCGTTTCCCCGGCATCGATATATTGGATCGTTCCGGAAGGCACCCACCAATCGGCATCCCCATTGAAATGCACATAAAAACCATTGGTACCCGGGAAATCGGCCGCCAATTTGCCCCCAAAAATATCGGTCAACACCTCCGGGGTAAATGCCAATACATAGGATTCATAATCGATTCCTTTGGATTCCAAAACCCCTGGGGCCAAGGGACCGCTAAGGTCATTCTTATAATACAGTTGTTTAAAATGTTCTATTTTTCGGCGTTGCGGTACTCCAGGGGACGGCGTTGCGGTATATGAAATTTCTTGTGTGCCCGCACCTAGCAGGTCGACAAAATCGACCAACTTATAATGACCGTCCATTTTTGGCAGTTCCGTTATTTCAAAGGTTTCGTTTTGGAAGGGCAGTCTCAAACGGTGTTCGCGATCGGAAAACACATCGTTGGTATAGGTGTTTTTGGTATAAACGATTTGGTCCGATGATTGGCTGTCCCTCACCTCTTGCGGTAATGTAGCATCCGACGTTTTTCGGGCATAGGCCACTTTAGCGGTTTGTAAAACGTTTCCATAGCGATCTATTTCCAAGTTCAAGCTATGTGAGATACGGGGATCATTTACATCCCTTTCGTACTGGATGGTGAACGCTTCGCTTTCGATTACTTGAAAGCAGGCATGACGATTTGGGCCCAAGGGCTGTTGCAATAGAATATGACAGTTATGCGTGGCAACCGAATGGGGCGTGAGCTGCAATTGGGTTTCTTGATCGGTAGGGGTATCGGGGGCATCCAAGGTGAACACTTCCGTTCGTAATACCATTCCTTTGCAAGCGCGTGCCGCTTCCCGAAACTCCTGAGCCCTCAACCGCTCCATTACCGTAACATCACCAATATGACCGGAGGGAAGCAATAACGCATCTTGCAAAATGGGCTCGCCCACAGGGGGTAAGGCCCCAGGGAAATGTCTTTCAAATTCGTTGTACCAATGTTCCTCGTTATAGTGATCCAAGATCTTACCTTGATCGATAAAGGCACCGGTATGGAACCATGTTTTGGTCAACACCGGTTTTTGAAAAAGATGTTCCGATCGCTCCATTTGGTTGTCCCCGTCGAGATCCTTCCATTCGGAATAGTGCTCGGTATCTGTTTGTTCGACCAGACCGAACCCTCTGAACTCCCGTTCCCCATGATCGTAATATCCATGGCGATAAACATACTTTGTTGTAAATTTTACATTGGTCGTATCTTCGGTGACGGTCACGTTTTCTACCACTTGTACGGGAAAGGGCAGTTTTGTGATCCATGGTTTTCCCTCGCGTTTGTCCTTCAGATAAAAATGTGTTGAACTTTTGTACCCTAACTGGGTATGCATGCCCATATTGTTATCATAGGCAACGAGCACATGGGGTTTTTTGCCCGACATTAAATCGATGTAACGTAATGGCGTACGGCTGTGTGAAGGGAGTCCTGAAGACCAAACCAAACAAGCGGTACCTTTTCCCAACAGATCCACCACTTTTAAATTGGACATATCGTCTATAGGAAAGAAAGGATCGATAATCTGAACGTCCGAAAACCCGTTTCCACCCAAATTCAAGAATGCCTTAAACGTATCGGCTCCTTTGTAGATCACGTCAGCTGTTCCGGTTCCACTGATATCGTTCAAATGGATATGTTTGGGATCGAACTTATCGGGATGGTCGAACCAGGGGGCATTTTGCATGGCCACTTTTGCACTATACCTGCCATAGCCCATATTTGCCCAATAACAGGTTTCCCCATTTCTGACCCGAACAATATCGGTGAGGCCGTCACCAGTCATATCGGCCAAAAAAATGGTATTCTGGCCATCGGCGAATACGATTGCAGGGCCCTCTTCTTCCCCAAACGATTTTAATGCCGACAGGGCACTTTTGTATCCATCGCGTCCTCGGGCCTCGTAATAGGTGATGACCCGTTCTTCAGTCATTACGATATCCGCTTTGCCATTGCCGGTAATGTCGAATAATTTTACGTTAGGGTTACCAAAATCAATATTGATATGGTGTTCGAACGGTCGGTAGTTGTTGAAACCGTTATCGTCGTTTACTTCAAAATATCCCTGCAATCCAGTGGTCTTGGAAACCAACTGTTTTTTGCCATCGGCATCAAGATCGACCAAAGTAAGTTTCCCCGTTTGAAGTCCGGTAAACGATGGCTTCTCCATTACTTTCGTACCTACCTCAAAACCAACGTTGCCATCACCTTCCACGTCGCCCAGATTGTGTTTGTAATACCATCCTTCGGCCTGTTCGCTCAGTATTCCGGAAATTCCTTCTCCAAAAAGGTCCGTCCATCGATAGTCTCCTTGGAGGCCCGTGGGAAGGTCGACCAAATCGTTCTGGTGCGCCGTCATCACGGTGGTACTCCATTGCAGCGCTTCGTATTGCAGGTCCAGTGGCGGTAGCGATTTTTTTGCATAGCTGCCGTCCGGTTTTCGTACATAACCGCTTTCCGTAATCGTTCCGAGATAGTTTACCTCGGTCTGTCCGGAACCGTTGTACTCGGAAGGTCGGTATCCCATGGAAAGGGAACGGACGAGATAGTCGGTCCCAAAAGGAGATCCATCCTGTTGGAGTTCGTCCGGAAAATGATGAAACATTAGTACCCTCTCGCAACGGCGGTAGGTACGTATCTCAAAACCTGATCGATAGGTAGAAAAAGGGTCTTCCCTATGGTTCCAAAATTGACCCGGTACTTCCTGAACCGTTGGTTTTAGCAAATCGTGTTCGCCATAATCCAACACCAGTTCCAAATGGAAGACCGGATCTAAAGGTACAGGAGGATCAAAGGTATCGGCAGCATCGACAAAGTAAGGAATGGCATTGAAATACTTTACCCTTTTTAAATAGCGATTGGTGAGCTTTTGTATGCCCGACAAACGACTCGATTCGTTACTGTTATTGGGTACCGCATCAAAATTTTCTGCTTTGTATTCATATATGATCCAATTGCCTTTGTCGTCAAAACTAAACTCGGGCAACCAAGAATAAATTTTTTGAGGATCGGTAGGATCTGCAATTCTACTTTCTGAATTTCTACCATAAATTGTAACGGTATTTGCGGCATCGATCACCCGCCAGTAAATGCCCTTTACCGGATGGGCTATTTTTTCTATCTTGGAATGGTCCGATGTAATTCTGGGACGATATCGGGATATCGTAAGGGCACCGACCACGGTTTCCTTTTTTGTCCAGTTCCCCGGAGTCTCCTCTTCCATAAAGGCAATCAGGTCATCAGCTCCCGAGAACATAAAAACATCCTCGTCCGTATACCTGGGAATGCCCTTGTCCGTTTTTCTGGTAATCACCGAAAAATCCATGGACCACCCCAAACCAAAAATTCCGTTTCCGGAACCGGAATTGTAATTAAGGCCCATTGCCGGGGAAAAACCATTTCTTGCCGGGGTAATCGGTAGGGGCACTTCTAAGGCCGAGGTTCCGTTTGCGGTGTTTACAGTAAATTTTTCATCGATTCCCTTTAAGGCACCTCCCCCTTTTGGAAGTGAAATTGTAGGGATTTCCAGAGCGTTGGATTCCGTAGCTTTTTCGGTGGTCAAGTTTTCGACACTGGTGGCGTTCGAGAGGTTTGCCGCCCGGGACGCATCTTTTGTATTGGGTTCCATAAAAACGATAGGTTCTTAGGGGGAACTAACGATTTCTCTTACTAGTGGTTTAATTTTTACCCTTACAAGGTATGTAGTAGTAGCGCGGGTACGAACCCGATCTGTATGAATGGTTTTACATTTTGTGTAAATGGTAGTTCAAGTGTTGCTACACCTGATAGGTAACTCCAATACCTATCTTGTTACTTTTATCGAATTCTTTCCTACTGCGAACCATCGTTACCTAATGCCACCGAACTACCTTTAAAATAAACCCGTTTGACTTGCCTTTTTTAAAGTAAAACGGAAGATGATACCTTGGAGGATAACCAGTGTACTTGAACCACATAGTCCTGCACTTCAGTACCGCAAAGGCTTCTTAAGGAGTACAAGGAGCGAACAAACACTCGTATCTTGGAAAACCAAAGCTATCTTTTGGAAAAGACCAATCGATATCGATAAGAGGGGTTGGTATATCGACAGGCGTGGTGTGGGCATTCGACCCTGAATAAAGGGCGTCCCCAACATTTCCAAAGGCATTGTTGATATCACTGCCCAAAATACTTTTTAAATGACTCTTGCCGTATTTCTCCTTGTAGTCGTCCCAATCTGTCCAACCGGCAGTTGCGGAATTAAAAATACTATAAGAGTCTTTTTCCGGTGCATAGAGCTTCATTTTTTGTTTCATCATGGTTTGGGATAACGATCTTATCATCGCTATTTCTGACGCTTCCGTTGCGCCGGCATCTATTTTAGGAGGAATTACTTTGGTGGTATATTTGCCCTGATGTTTCTTTTCCGGAGTCATGACCTTTATAGACCCTATTTTATCGGCGAACGCTTCTACTTGGCTTCTGGACAACCTTGTTTTTTTCCCTTTTGCTTTGGTCTGGGCACTTAAGGTATCATATAAATCCAGCACATAACTCTTATAGAGCGCGGGTCTGCGAAATATTTCATCAGGGGTGTGACCGGCGGCACCGTGCCCCATCCCAGTTGAATAGGTTTGACCATTAGACTTGGAATGCGCGTAGGTATCACCCAAACGGTGCATCAAAAAACCAAATTCTATAGATCCGGAGTCGAATTTTTTTAACGCTTTTTTAGTTCTGGTCCGCTCTTTTTTTGCGTCGCTTCCCGTGAGTGCATGTAAAAACGTTTGCACCTCATCCCTTTCTTTGTTGGAAATTGACTGTTTTACAGCCGCTCTCGCTTGAGCGGTGACAGCATCCAATTCACCTATTTCATCGGGAAGCTGAGCAAAAAAAGCATTTTTGAACGCTGTTTCCGCATCCATACCAGCCGCCAATGAAACGAAATATACGGTATAAAAGTGACCCGCTTCTCCATAGTTTCCCGTAGTATCCATAAGTTTTATGGGATTGCATGAAACATAACCGTATACGTTCACGCCATCCTTTATTCCCATTGGATCTGCACTAGCCCATCTACACAACCACGGAAGGTAGTACCGTGCCGAATGGTAGTTCAAGCCAGATTCCTCGTCCCTTTCCATACCGGTATACCGGTAGCGCTTTGCAACGGCCTTGACGGTTTGGTCCATTGCCTGGTAAGAGGTAGCCCCATAGGGGTAATATTCCTCATAGGAAATTATGGTTCCTGTCCAATCCAATTCCAGGGCCGTTGATCCTAAATGATTGCCATACTGGAAGCGAACCAACTGTTCCGGGGAATCGTCCGATGGGTGGTCGACTGTTTTTGTTTCTAACAAGGCTACCTGTCGTGAACCGTCTTTTACCAACAACGATTCGCGTTCTAATTTCACGCTTCCATCGCTATTGAACTCGCGATATATCTCGAAAGACCCTAAATAGATGCGCTCCTTAACGATTCGGTTTCCGTCGGTACGTATTTTTTGACTCCGTTGTCCCGAGCCATCGTAAATGTAATGTGCCGTACCTTGGTTCGAAAGCTGTATGAACCCAAGCCGATCAAAACAGTCCCAAGCGGTATTGAACTGCCCGTTGCCAGAATTGGGGAGTAGGGCCATCATGTTCCCATGGGCATCGAACGAAAACTGCTGCAGGTCGGTCCCCACTTGATATTGGAGCAATCGATTGCTGTGGACCGTTGCCGGATCGACCCCAAGGGCGTTCCTATCGGTTCCGTTATTGTTGTAGGCAAACGTCTTGGTCCATCTGTTCGTAAGGTTTCCAAGGCCGGCAAGATGCCGTACAAAGCGCATATTGCCCACTGCATCATATTCATAATACTGCCGATAGTTCTGTAACGCCCCGCCATCTCCCGGATGCGGAAGGTTTGTCCTGAATACATCCGTTCGGTCATCTGGACTATTGGCATGCACCCCGGCCTGCCCGATATGCTCCCTTCCGGTTGCCCGTTGGAGCCTGTAAAGGGCATCGTACTCGTAATCGTTGGAAGGTGCAACGCTTTGGTTGTTAAAAAAAATGGTGTCCTGAGCTTCATTTTCAATCCTGGCAATGTTACCTACTGGGTCATACGCGTAGTTCAGATCTTGTACTTTTCCTGCCATGCCAAGGGTAACCAAGCGTGTTAAACGAAAGGTATCCTTTTCGTAGCTATAGGCAGTGGAACTGCCATTGCCATATGTGATACCGACACGCTGCGCTTTTTCGTTATATGAAATGCCCGTAACTGCATTTTTCGCACCCTTTTCGGCGGCTTCACACTGAACCGTATACAGCAATCCCCCGCGGTCGTAACCATGGATTACGGTACTTAGGGGCAGTCCTAAGCGTCCCGTTTTTTGTAAAAACGATCTGTTCATGGCGTCATACGTATGTTGTTGTATAAAGGTTTCGGTTTCCAACTCGGGATCGGCATCCCAATTGGGCAGTAAATAGGTATCTTCCGTGAACATAATTCTACTTAGAACGTTAACTGATATCCAACATTTAGATTGAACCTGCTGTTGCCCCCATTGATGTTGATCCTGGAGTTGGTATCCAATCGAAATTGATGACGGGGTACTTGGGTCGGTGGTCCATCAGGGCTGGTTTGCACGGGAATGGTTCCCAAGTTTAGGCCCAGACCGAGGCCCAGACCGACATAGTCCGTCGCCGGACCTTCCGGGTTTGCAGGGGTCGTTATCGGCGCTGATCCGGGAAGCCTTAACCTAAGATTGTCGCCAAGGGGTATTTCCGGGGCCAGTCCGCTGAGGTTATTGAGTACTCCCGTTAATGCGGTACCATCACCGGAACCGCCCGTTTGTGCCGCGCCGTAAACGAGATACCCGGCTACTCCGGTTATGGTCAATGGCAACAAGGGCCCCAAGGCAGCTTCTTTCACCTGATCTACAAGGCCTGCATTATCGGCAATGGCCAAACCTGCACTTGCCAGGGTCGCCCCCACTTCCGGCGTTTCGGGCTCTTCCCCGATCATTAGTCTAAATCGTGTTTCATCTTCTTGCAAAGACCTGCCCAGATCGAATGTTCTGGTTTCTGCATTTCTTTTGAAGGTTGCGGCGCCTTGCTGTATTCCATACAACAATCTGGAAAAAAACGGCATGCTCCGTAGCGGGAGTTGTGGAACATCCGGTGGCGGTGGCAAGGGCTGTCCCGATGGGGGACGGTTTGCAAGGGGTACCAAACGGTCCGGATCGATCGGGGGCAGCAAGATGGGAGGCCCAAACATTTGCCGGGCCCATTCGGGATCGAGCTGAAGATTTAGCGGTCGGTCCGGCGTTTGCCCTTCCGCTTCCGGAACGGTCTCGGTCTCTTCCGCCGGTTCTGGTTCTGCTGGCTGCTGCGGTTCCTCAACATCCGGCGGATGTGTTCCACTGGGGTCGTTCAATTTCACAGGATTGTTATACACATAGGCATATAGGTTTATTCCTCCCGCTATGCCGATCGGATCGGTATTGAGCCATCTTGCCGACCATGGAAGGTAATAGCGGGCGGAATGGTAATTCAGGCCCGATTCCTCGTCCCTTTCCATACCGGTATATCGGTAACGTTTTGCCGAAGGGGCAATGCTTTGCCCTACCGCTTGGTAGGCCGTAGTACCATATGGGTAATACTCTTCATAGGAAATTACCCTTGCCCTATCGTCGAGTTCCAGCGCGGAGGAACCCAAATGGTTGCTATACTGATATCGCGACAGCTGCTCCTGAGTACGATCGGAAGGGTCGTCCACTGTTTTGGTATCTACCATAGCGATCCTTCTGCTACCATCGGTGATGTGAAAGGATTCCCGTTCTATTTTTACGGTACCGTCGGAACGGTATTCACGGTACACCTCCAAGGCCCCTGCATATATTCGCTCCTTGAGTATTTTGTTGCCGTCCGTAATCAGTTTTCGCTCTCGCTGCCCATTGGAACCATATCGATAGTGTGCGGTTCCCTGATTGGCCAATTGTAAAAAAGCCAATCGGTCAAAGCTGTCCCAATCTATTGCAAATCTGTCATCGGCGGCATTTGGTGCCAGGGCCGACATGTTTCCATGGGCATCAAAGGCATACTGCTGTGGGTCCGTTCCTACACTATACCGTAGCAATCGGTTGTTTTTTGTTGCCGTTGAAGGCACGCCCAGGGCATTTCTATCGCCATCGTTATTGTTATAGGAAAAGGTTTTGGTATACCGATGGGTAAGTGCGCCGAGACCGGCAATGTGTTTGATGGTACGCATATTGCCTGCGGCGTCATATCGGTATTGCCGTCGATAACGCTGTAAGGCCCTCCCATCACCGAGATGCGGAAGATTGGTCCGAAAGGCGTCCCATTGATCATCGGGCAATGCGGCGCCCGATCCCGATAGGCCGGCATGTTCACGGCCATGGGCCAAGCAAAGGCGGTATAGTGCATCATATTCATAGGTCTTGGACGGAGAAACGTTTTGGTTGTTAAAAAAATGTACATCGTCGGCCGTGTTGTCCACTGCAACGATGTTACCTATGCCATCGTAATGATAATGGAGTTCCTGTAGCGTTTCGGTTGCCCTCACAGTTCGCAAAACGGAAAGCCGGTAGGTTGCCGCCTCATAGGTATAGGTGGTTCTCGTTCCGTTACCAAAGGTGATTCCGGTGCGGTGCCCTTTTTCGTTGTAGTCGATCTGCGTTACATAATTTTTAGATCCTCTTTCCGCGCAGTCGGCCATAATCCCGTTCAATAGCCCTGCCGGGTCGTACGTTCGTACAATAGTACTCCTCTGTAGCCCCGAACGTCCAATCATTTCCTGAACGGGACGCCCTAGGGCGTCATAGGTGTCCCAGTACCGAAACACCTCGGGTTCTAACTGGGGATTGTCTTCCCAGTTCGGCAAATGATATGTGGTGGCATCGAACATCGTTTTTATTTTTTCAGCAACTGTTTTCTATGCTCTATGATATTCCCTTTAAAATCGTACACCACAAAGGTTGTAATCCCGGAGGTATCCTTATGTAGCATTGGTTGGCCCAGCATATTATTCCCGATTCTTTGGTTGCGTTCCGCCACGGGTTGATTCTTTCGATCTCCATACTCCAAAATTTCATACAGATGGTCCAGATTTTTGGAACCTCCCGTTACCCTCTTGCGAACCGGGCGTTGCAATTCATCATACTCATAACTGAACACATGGTCCCTGCTGTCCCAACTTTTTACGGGATTGCCCATGGCGTTGTTCAGCATCCAACGTTCCCCTGCGTCCATACTGTTTTGATATACCCGATGCCCTAACATATCATGTAAATAGGCCATCACGGTATTTCCCTTGGCATCGATCACGCTCAGGGTGTTACCTTCTGCATCTAGCACAATGTAGGTGGCATAAAATTCATCGGTCTGCGGAATAAACCCGCCCTGATTATCTCTAATGCCCGCCCTATTGTGCGCTATACTAAGTATCGTACGTCCTAAGGTGTCCGAACAAAGAATGGTCGGTGTGTTGTTATGTTTCAATGTCTTTTCCGCGGCACTCTTTTGCGCCTCTCCCAATTGACCGTTTTTCCGATCTGCATACCAACGGCTGTCCGCTACCGTATCGTTTTGGTCGTATACCCGTTGTTGCCAACTATCGAATTCCGTTTTGGAAAAGGTACCATCCGGGAATTCTGTTTTGATCACCCTGCCCATGGCATCGTAATAGGTAATCGGCGTTACTCCCCTTTCTACCAATTCCATGGCATTTTCGTAAAACGGATTCACCGAAAAATAGGGTTCGTATTGCTTTACGGGATTTCCCTTATTGTTCAGAACAGTTCTACCGTTACCGATCCAACGCAGGCGGTCACCTGTATTGGTGGTTTGCAGAAGGGTGGTGCAATCATCGTTTATGGTAAGTTCCAGCGCTTCGCCCGGGGCGGCCTGAGCTTTTGCCATAGCTATGTTTCCCATACCGTCGGAATACTCAAAGCTCAGCTGTAACGGTGAATCGGGGTCAATATGCCTTTCGCGTAAAATGGTGGCGTTCACCGTGGGTTTGGCACCGATCTCTTTACAAGGGTTCATTGCCACCATATTTGGGTCTTGCGCTTCCCGAGCTGCAATGGCATTTTTATAGGAATCGAAATCATATACAAAACGCGTTGTCGCTTTTTGCAATAATGCTCGGGCCTTGACTTCGAGAAGTGCCGAATCGCCTTCCACAAAATATTCCGAAATCAGGGTTCGCTCTGCCTGATCCGTGAATTCCGTTATGCCTTCCAAGCTATCGGCCTCATTGCCCTTTCCCATTACGGCAATCGCTTTTACGCTACCGATCTCATCCAACAAAATGCCGGAAAGGTTGTTATTGGCATCCTGCATCCTTATGGGACTCAGGGTCCTGAAGTTAAAGTCCATCGCGCGGATTTCCTTTCCGAGCGCATCGGTCACCTTATCCATCATTAGAAAATAGTCCTTGTAGAAGGATACGCTGGTATCCGCACCGAAGGGATCCTGATACTTTTGAGGCGAAAAAAACCGATTTTTAACCAAACTGAGATCGCCGCCGTTCAAAAAATCGGTTATTCCCGAACGGATCCACCAATGGCCGTCCCGTTTGGAAAACTTTGCATCCGCCTGCTGGCTATCGGTATCCCCATCGCCCATAATAGCTTCCAAAGCAGCCGTATTGACGGGAAGTTTATCCCCAAAAATGGTATTCAAAATGGTAGCGGTATAGGCCAATTGGTAGCGCTGATAGGTAATCCCATGGCTCGCAAGCTTTCCAACAGGCAACTCTTGCAGAAGCGCTTCGTCATAAAAGGTGGTTTGTACCCGTTCTATCAAACGTTTTTGGAAGATGGTCGGATCCGCTTCTTCGAAATAGTCCAAGACCGCGGCAGCCTCCACGGTTTCAAAATCGGATATCGTTAACAAGGGCGTCTTCGCTTTATCCATTCCGGTCAGTTCAAACGTTTGGGTATCTGCCAAAGTACGAAGGCGATAGATGGTCGGTGAAACAACATCAGCGGTATAAGTGTTTTTGGTGTAGGTAACTATTGGTGTCGCCTGAGCGTTGCGGGCGGCGGAAAGTGCCGCAATATAGGCCTGTTTTTCATCTTCCCTTTCATAGACCATGGCAGCCGCGTCGGCTTCCCGTTTTAGCAACGGATGTTGTTCCGGAGCTATTTGGCGCGGGTAAACTACCGATGCCGTTTCTAGGGGTTTTCCCAGTTCATCGATTGCCAAGTTGAAAGTATGCCCTATTCGGGGATCCTCTTCCAATCGTTCGTACGAAACATTGAGGGTTTCGCTTTGGGTCGGTAAAAAAACCGCATATCGGTTTTCTTGTTTCGGCTGGAGCGATCGTACCGAACAGGTGTGGGAAGCCACCGTAAAGGGTTTCCATTGTCGCTGCAATTCCGTATCAGTGGGATTTTCCGGGGCGTCCAAAGCAAAAACCTCCTGGCGTATTGCCATGCCCTTACAGGCCCTGAACGCTTCCCTTAGTGTTTCGAAATCACTGGCATCGACGGTATCGGAAATTGTAATGTTGGGCAATTCAAGCGACGGAACATTCAAGGGAAGTTGGGGAAATTGTTTCTTATACAGCTCGTACCAATACTCCTTTTTAAATTGTGATAAAAGTTGTTCCCGATCTAAAAAAGCGCCGGTATGATACCAGGTTTTGGTTAAAACGGGCGGTTGGTACAGCACCGGATCTTGTTCCAAAGTATCCGTAGCAACGTTCTTTGCCCAGGTGTTGTAGTATTCGGTATCTTGCTGTTCTACCCTTCCGAAGCCCCGAAATTCGCTCTCGGCATGATCGAAATATCCGTGGTGATAACTATAGGTGGTCCTGAACCGTACATTCGTTACTTTTTCCACAGTGGTTTGCGCACTCAGTACCTGAACGGGAAACGGTAATTTGGTAAGCCAAGGAGTTCCTGCCAATTTATCTTTTATGTAATAATGGGTAGCACTCTTGTATTCCAAATACGTTTCCTTTCCAAGGTTGTTTTTATAGCGCTGTAATACATGCGGTTTTTTACCGTTCATTAGGTCGATATATCGCATGGGGGTACCGGAATCGCTCGGTAAATCGGAGGACCAGACCACACATGAGGTACCGGAACCCAATAGGTCCACAACCGAAAGTTTGGCACCGCCTCCCATAGGAAAAGTGGGCGTTATCAGGTGTTCATCGCTCCAGGCGTTTCCACTAAGGTTGATATAGGCCTTAAAGCTATTTTCACCCAAATAGATCAAATCCGTTGCTCCCGTTCCGCTAACATCCGCCAAATGTAAATACCGCGGATCGAACTGGTCGGGACGGTCGAACAAAGGGGCGTTCGACATGGCTATCCTAGCGCTGAAAACACCATACCCCTTATTGGCCCAGTAACTCACCGCTCCATTGCGGATCCTAACAATATCCGTCAACCCATCACCGGACATATCGGCCAAGAAAATAGTTTGCTCGCCATCCGCAAAAACAATGGCCGGACCTTTTTCTTGATCAAAGGTCTTTTCGGCAAACTCGGCGGGCAGGTATCCTTGTTTTCCGTCCGAGGCATACCATACAAAGGCATTTTCTTCGGTGATCACCAATTCGGGCCGTCCATCGCCGTTAAGGTCCAATAAACGGGTATTGGGGTCCTGTAGGTCAATGTTCGCCATTTGTTCAAAATGCTGTAGCGGGGTCCATTTTTCGGTATCGGTGAGTTCAAAAAAGCCATTGACCCCCGAACTCGCGACCACCAGTTGTTTTTCTCCGTTCGACTCCAAATCCCTAAGCGATAAAACACCTGTGGCAAGTCCGGAAAAGGAGGGCCTTTCGGCAACCTTCCGCATCGGGGCAAAAGTGGCCCGGCCATTCTCGTCGACATCCCCTAGGTTGTTTTTGTAAAACCACCCGGATGCTTCTTCGGTCAAAATTCCGGGAATTCCCTCGTTATAGAGATCTACCCATTGATAATTGTTGGATAGGCCTACAGGGGTGTTGGCAATATGGGCGGCATCTACCACCTTAACTTCATTGCCCCATGAAAGACGCTGATAGTCGAATTCCAATTCGGGGAGCGATTTTTTGGAATACGTTCCATCCGGTTTGCGTATATAGCCCGATTGTTTGATCGCGTTCAAATAGGTGACTTCGGATACTCCGGAACCGTTAATGGAGGATGGGCCATAAAACAATTCCAAGGAACGCACCAGGTAATCGCGACCGAAATCGCCCTCTTCGGCCGTACCCTTAAACTGTTTTTCTTCTTCAAAATGATGAAACATTAAAATACGTTGGCACAAACGGTTCGTACGGATTTCAAATCCGGAACGATATGAGGAAAAGGAATCGGACCTATATTCCCATGGGCGCTCCTCGGCCGGTGTCGGCAGGGCCTCGTTATGTTCCCCATAGTCGAATATCAAATCAAAAAAATGGACGTCACTTTCGGGGTCTTGCGGGTCATACGGTTTTGTATCGTCGGCATAATAGGCCTCTTGATTGCCATAGCCAATACTTTTCAAATAGGTATTTGTGAAAGGCGCCAGGCCGGACCTTCTATTTTTTTCGAAAAGTGTATCAGGAAGGTGTACATCGGACAGCGGGTTGCCATCCGAAGCAACGTTGGTATCCTGTTTGTACCCATAACGCATCCAATTGCCCTTGCCGTCGTAGCGAAACTCGGGAAGCCACATAAAAATTCGGGAATGGTCCTCAGGGTCGGCGATCCGGGCGTGTATACTCCGGCCAAAGATAGTAACGATATTCGCCCCGGTCGTTACCTTCCAGTAGGTACCATGATCTTGATGAACAATTTTTTCAATTCGCGCAAAACCGCCTTCGATCCTGGGCCGGTATCGTGTTATGGTATACCCATCGGGAGTGACGCTTTCTTTTTTAACATAAGCACCGCTATTGGTATCCAATTCAAGATAGGGCACCAGATCTTCGACCCCGGAAAACATAAAAACGTCTTCGTCCAGCGCGTCCCGGTATCGGGGCAAACGTTTATCGGTCTTCCTTTGGATGGTGGCAAATTCCAACGACCATCCCAAACCGTAACTGCCGTTCCCGGCACCCGAATTATAGGAAAGGGAAAGCTCCGGTGAAAATCCGTTTCGTCCCGGTGTGACGGGCAAAGGGATACTAAAACCGGCCGTGCCATTAGCGGAGTTCACCTTAAACTTTTCATCGATTCCCTTTAAGGCCCCTCCCCCTTTTGGTAAGTTTATAGTAGGGATTTCAAGTGCATTAGATTCGGTAGCTTTTTCAGCGGTCAACTTTTCGATGCCGGAAGCATTCGAATTTTTGTCGGTACGAGCGGTAGTTTGCCTGTTTGGTTCCATAAAAATCAAGCGTTCTTTAAGGGCTTATTATTGAAGTGGCTTACACTTTTTGTTTTATCCTATAGCCTTATAAGCGTTATACTTACAAGATATGTAGTTGCCGGTAAAACATCCTTACCAGGTGTATGGATCGCCCTTATTCCTGTACAAATGGTCCTACGTCCCTTAAAAAAGAGTAGTTCATCGTAAAATGATTAAACGTTTAACCATTTTATTTTTTTATTCTCAATTTTAATGGTATCCTTGCCGCCGATGCGCAAAAAAAGTGTCGTTAAATTAAGAATATGGGAATCAAACAATTACTTACAATGTGCTTTTTCATGCTGTTTTTGATCATGGGATACGCGCAGAACATTTATTATGTAGATGTCAATAACGGGAACGATGACAACTCTGGGCTGAGCGAGGAAATGGCCTTTAAAACCATTCAAAAGGCGTCCTTTTCGGTAGCGCCCGGCGATGAAGTAAACGTACTGCCCGGCATTTACAAAAATGAAGATCCTAACAATCCCTACGGAGAAGTTGGTTTTTATGATTCGGGAGCGCCGGGACAGTATATCACTTTTAGGGGTATCAATGATGCGAACGGCAACCGCCCCAAGATAGAGGTTACCGCAGGAAAAGGCTTCGACTTTTTTAAGGTCTCCTATATCATCATAGACAACTTTGAATTTTATGCCTCCGAAGATGACCCAAAAGGCATCATCGACAATCCTGATTTCGGAATCGAATCATGGTATCAAAGACGGGGTGTGGGAATCGACAACGAATCGCACCACATCATTATTCGGAACAACTACTTTCATGATCTTCCCGGCAACGGTGTGGCCGTGTCCGTAGAATTGGTCATTATCGAGAACAACATTATCGAGCATTGTGCCTATGCCGCTATCAATGCCAATAGTGGAATTTCCTTTTACCAACCAAAAAACACCGGGCAACCCGGTTTTCCCGAATATCCGAACCATAGGATCATCATCAAAAACAATATTAGCCGCTATAATACCAACCTGCGGGGATTTGCAGGCTCTATCGGCGGCAATCGCGTAACGGACGGGAATGGCATTATCATCGATGATTTTAAACAAGATCAAAAGGATGCCTCGGTAAGGCAATTGTACGAGGGCCGAACACTTGTAATCGATAACCAATGTTATGGGAATGGCGGTCAGGGCATCAATGTTTTTTCCAGTGATTTTGTGGACGTGGTCGACAACATCATGTTCGATAATGCCCAATCTACCCGAATTGCCGATCCGGCCTATCCGGTAGCCATAGGCGATTCACAACTTTCCCTTGGTCGTGTAAACGATGTGGTGGTCAAAGGAAACGTCATGGTAAACTCCAACTCCGATACGGATGTCATTTCCAAATACGAGGATACCAATGTTACCTATATTGACAACATCCATTGGAATACCGGCGGAAACGCGGTTATCGTGGGTGGTAACGACCTGGTATTAAATCCGAATTTCAGCAACGCAACAGGGTTGACACAGACACAAACCAATTTACTGAGTACCATGAGCAATCCGTACGACCCGAACTCTGCTTCGGCCCAAGTACGGACCCCAACGGTAAACAACGGTTTTCCGGTACATAATTTAAACACTTCGTATGCACTGCCGGCGCAAAGTACTTTCGGTAATGGTGGTAATCCCTGGGCCATTTCCCCAGGTACCGTTCTGGAATTGGAGAACTATGATCAGGGCGGACAAAATGTTGCCTATAACGATGTTGCGGACGATGCGGAAAACGGGGTACGGGATGCCTGTGGACGTATCGACGAGGTAGATGTTGCCAGCGGTTCGGGCGGAAATTGTGTCATCACTTTTACGGAGCCCGGAGAATGGTTGGAGTATACGGTGAACGTTGCCGCAGGGAGTTATGACATTAACCTTTTGGCGGCCACTTCCCTGGCGAACCAAGAAATCAGAATACTGTTGGACGGAATTCCGCTAGGGGATCTGCCCATAACCAATACAGGTGATTTTGGAGTATACCAACCGAATTCCCTTTTGGGAGTGGCCCTTCCCGAAGGAGAGGCCGTGCTTCGACTGGAGGTAAAAGGATATTACAATTTGGATAACATCTCGTTTACTCCGGGTACCGTTATCGCCAACGATGGGATAGTCGTCCGCGCCAAGGGGACCACTGGTGAGGAGACCTTTGATGTAGAGGTAAACGGTGTAAAAATAGGGGAAACCCAAGTAGCTACTACCGAATACGAAAACTACGTTTTTGAAACGGCCGAGCGCGGAACCGTTCGTGTGGTGTTCACCAATAATGGCGAAACCGCTACGGGTGCCGATATTACGTTGATCGTTGATAGGATCAGTATCGATGGTATCGTATTCGAGGCCGAAAACCAAGCGGTAAATACCGGTGCCTATGACGAAACGACCAATTCATGCGGGGGCATTTCTTCGGAACGATTGGACTGCAATGGATTCATTGAATTTGAAGGAACGGATTCCGGAGGTGATGACGGTGAACCTAACGTTACCGAGGCCGCCGATATTTTCTTAACGGAAGCGGCACCGCTATTAGATGGAATTAAGGATGCGGCCTATGGCGCACAAGGTTATGACCTCAACAGTGCCAATATGGATACCGGAACACTTAATATTGACAGTTCGGACGACCTTTCCGGTACGTACTATGCTACCTGGGACGACACCAACCTCTATTTTTTCGTCAGGGTTACCGACGATGTGTTGGTTTCCGATTCCCCGGAACCCTATGAAGACGATGGGGTAGAAATTTATATTGATGGCGATAATGCGAAGGGGGACAGTTACGATTCTAATGACTTTCAATTTACATTTAAATATAATGACGGTACCCTTTATGAAATCGGTAACGGGTATGATGTTTCCAATGCTGCTTTCGAAATGATAGAAACCGCGGATGGATATGATTTGGAAGTTGTTTTCTCTTTGGCCTCTTTAGGAATTGTCCCGAATGCCGAAACCAGCATCGGTCTTGACGTCCATTTGAACGACGATGACGGATCGGGAAGGGAATCCAAGCTGGCTTGGTTCGCTACGGCCGATAGCTCTTGGAACGACCCAAGTTTGTTTGGTGAAGCCAATTTGATCTTGGGAAGCCCTGCCAATGAGATTATCGTTACCGCAAGGGGTACCACTGGGGAAGAGCTTTTCGAAGTACAGGTCAATGGCGAGAAAATCGGGGAAAGCCGAACCGCAAAGACCTCAAATGCGGACTATTCTTTTTTTGCACCGAGCACCGAGGGTACTATTCGTGTGGTATTTACCAATAATGGCGAAACCGACAATGGGGGCGATATCACCTTGATCGTAGATAAGATCATGGTCAACGGGCAGACCTTGGAAGCGGAAGACCAGGCCATAAACACCGGCGCCTATGATGCGGCCACCAATACCTGTGGCGGTATTTCGTCTGAAAGGTTGGATTGTAACGGTTACATCGAATTCGTAAACGGCGGGAGCACTACCGGCCTTGTATTCGGAGAAGTGGGCAAATCCAGCAATAACCACACTTTTAAAACGGTTACCTTGAACAATACCTACAACGACCCTATCGTATTCGTTGGGAGTATCAGTTTCAATGGGGGCAATGCCGCCGTGGTACGGGTAAAGGACGTGGCATCCAATAGTTTCCAATGGCAGGTAGATGAGTGGGAATATCTTGATGAGGAACACGCCTCTGAAGATGTCGGCTATATGGTGGTAGAACGGGGAGAACACATTATGTCGAACGGAGCGGAAGTAAAAGCGGGAAGCTTTTTGGCAAGCACTTCATGGAAGACCGTACAGTTCTCTTCGGCATTTACCGAAAAACCGAACGTATTTGCCAACGTAGCGTCCCTTAACGGCGGCGATGCGGTAGGAGTGCGTATCCGTAATGTGAGCACTACCGGTTTTCAGGTGCTCATTCAAGAAGAGGAAAATGGAGGTACCCAAGACGGGAATCGTGGCCATAACGATGAAAACATCCATTACATTGCCATTACTTCCGGTACAGGTTCGGGTGACGGATCGGCCAAATTCGAAGTTTCCGCAACACCCAATTCGGTTACCGACGCCTGGTATACCATCAATTTTGAGCAATCGTACAGTTCTCAGAACGCCCTGTTCATGGCATACGACCAAACCACGGATGGTGGGGATACCGGTACGGTCAGGTACCGTTCCTTTAACGGTAACAGTGCCCAAGTGCGCTTTCATGAAGAAACCTCCAGGGACTCGGAAGTGGCCCACGCCACTGAAATTGTCGGGTATGCAGTATTCGATGCCATAGGAGATCTCACGACGGGGTCGGCGAACGCCGTTGCCCGTTTGGACGATGCGCTATCGGCCGAAGTCAACATTCGCTTGGCACCCAACCCAGTGTTGGATGGTACCATTACCGTAAGTAGCGATCTGAACAACTATTCGGTACGTATTTTTGATATGTTGGGCCGAACAGTGTTCACGAAGACCGAACTGTCCGGTGAGGAACAACTCAACATTGGCCGTTTAAAGCATGGAACGTACGTGCTGAACGTCATTGGCGACCAGGGAAGTACGTCGGTAAAAATGATCGTTAACTAGACGATACCCGACAAAATTGCCAAGGAAATAAGTATTTGTTTGAAGTAATAAAGAAGCGGGGAGCGATCCCTGCTTCTTTTTTTATTGGCCATTGTAAATGCATTTCGCGGCATACCCTTGAAGTGGTACCGAAACCTTACTTTAGCGAAAATGACTTCCGTTATCCACAGCAACCTTTTATCAAGACCGCATATGCCCTTTTTTTCAACACCCCTTCGTTCCCTTACTCTGCCCGGCACCCGAACATTATTGGCTTTGCTAGGGTTCCTCATCGGTAGCGGTATGGTTACCCTGACCGCACAGGACGCCAGATCCTTGGAGTTTAAGGATGGTGACCGTATCAGCTTTTTGGGAAACAGTATTACCCATAGCGGAACGTACCATTCCCTGTTACGGCGATTTTATACCACCCGCTATCCCGATAGCACCATTTCCCTGATCAACTGTGGAATCTCCGGAGACGTCGCCGAACGAATGCTGCACCGTGCAAAAAAGGATGTGTTGTCCCATAACCCGGAATACACCTTTCTTATGGTAGGGATGAACGATGTAGGACGTGAACTCTACTTTTCGGGCGAAGCCGCCGCGGACACCATCGCCCTGCGCCAAAAGGCATTGGACCATTACCGTAAAAAAACCGATACCCTTGTCCGTTTACTGGTCGGTTCGGGAACGGTCCCTATTCTGATGACCCCCAGTATCTATGAACAAACGGCATTGCTGGACAGCGATAACCGTTATGGGGTAAACGATGCCCTGGCCCGTTGCGCAGAACACATACGGCAGCTGTCCCGAACATATGCGCTACCCTTGATAGACCTACATGCCAAAATGGACAGCATCAATAGCAAAAGACAACAACGGGACAGCACCTTTACCTTGGTAGGGGAAGATCGGGTTCACCCGGGTACCCCGGGCCACGTGGTCATGGCCTATGAAATTTTAAAGGCTCTTGGAGAACCGGAATACGTTTCCAAAGTGGCGATCCGTACCGCCGATAAAAAAGTACTTACCGCCATAAACGCCTCCGTTGAAAATATCGCTACCGACCCGGGGCAAATCCGCTTTGATCTTCGGGAGGGAGCACTCCCATTTGTTATGGATCCGGAAGAAAGAAAAGCGTTGGACCTGGTTCCGTTTATGGCCCGGTTCAATCGACAACAGCTCTTTTTAACGGATGTACCTTCGGGTAGTTATCAACTCAAGATCGATGGTGTTCCAGTTGGTATATACACCCATGTAGCGCTCCAAAAGGGGATCGATCTAGCGCAAAATACGCACACTCCCCAATACGCACAGGCTTTAAAGGTAGCGGCCATTTGCGATACCTATCATGAAAAAGAGTCGGCATTACGCACCATTCCCCTAATAGCGTACGCCCATCTTTCCGACTACCAAGGAGATGGCTCCTTGGATTCCAAGGAAAAACACCTGGCGAAAAAACTTGAACAATTTCAGGGCAAACCCTGGTACGGCTATTTTGAACGGGAGTTTGCAACCTATATCAAGATCAAACCGCTCGAAAATGAGTTGAAAAGAGAGCTAGAAACCTTACAGCAACAATTGTACGACATCAATACCCCTAAAACACACCGCTATGTGTTTACTCGGGAGTGAAACAAGACCATTGTTAGCGAACATGGTTCCAATATGTTTGAATTATGCTAATTGCTGACTTTTAAAAATATTTATACCATTCTTGTATCAAAACTCCATCAATACTTTTACCCCAGAGCAAACCGCAAAGGTCAAACAGTGACCCAGGTCGTCTTTTCCCTTTCCGGGAGTACCTCAACCTCGTAATTTCCGACCGTCCCGATTTGATCGGGTAGCTTTCCTTGGGACAGCGCATTGAACATCGGCGTGGGATCGGCATCAAAATGGACGATTCTCAGCTCGTTGTCCATCAGGGTCCTTAGCACGGCAACCTCGTACTTCAATAGCCGGAACAACCAAGGAAGCTTAAAATTTTTCTCGAACAGATAGTCCGAAAAATTGAGGGCCTCCTTGTAACTGAGCTGCTCGGGCGCACATCCGCTCCAAAAATCCCTTAAAACAACGACGAAGGCCTCCTTTCCCAAAACCAACATCATATAGCGTGTGGTCAGCTTAAAAATACGGGCGATCATAGAGGCCCGAAACTCCCGGATAAGATATTGATAGGTATCCACTCGTGCCCGATCATCGTACCCTAAGTTCTCCGTTGGTTTTCCAATGACCAAACTTCCCAGTATACGCTCCCACTGTTCAGGTTCCAATTCGCTATTCATTTTCTGAACGGCAATCACTTCCCTAGGCATTTGCTTTGTTTCCGGAATGGTATAGGCCGTTTTTCGGTTTTCCCAGAGGTTTCTAACATTTTCCATTTCGCGGATGATGGTCCGATCTCCGACTACGGGGATGTACGAATCAAAAATTTCATAGGTGATTTGCTTGAGGTTGGGAAGGTCCGGTAGTATTTCACGGGTTATGGCGAGCAGGCGCTCGTCTATCGGGCCCGAATGGGAATCCATCCACAATCCGTTCAATTCGGTTCCGCCGGCAATATGTATTTCAACCACATGTTCCAAAGGTATCTGTTCCAAAAACGCCTTTATGCCCTGCCTGCCGTTCAATTGATTGGCAAAAAGGTTATGGATATCCAAAAGAATACCACAACCGGTACGCTGGCAGAGTTCGGCCACAAACTGGCCGTCGGGAATTTCCCTGTCGTTCGGTCGAAGGTAGTTTACCCCTGTTTCTACGGCGATTGGCACACCAATGGCATTTTGCAGTTGTTGTACATTGTTAATGGCCTGTTGCAGTCCCTTTTCCGTTTGACACGGCGGCAGAAAAAAGCCGGTATTGAATTCCGTGGTCGCATTAAAACTAAGGTGTTCCGTCACCCAGGGGCTTTGAAACAGTTCGGTGGCATATCGGATCAGGGCCAATTGTTCTTCGGCGGGCGCAAGCCCCCCTCCTACCGGTGCCCCGATGCTGTGTACCAGTTTATGATAGGGCATTTCCGCTACGGACTCAAAAGCGGTCCGAGGCGCAATAAGCTTATCCTCTTTGTTACGGATACAAAGGGTCTGTGGCTCTATTTCCAAAGTGTCCAGCAGGCCGTCCGGAAACGCTATTTTTTCGATAAGGGGCGAATAGATAATGCCTACCCCTAATTCGGGTAGGCATTGTAGTTGCCCTAGTTTTGTTGTCTTAGGCATCGTCTGGCATTAAAAGTTACGTTCAAATTGTTCTTGAAAGAAAATGTCCTGTCCGGAACAACAGGCCAAACAACCGATTTCCTCAAAAATATCCTTTAACGCCACCTCTATTTTGTCAATGTTATAGGCGGTTTCCTGGCTTAGACCAACATTTAACGTGTTGCCTTGAAATGAAATGGGCTTTGCCAAGTTTGCCGTCTCCTCAATCGGCGTAACACTTAGGTCGCTCGGGTTTACGAGATAGTCCCGTATGTTGGTAAAGTAACAGTCAACCCCCGAAAAGCATTTGGGACAGCCCAGTTCGTCCAGTAAATTAAAAACGCTTTTTCTAAAAGTATCCGCATTGTAGGCGACCTTCGCCGGAATGGATAATCGGATCGCTCCTTTTGATACTCGCTTCATTTTAGTTTCCATAATATAAATAGTTTAAGATTACGTTTTAAAGGGGGGAAATTTCATGTTCTACCGATTTACGGTAACATTGGTTGGGGGAAGCAAAGGAACGGCCAGAACTATCGGCCGTGTTTCAAAAAGTATGGTCTTTACCGTTCTCGGACCAGGATTTACGCACCGTGTACGTTGTTGGTGTTCTCCAAAAACTTTGCCCGTTTGGTGAGCATCGGGCGGACGCTTTTTTAAAACTGAGGGCAAGGTAAAATAGAAGTACGGGGCAAAACTTTAAGGATGTATAATCCGTAATAATTACTGTATAATTTGTAAGAATTATAGGATTTTACCGGAAGAAAGGCGTGTGCTCGGTCGTGTACGTTTTGTTCATCGGAATTATGGAATATGCTATATTTTTGCAGCTAGTGCTGCCAAATGATTCTTAAAAGGTGTTTTGCCATAATAGTTCAATTCTTGTTGGTATTATTGGGCGCTAAAAAAGAACCTGCGTTGTACCGATGTTTATCCACATACTTTTCAATAATATAGGGGGTAATCTTTTTTAACGTTTCTCCATTGGTGGGATGCCTACCGGGATATGTAAAATATTCGATTTCCCCGTCCTTGCTCTTATAATACCATATACGGGGTTTGTTGTCCTCGGTAAAAAAATCATATGCCGCATGTACCTTTACTTTGCGCATGTTTCTCGATGGTATTTGTTCAATAGGCTTCACTTCTGTACCAAATTCTGAATAAGGCCCTATATCGCAGGCCACCTCTACGTATAGCGAATCGGCCCAGGTTAGGCAACCATTAGTGCCAGGGTTGTTGTTTGGAAAAATTAGCGGCCAATTTTGAATACCCACAAAAAAACAAATCATTCCAAATGCGATACTGATAGTAATAATTAGCCGGCTCCTTCCTTTTTTCTCTTTTTGTTTTAATGTCGTCGCCTCTTTTTTTCTTTTTATTTTCTCATTTTCCTTCTTTTTCCTTTCTTCTTCCGACCTTTTTTCTAATTCGTTAACATCTGTTGTATCAAACTCCCCTGGTACTATTAAGGTTTCCGGGCTTGATTCATCCTCTTCTAAAACTAAATTCCCAGATTTCAAATATTCTTGTAATGGCCTTGGGCGAAAGTCAATCAGCCAGCCTATCAGCTCTAAACTTTCAATACTCGTATTTCTAGTTTTCCCCTTTAAGAAGTTGATTATAGGAAGAAATTTGTCTCCGTCAAATTTTTGAATTTTTGAAATTCGGTTATCGTCTTCTTCGAACTGAAAAAATAGTCTTAAAGTATGTTGGTCATTTTTAGTGTTCCGTTTGTTCAACAACCATAAGCAAGCTTTCCGAATTTGTCTCCGTGTGGGCTTTGTCAAATAGCTGCTCATTTCTCCTCCTCTTTCCTTTTTGTACTTCGCTAAAACCGCTTTTTGATAACTATCACTGGTCTTTGTTTCCATCGTTAGGTTGGCGTTTTTGGATTTAAATGGAATTTCTAAGAACTATTGGAATTCTTGGAACTCCCCATAAATATAAGCTTTGGATGATTATAAATTTGTCTCAACAATGATTACCGCTATGCAAAGCTAACATAGCACTTCTAGAAAAATCATACTTACGGAAATCTGTAAACGGTGGGGTTTGGCCCATTGGAAAGTAGCCTAACGCTGCCGTCTACCGGATTTCACTTTCCACAAAACAAGGAGTACTCCAACACTCACGGGTGGCTGGCAAAAACAAATTCGGGAACGTCCCGGACGGCCACCTCTTTGTTTAATCCGAAAATTTTAAAATTATGAAAAAAGCGATCATAGCCGTATTGGCACTAGTATGCAACACCTTTTTATTTTCTTGTACCAGCGAACCCATTGCTGAAACCGATACCCTGTATGAAACGCAGGCCACGGAAGGAGACGATGGGGATGTTGATGAGGAACGGGAGGATGGATAGTCCATTTGTTCAATTATCCAAAGCCACACTTTGCAGTGTGGCTTTTTTTATTTCCATACTTTTATCGAAAGATATTTCCCAATGTTAACCAAGCGTTCATCCCTTCTTTTTTTGTTGTGCTTATGTACAAATTGCCATTATTTTGAACCTGCATCTTTCAAAAGCCCAAAGAAAACCTCTATTCTACGGTTATTGAAAAAAAGTAAGAATACGAAGCTGAACCTACAAGCACGCATGCAATTTGTGGACAGCGCCTTTAAGCGTTCCAAAAAATTGCCTTTCGACTCCCTACATTTGGCAGTAATCGATCATAAAACTATACTTCACCATAAGGCAGGGCAACAGGACAGCACGGTTTTTTACGATCGCCATTTATTGTATGCCGCCAACCGATCTGCCAATAAATCATATCAAGGTAAAGCACATAAAAACTTGGGAATATATTACAAAAGACTCCAAGTTTTTGACAGTGCGTTCTATCACTTCAACGCCTCAAAAACCGCATTTTTAACGTTAAAAGATAGTAGTAATGTGGGGCGACGATTAATGAGCATGGGGCTTATACAAAAAATTCAAGGCGACTATTTTGGAAGCAAGGAAACCTTAACCGAATCATTGGATTATCTCACCTTGGAAAAAGACGCGAAGTACATCAGTTCTGCCCAAAATGCCCTCGCCACCGATCATAGAAAATTGCTCAACTATCCCGACGCCATAACGTATTACTCCATCGCCATAGACAACGCTCCTTTTGAAAAAGAACGACAGGTCTACCAAAACAACCTCGCCGCTACCTACATTGACTCCAAAAAATACGACCTGGCCATAACGCTTTTAAAAAAGCTTAAAAAGGATACCGTTTCCCTTAAAAATAAACGAGCGCGCGCAAGGGTGCTGGATAACCTGGCTTATGCCCAATGGCATAAAGGAGAGGACGTAGCGCCAACAGCATTTCAAAAACCTTTGGAATGGAGAAAACTTCAAAACGACAAACGGGGACAACTCGCAAGCTATACCCACTTGGGTGAATTTTATAGCAAAACCGAACCGGGAAAGGCAAAAGCCTATTTTGATTCGGTCATCACCTTGTCAAAAACCCTAACTATTCCACGAGCAGAAAAAGATGCACTTCGATTTTTAATGGAATTGCAACCAAAAAATGTACCCCTGCGCGACCGATATGTTTTTCTACAGGACAGTCTTTACAAACAGGGCCTAAGGGTGAAAACCCAATTTGCCAAATACAAATACGACGACCAGCGCAAACAAGAGTCGATTTTACGATTGGAAAAGGAGAACGCACAAAAAGAGCTGGAAGTTGCCCAAGAGCGCAATCAGAAGATCATCTCCTTGGCTGCAGGGATATTGCTGCTACTGTCTTTAGGGTTTACCGGGTATTACTTTGTGCAACGTGCCAAACGCCAAAGGCAAGTTGCCGAAAGGGAAAAACAAAAAGAAGTATATGATACGGAAGTCGCCATGTCGCAACGTATTCATGACGATTTCGCCGGGCAACTGAACCATGCCATGATGCTATTGGACACCAATACCCCCAAAGCGACGGTAAAAAAGGTAATCGGGAATATCTATGATTCCAGTCGGGATTTTTCCAGAGAAATCAACGATATCGATACCGGGCCAAATTTCCAACACCTCTTGGCCACCATGCTCAAAAGATATTGCCCCAATAAAAGCCTGATGACCATAGGGGAGAAAACAATGCAATGGAATACCGTACCGGATTTCACCAAAAAAACGATTTTCAAAGTGCTTCAAGAATTGATGATCAACATGCAAAAACACAGCAAGGCCGACTTGATCGAAGTCCGTTTTGAACAACAAAAAAATGCCCTGAGCATCACCTATAAAGATTATGGCGTAGGCGCCTCGAAAGAAGAGGTGATGCATAAAAATGGACTATTGAATACGGAAAAGCGTATTCGGGCGATTAATGGAAGTATTATTTTTGAGACAGCGAAAAACAAAGGTTTTAAAGCCCTCATCAGAGCGCCTTATTAAAACACATCCCATGTTCCAAAAAATATTGATTGCCGAAGATTTTCAAGGGGAAAGCCAAGGTATTGCCGACGCGTTGAAAAACAAGTTACAAATTCAAGAAATACAACAAGAGCTGTATTGTGACAAGGCCTACAACCGGTTTAAGGTGGCCCAACAAAACAACGTACCGTACGACCTGCTCATTACGGACCTTCATTTTAAAAAAAACCATGTAACTCGCAGGATCACTTCGGGGCAGGCCCTTATTACAACCTTGCGAAAACTGGACCCTACACTGAAGGTAATCGTAAATTCCATGATCGACAATCCGGCAGAAATAAACCCATTGTTCAAAGAACTGCATATCAACGCTTATGTATGCAAAGGCCGGGACGGGCTGCTGGAACTGACCAAAGCCATACATGAAGTATACCACAATAGAACCTATGTATCGCCACAGATCGACCTGAACAGTACCGATACCGTTTTTGAAATGGACGCGTTCGATTTAATGATATTAAAAGAACTGGCCGAAGGATTGACCAAAAAAGAAATCTCCGAAAAGTTCAAACGGGAAAATATTAAACCTAACAGCGAAAGTACCATCGATAAAAAAGTGAGTAAGCTTTTTGATGCGTTTGGTGCACGCAACACCCAAAACCTTATTGCCAAACTGGCTCGAAAAGGTAAAATTTAACCGTATTATATCATTTCAAAGAAAAGAATGCCAATCCCTTACGGATATCCGTAAGGGATTCTTTTTTGATGGGTGTAGGTTTGGAGAATAAATAAATCATCATGAAAAACAGGATATTAGGCATAATGATTTTTTCTTTTTTCAGCGTTTTTCCTCAACAAAATCAAAAGGTAGATAGTCTTCATAAAGAAGTAATCAAATTAGAAAAAAAAATAAAAGAACTAAAATCAAAAATCACTGAGGAGGTTCAAGAAAACGGATACTTTATTGAAGTACGAAAGAAATACCAATACTCAACAATAAATTTGAAGCGAAAAATCGGAAGTAAAACTATAGCTATAATACCAAATGGTTCAATCATCAGAATTATCAATAAAAAACAATATCATTTCAAAGTGGAGTACAATGGTCTTACAGGTTTTATAGACGCTTATAATCTTGAAAATCATGACGCATTACCTCTCCATCTTCTTCACATCGCTTTTCAAAAGCCATCAGCGCTTAAGCAATCAAAAAAATCTGCTTACCGGAAAACTTTGGACTATTCAAAACCGGTAAATGTTCGTGGCCATTACCGTACCACAAAATCTGGAAAAAGAGTATGGGTAAGACCACACACCAGAAAAAATTGAATTCGAATCCTTCACCCTTATGCAACTCCAAACCCAATTAAAAGCCCTTGCCGAAAAAATAGGCAAGCTCAAAGACCAGATCACTACCGAAGAATCGACCAAGCATGCCTTTGTGCTCCCCTTTATCAATGCCTTGGGATATGATACCTTCAATCCCATAGAGGTCGTACCCGAATTCACGGCCGACATCGGACTCAAAAAAGGCGAAAAGGTAGACTACGCCATTTTTCAGGACGGCCAGCCGATCCTTATCATCGAATGTAAAAGTTGGAAAGAGAAATTGGACGCACACAACTCCCAATTGATACGCTATTTCCATGCCTCCAAAACCCGGTTTGCCCTATTGACCAATGGTATCGAGTATCGGTTTTACACCGATCTGGAAGCGACCAATAAAATGGACGAAAAACCTTTTCTGGAATTTGATATTACTACCCTAAAGGAAGGTACGGTTCACGAGATCACCAAGTTTCATAAATCGAACTTCGATGTTGAAAAAATAGTGGACAATGCCAGTGCCCTAAAATATACCAAAGAGCTTAAAAAATTGATCCTTGCGGAATTGCAATCCCCCTCATTACCGTTCGTAAAACTATTCGCCGGTAAGGTACATACGGGCCGGCTTACCGAAAAGGTGTTGGGGGAATTCACCGATTTGGTAGGCAGGGCCTTTACCCAAACCCTGAGCGACAGGGTGAACGACCGGTTGAACGCGGCCTTGAACAAGGAAGCGGAGCAGCAACAAGAGGAAGTGCCGGAGCCACAAGAGCGTAGCAAAGTCGTTACCACTGAGGAGGAATTGGAGGGGTTCCGTATTGTGGTGGCCATTCTCAGGAGAAAACTACCGGTCGCACGTATCGCCTATCGGGATACCCAATCGTACTTCGGTATTCTCCTCGACGACAACAACAGAAAACCGTTGTGCAGGCTACACCTCAATGGTCGAAAGAAGTACTTGGGCGTATTCGAAAAGGATAAAAACGAAACCAAACATGCCATTGAATCGATCGACTCGATCTATGAGTTCGCGGAAGCCCTGTTACAAACTGTGGCCGATTATGAGCAAGATTAAAGCCAAGAAGCCATGGAAATGCTTTCGCTACTGCTATTCAGTTCATTTCTGTTTCTAACACCTACCACTTTTGATGAAACCAAAGTCTATATCTGCAAGGGCAAAGGAAGTAAAAGGTACCACTACACAGCCTCCTGTAGGGGCCTTTCCCGCTGTTCCACCAAAATATACGCGGTTACCAAAACAAAGGCCAAAGCAATGGGGAGGACCCTTTGCGGTTGGGAAGATTGACCGTTACGCACTGTAAACACGAGAAAAGGAACGGTTGAACGACCGTTCCTTTTTGCTTTACGGATATCCGTAAGGAAATGGTTTTGAATGGAAGTAGGTTTGTTACGTAACCGTTAAACCAAAACAAAATGGCGTTTCCAAAATTCGAGATCAGAAAAAGTTCCAACGGTAAATTTTACTTCAACCTGCGTTCGAAAGGCAACGGCGAGGTAATTGCCACAAGTCAAATGTACGCGTCAAAACAAGGCTGCGAAAATGGGATTACAGCAGTGAAAAGAGATGCGGCCGGTGCGACGGTAGAAGATTTAACCAACTAAAGGAAAAAATGGCCAAGAAAACAGTACCTGTAAAACCACATAAGAGATCAACACCCTCTCCTGTGCCAAGAAAAAACCCGAACAGTCCAAAACCAGGACCAAAAACGGTTCCCGTAAAACCGCATAAAAGAAAACCGGCAAAATAAACGTATCCCATGACGAAAGCACTGTTCCATCATCTGGTCCGTATTGTTTCTGTCTGCTGTGCCCTACTATTGTTTGCAGCAGTATTGCATGCGCCCAGCGCATATTATTGGCTCCTGCGAACCGTCATTTCCATTGGGGCATCCTTAGTAATAATCAAGAACATCGCCACAACCTTTTGGGTCCTACTATTCGCAATTATACTGGTCCTGTTCAATCCCATACTTCCTATTTTTCTTTATAAAAAGGGACTATGGGCTCCTATTGATATTCTTGCCGGCCTGCTATTTCTAATTGAAGTTATCATCAATAGACCCAAAAAAACGAAGGTCGTTACTACCAACGAAAAAGCCAAAACATTTAACCGAGACCGAATTTTATAAACCAACATCGACCATGGAAAAAACCAACATACCAGTAGTATTGAAAAGTCACTTTTTAAGACTGTATCAAATAGCACTTTCAGACGGAGAGTTTAGTACACTTGAACTTAAAATGTTATATGAATTCGCCGAAGAAAGAGGAATTCCCAAAAACCATTTGGATGAGCTATTGCTACAGCCGTTAAACACCAACGTATCGATTCCGGAGGAAATAAATGAAAAACTTTCTTTCCTATATGATTTTGCCGCAATGATATGGGCCGATGAGGTGGTTACCGATAATGAGCTGACCGCACTCAAGAAATATATTAAACTTTTTGGATTTTTAGATGAAAATATTACTCCATTGGCAGATTATCTTATTGAAGCCGTCCAAGCAAACAAAACCAGACAAGAAATCATAAATGAACTAAACGACTAACCATGGGATTGAAAAACTTGATAAAACTAAAACCAAAAGAAACCATATTAAAGGTCAGTAAGGACGAGCCGGAAGAAGAAGCGAGAAAACGCTCCTATCATGAAACAGGCTTTCGTGATAGCTCTAGAAATATGGGAAATCCTCAAACATTGTCAATTTGCCTGGATGCCATCTATGCAAAATTTGAGAACGAAGAAAAAGAACTAAAGCACAAACAAGAGGAACTTAAGAAACCCTATACCCAAGAACAAAATGCAAAGGAATCTGAAATTAAAGGTTTTCAAGTGGCTATCGATAATGCCGATGAAAACATTAAGCAAAAGGAGGCCAAGAACCAAGATATCGACTACACCATAAAGGAACTAAAGTTCGAAATTACGGATCTGCCCTTGAACCCAAGTGTATATGGGGTGCCCGCAAAGAAAGGTGCTTCCGCCAAATTTTGGATAGGATTGGTTTTATTGGTTCCCATAACTGCCTACCTTTTCACCTTTTATACCTCTGTTGTTTATTCCGCAATGGAGAAACAGTTTACTTATGACGACCAACGATGGTACGTACCGAATGCTATTGTAAAAGCGTCCGAAGACGGATTTCAGGCGCTGGCGACCGTCATTTTCGCTCCGTTCATATTCATTGGCCTAGGGTATTTAATTCATATGTTCTATCAAAAGAAAAAGTTGGCCTCCTACTTTAAACTTGCAGGAGTCGTTTTGGTCACTTTGGTTTTTGATGTCCTATTGGCCTTTTTCGTAGAAAAAAAGTTATGGGAATTAAATGTAGTCGATGAAAATGCAAAATTCGGTTTTGCAGAAGCCATGGAAAGTCAAGAGTTCTGGTTGATCATCTTCTTAGGCTTTATTGCCTACCTCATTTGGGGATTCATTTTTGACTTTGTAATGGAAGAACATAAAGAAAAGGATAAAATTAAAAACGCTATCCGTAAACGCCATGACCAAATCATTATCTACAAGGAGCAAATACGTGACAACAAGGCAAAAATCGATGAAATTAAAGCTCTTGTAAGGGACATAAAGGAAAAAATTTCAATGGCCAAAGGTAGGATCAATGAACTACAACGCATTGTTGACGGCACCATTATCCCCACGAAAGAGTATATGTTCTATGCTTCCGAATATTTGCAAGGTTGGTTAACGTTCATCAATGAGAAGTTATCGATTTCAAGATCGGAAAACGATCGGTTGATTTCGGAATGTTTGGAAGTAAACAAACATCATTTGGACAATGTTGGTGTGCGACAAGATTATCAAAATACGGTATTTACACAAACGTTTTAACATGAAAAAAACAATCTATTATACCTGCCTAGTATTCTTTTTTACTTTTTGTTCAGGTGAAAAGCAAACCAGCAAAGAAAATGACACCGTCGTTAGTAAAGGCCAGACAACGGCAACTAATAAAGAATGTCCAAAGCATTTGATGGAAAGAAAAACAGAAAATCTGAATATCAGTATTCTTTTAGATCTATCCGATCGGATAGATTTACCCAATCAACAAGCTAAAGATTCCGTTTACATCCTATCCCTGGCAAAAGTATTCAACGCTCATGTAAAAGAGAAGAAGTTAGGCTTGCTGTACGACAAAATAGAGGTGTTTTTTGAACCTGCTCCCTTAGATTTCAAAATCAACGAAATGTCCAACAAACTAAAAACAACTTATGTTAAAGGTGTTTCCAAAAAGGAGTGGTTGCCCAAGACCATTGCCTTTTATGAAACTGTTCCCACTCAAATATATGAGCTTTCCAGGGCAGTGTCCAAAAAAGAGGGCTATCCGGGATCTGACACATGGGGATTCTTCCAAAATCATGTCAAAGATTACTGTATTGAAGCATGTCGCAGAAACATTCTGGTAATACTCACCGATGGGTATATGTACCATGAGAATTCCAAAAGAAAAAATAAGGAACAAACCTCATACCTAACGCCGCAATTGTTATCACAGTTAAAACTAAATACTCCTAATTGGGAAGAAAAAATAAACGAAAGAAATCTTGGTTTTATACCTGCAACGCAAGGTTTGGTCGATTTGGAGGTATTGGTCATCGGTATTCAAAACCAGAATGGCCAACACCCCTATGCGCAAGATATAATTGAGTCGTACTGGCAAAAATGGCTTAAAGACATGGGGGTAATTGCACCGAAAATCAAAAATGCGGACCTGCCTTCAAACATTGAAAAAGTAATTAACGATTTCATTCTAAAGAACAACCATGGCATTTAGGTTCAACAAACGAATAAATTTGGGAAAAGGGCTTGGAATCAACCTAGGTAAATCAGGTATAACGCCCAGTTATCGAAGTAAAAAAGGGAGTCTCAGTGCAAAGGGGTATTCCGTACGGACCGGGATTCCCGGATTAAGCTATCGTAAAACTTTTTCCAAGTTCAAAAATAGCGGGTGTTTGGTCGCTTTAGCTCCATTTCTATTGACCACAATCTTCATCTCCTGTACAAGTGTCGAAAGTGAAAAAATAGTAGAGGCCGGCGCAAAGGAATGTAGCGATACCAACTGTGCAAACTATACTTCCCAAACCGCGGCACAGGCAGCCTATAACGCCGACCCTGAATGTAGAAACGATCTGGATGCGGATAAGGATGGTATTGCTTGTGAGGAGCCGGGCAATAGTGTGAAAAACTGCGCCACCACATCAAATTGTGGATGCTCCGGCAAAAATAAAACACCTTGCCAGTCCGACCCCTGCTGCAGATGGGTCGTTGGCGAGGGCTGTAAGTGTGGTTAGCGGTCCGATACTAAAAGATAAAAGGCATGAAAAAGTTCTTAAGGTATTGGTTCATTGATGAAGAAAACCCAAAAAAATACCTACTTGATATTTTGATCGCCCTCATGATTTTAATCTCCATCGCACTCATATTTTTTCAAAATAAAAATGGAGATTTCCCTAAGAGTCTGCAATTCTTGGATGTTCTGGTATTGTTCTTTTTTATCACAGAATACTGTATTCGTTTTTACATATGTTCTGATTTCAGAAAAGATGTTCGGATCAAGGGTATTGGTTTTGCATTAAAACAAAAACTTCGTTGGATGGCGTTGTCATCATCCATGATAGATCTACTAGCAATTCTACCTTCTTTGGGCTTTTTTAGAGGGTTTAGAGCTTTGCGTTTCTTTCGCTTCTTACGGCTCTTTAGACTTATAAAAGCTTTTAAAACTTTTCGGGAAATCGATAAATTGAACATCATCCTTCAAGGAATGAAGGAGCACAACCGTTTATTTTATATCTTTTTTACGGCTACTCTTTTTATCCTTTTGATCTTGAGCTTTGGGCTTTACAGTGCGGAGCATCATGGGGAGCAGGGAAATTTTTCTACATTCTCCAGTTCCTTTTGGTATTCTCTCGAGCTTATAGAGCTTGCCGATACTACACCTAAAACGATTTTAGGTAAAATCCTTTCAGCCATTCTTTTGGTTTTTAACATGGCCGTCTTCGGCTTTTTCATTTCCATAATACTCAATAAAATAACGCAAGTCATGAACGCCATTGCCTCAGGAAAAATTTCTAATTTAAATATCAAAAACCACATTGTCATCTGTGGTTATTCCAAATCCTCGGAAAAGGTCATTAAAGATCTATTGAAGGACAAAAAACATTGTAATAAAGTAGTTTTGGTCACTAAAAAACCAGTTGAGGATAAAGACGGTTTAATCTATGTGAATGCTGATTATACCGATTTCAATACGCTAAAGCTTGTAAAAATAAAACGAGCTAAATTTGCTATCATATTTGCAGAGTTCAATGAGCATGATACCATCAGGGACGTTGATTTAAGAACGGTAATGACCATTTTTCATATTGAGAAAGAAGCACCTGATATTCATACCATAGCAGAGATAAACGATGAGGTTAATGCTACGATAATAAAGGACAAAATAAAAGGGGACGAAATACTGTATAAGGAAATGATAGATGCTAAAATTATCACCACTTGTATCAGCAATCCCAATATAACCGATATGTTCTATGAACTTTTTGGAGACACAAAAGAACGTATTAAAAGTGTAAGGTTATCAGAACTGGGAATGAACAGACCAAGTATCATAAAGAACGTTAAGTTGCATTTTATAGAACGTAACGAAACGTTGTTGGGCGTAATTGATAAAACCAATGCATCGACCTTGTCCCCTAGAAACGATATGATGGTAGACGATAGTTACCGGTTGATCTATCTCTCCTAATTTAATCCAAACCGCAAAAACACCGGCAAATGGTCCGATAATTTTCGAGCCTTTTCCAGGTCTTCACAATAGCGTACAAAATCGATAATGCCACCGTCTACCTTCCGGATCGCTTTTGAACAAAAAACATTATCGATTGCATAGTTCAAATAACTCTTTTTATTGCAAACCTTTTTGAGGGTCGTTTTTTGGACGGTAATCGCCGTAGTAAAACCGGCTTTTTTAAAACGATCGAATACCGGTTTTTTCTCGTCTACGTTAAAATCGCCCGCTAAAATTACCGGCGCTGTTATCGAATCGCAGATATGGGCGGTCAAAGCCTCGATCTCGGCTTCGGGATTTTTATTAAAGGGACGGGAATGAAAGTTAAGGATAGCAAGTTTTTTACCGTTCACATAAAAATACATGAGGTACGGCTCCCGATCGATTTTTTGGTCTAAAGCAGCGATCAATTCGCCTCTATCCTTAATCTTTATATGTTGGGTTTTCCAAATAAAGGCATAGCGTTCAGTCACATATTTGGTGCTATGGGTCGCGTCACTAATGACATAATCCCATTGCGCGCCCTTCCTATTCAAAACATCCGACAGTTTGGCCACGGCCTGTGCCCCACCAAAGCCGGCGACCACCTCCTGGATTGCCAAAATATCGGCATCCCTTACAATATCCGCGATTTTGTTCAGTTCCTCGCTGCTTTTGGTTTTTCCAAAATCACGAATGTTCCAAGAAATTAAAGTAAGCTCATCGGTTTGGGAAAAAATGGCAAAGTGAAAGCATAACGCACTTAAAAAAAGGAGTCTTTTTATCATTAGGGTCGGTTAATGGTCTATCCAAAAATAGCATAAATCCCTTTCTTGTTTTACGGAAAAGCGTAAACAAAAACGGAGCGATACTGTGCAAAACCATAAAAGCGATAGCACTACAAGTTTGGATTTTAAGAAGAACAACGTTCCAATGGCGCGTGAATAAAGAAATATTGTTAACTTCTCGAGCACTAGGATGCATTTACCAATTATTACAACCATCATGATTAAGTTAAAAAAGACCGTTAAATGTACCCCTATCGTATTCCTAATATTGCTGTTCTTGGTCGGATGTAAAAATGGAACCAAGGCCGATACTCCCGTTTCTAAAAACAGTTCCATTACCATTGCCAACGCCTTTATCGATGCCTTTTATTCCTTTGACAGGGACTCCTTACAAGCATCCCTTGGCCAAGCTAAAAAATCATGGCCCTCCATTTTGTATTATCAAAAATGGGCGGAATGTGGTAATTATGAGGTGCTACAGCGGTTTCCCTGTATTCAAAAGAACGACTCCCTGGTGCTATGTCCTGTGATGGTAAAAGATGACCTTATGCAGGCACTTGAATTGGCATTGAACGTAACGGACACCTTTCATTTGACCGTAAAGGAAGGGAAGATTCTATCGGTGGAGACTTCCTCGAAAGACCCTGACATTTACTATGAGGGCAAAGAATGGATCCGTCAAAATCGGCCGGAACTGATTGCAAAACCCTGTGAAGGGGCTTGGGAAGGAGGACCAACGCCTTGCGAATGTATCAAAGGAACCGTACAAGGGCTTGCTGCATTTAAGGCAGATCAGAAGTCTTGAACAATTCCTTGGCAGCTAGCTATAAAATGGGTTTTGTTTTTGCAGTTGTTCAAGAACGGATCTTGTTTTTTTGCTATTGAAGAAAATGGAATTGGGGCGGGGGTATTTAGCCCAATGGAGTATAAAAGCTTTGGAATGGCCGGAAGCGACAAATTGGTTTCAAATAGTGCTGAATAGGTTAGTTATTATGATTGGCACACCATAACTTAAAACAATTTCCTTACTAAAGTTTGACTCTTTACAAAAAGCGGATTTTGTAAAGAGTTTCAGTTTTTCGAAATAGATTTTATGGTGTTCAAACGGTAACTCAAATCTATGTTTAATGGGTGTAATGTAAAGATTATAAGATATATACAAGTCTTGTTGATGCTCTTATTGAAGCTTTTTGCATTAAATTTTATCTGGTTCAATTTGAGCATACTTCTTGATAAATGAATTGTAATTATCAATAAGAATTATACGGAGTTCTGAAACTACGGTACTAAATCCATATTCATTCGAAACTTTAAAAACTTCTTCTCTAAGACTATTTAAAGCTTCACCAGAAATTTTATAGCAGTATGGCGAAGGGCTGTCTTTTGATAAAAAGTCTTTTTCGATTTTCTCTGCCAAAGGATTGATTATTTCAACTAAGGCTTGTTGAAATTCAACCATTTTATCTATCTTTTCTTTAATAATTTCAACATAATCTATCTCCATAAATTGATTTACATCCTTTTTGCCTCGGATGTATTCATGTAATTTTCTCATTTCGGATAGGATATTATGATAAGAATTCCAATCACCTTTACCAAGACATTGATTTTTCAAACCAAAGCAATCATCTAGTTTTTTGCTCTCATTCAAAATATTATTGAAATATATAGTTTCGAAAATGCAAGCACTTGTTAGACTTATAAGTGAATATGCCATAAAAGAACTATCCTTCGGTATCTCAACCCACTTAATAGTTGGAAGCATTTGGACTAACCCATACCATTCTATATTATCGTCATTACGAGTCTTGTATTTAATAGAAAGCTCATTTACATAATAATCTTTATGATGAATTGATTTTTGAATATCAACACAAAAATGGCCCATTTCATGCCATAGAATTCTTTTGGTATCATTTATTGAACTCATAAGATTTCTCAACAAAAAAATTAGTCGCTAGACGAAAACATTTCCGCTAATGCTTCTCCCTGTCTTAATACTCGGTCTGCTTCCAGCTTCGCTAAATCTGGTGGATAACCGTATCTCATTAATATTTTCTTTACTGTCAATCGTAATTTTGCTCTTACATCATCTCGTTTGCTCCAATCAACAGTAGCATTTTTTCTAATGACATCAACAATGGTATGAATGAGTTCTTTCATTTTCTGTTCATTCAAAAAACTTGTTGATTGGTTTTCTCTTAAAACGCTATAAAAAGCATATTCCTCTGGTGTGAGTCCTAAATCTTCTGCCTTGTTATCTTCCAAACGCATTTCTTTTGCTATTTCAGATAGTTCTGCCAATACTTGTGCTGAGTCTATTTGATTGTTATGATAACGTTTTACAACAGATTCTAGCATTTCAGAAAACTTTTTTCCTTGTGCTAGATTCTTTGTTTTTCTTATGCGAACCTCGTCACTTAACAGTTTTTTCAAAAGTTCAAAAGCAACATTCTTTTGTTGCATATTTTTAACTTCCAATAAAAACTCATCTGAAAGAATACTAACCGAAGGTGTTTCAACTCCTGCTGCTTCAAAAACGTCAATCACACCATCACTTGACAAAGCATCATCTACAATTTGTTTAATAGCTGTTTCTACTTCATAATCCGATTTGATTCCACTTCCTGTAAACTTATTTAATCGTGCTTTTACAGCTTGAAAAAATGCAACTCCGTCTTTCAAAACTTCTGCTTCTGGACTTGGAATTGACATTGCAAATAATTTCGATAACAAAGTAACTTCTTTTAAAAAGCGGTCTTTTAGTTTTTGGTCTGCTAAAATAAAGTTTTGAGCACCTAATAATACTTGTAGCTTTTGTGCAGTATCGACTTTGAAATATTGCTTAAAATCAAAACCATTGAACATTTGTTCTACGATTTCGAACTTCTCTTTCATTCCCGCAATCGCTTCCTTTATATCTACAACAGGTGAGCCTTCGCCACCACTTTGTAAATAAGTTGCCATTGCTTTACGCAAGTCTTGACCTATTCCTATATAGTCAACGACTAAACCACCTGGTTTGTCTTTATAAACTCTATTTACTCTTGCAATGGCTTGCATTAAATTTGCTCCTTGCATTTTTTTATCTACATACAACGTATGCATACTTGGTGCATCAAAACCAGTTAACCACATATCACGCACAATGACCAACTTTAGTTCATCATTAGTGTCTTTAATTCTTGTTGCTAAATCCTTTCTTTGATTTTTAGTGGTATGATGTGGTTGAAAAATCTCTGGGTCGTCTGTAGAACTCGTCATTATGACTTTGATAGTTCCTTTGTCTAAATCGGCATTGTGCCATTCTGGTTTTAAAGCAATAATTTCATTGTACAATCTAACACAGATATTTCGTGTCATTCCAACAATCATTGCTTTTCCTTCAAATACGTTTTGTCGTGCTTCAAAATGAGAAACAATATCTTTAGCAACATCTTTTAAACGGTCTGGGTCACCAACTACCGAATCAATAGTTGCTGTTTTCTTTTTGGCTTTTTCTATTTGTTCTTCAGTTGCACCTTCAATACTATTGATTTCATCATCAAGTTCTTTCGCTTTTTGTTCGTCTAGTTTAATTTTTATCAAACGAGATTCATAACTAATAGGAACGGTTGCACCATCATCTACAGCTTGTTTTATATCGTAAACATCAATATAATCTCCAAAAACTGCTGGTGTGGATTTGTCTTCTTTTTCAATTGGTGTTCCTGTAAAACCAATGTAAGAAGCATTTGGCAAGGCATCACGCAAATACTTGGCATTACCGTATCTAATTTCAGAACCAATTATGTTTCCTTCATTGTCTTTTATCTCAACTTCTCGACCTTCAAAACCGTATTGACTTCTATGAGCTTCATCTGCAACTACAACAATATTAGTTCTGTCTGATAAAGTTTCGTAAACATTGCCTTCTACTGGCGCAAATTTTTGAATTGTAGTAAATATGACACCGCCACCGGATACTTTCAACAATTCTTTAATATTTTCTCTACTATCGGCTTGTACAGGTGTTTGTCTTAATAAGTGAACACAATTACCAAAAGTTCCAAATAGTTGGTCGTCTAAATCATTACGGTCTGTAAGCATTACAATAGTTGGGTTTTCCATTTGCGGATGTGTAACAATTTGACCACAATAAAAAACCATCGATAAGGATTTTCCAGAACCTTGAGTATGCCAAACTACCCCAACTTTTCTATCGCCTTCTGCTGAATTGGTTGCGCGTAGAGTTTGTGCAACTGCTTTTTGAACCGCGTAATATTGATGATAAGCACTAACCTTTTTAATTTTCCTTTGAGAAATCAAACCAGTTCTTTCGTCTTTCCTCTCTTCTTTTTCAAAAACCGTACAATATTGAATGAGCTCAACCAATGTTTTTTTGTTGAGCATCAGCTCAGTCAAAATTTGAAGTTCAGTTCTCTTATCACTCTTATTTCGTTCTTCTTTTGGAATTTGCCAAGATAAGTAACGTGAAAATGGAGCTGAAAGACTTGAAGTGGCTGCATCTAAACCATCTGAAATCACACAAATGGCATTGTAATAAAAAATACTCGGTACTGCTTTTTTATAGTTCTGTATTTGGTTGTATGCTCTACGTAATGTTGCTTTTTCACTCGTTGCACTTTTGAGTTCTATAAACACTAAAGGTAGACCGTTTACATAAATAACCACATCAAACCGTTTTTCATTGTTATTTTCTTTAACGACCAATTGATTGACTACCCAGAAGTTGTTATTATCAGGATTTTCAACATCTAGTAGGCTTACATTTATTCCTTTAGTTCTGCCTTCTTTAGTATATTCTACGGTTACACCATTAGTAAGAAATGTATGGAAACGCTCGTTGTTTTCCATTATCTCTTCTGTGCCAAGATTGATAACTTTTTGGTAGGCTTCTAAACGTGCTGATTCTGGAAGTGTAGGATTTAATTTTTTTAGCGAATCTTTAAAATGATTTTTTAATAATACTGAGCTAAAATTTTCACGCTTTGGATTATCACCAACGGGTGAAATATCAGTTCCATTAAAATACAAATAGCCTTGATTAACCAATTGGTCAATTAAAGATTGTTCTATGGCGTTTTCGTTAAGCATTTAGTTTAAATTATAGTAAGTCTTTATTTCAGTTATTAACTGACTATGATTCTTTTTTAACTCATTAATCGTCCATTGGGGTTGTTGCATAATTTTTATAGAATTAGGAAAGGATTCTATACTTGATTTGAAATACTTTTCTTTTTTTTGTTGAAACTCCAATCGACCTTGCCCAGAGTTTTTGCGTCTGCTAATTAGAACCAAATTACCAAGTTTGTGTGTCCATTCTTCTCTTTCTTCTGTGCTAAAATCGTTTATCCATTGACTATTGTCTTTTGGTGTTTGAGGTAAAATGTGCTCAACAGACATTTGATTATAGTCCGTTCTTTTTTCTTGATGTAACGGTCCTTGAAGGAGGTAATCTATTTTTCTTAAAATATATCTAGCAAATCGTCTTCCATAGACAGTATTAGTTTCAATTTGCCATAAAAATGTAGCTTTATTAAATGTAAAAACAGAATCTTCAAACAATGCGTTTGTCTTTTCATCTAGAGAAACTCCTTTGAGTTTCGAAGCATTTTCAATTCTCTTGATAATAGTATTCATTGCTTCAATTCTGGTTGTTGGTGTTTCTTTTGCCATCCAATCTCCCGAGAATTTATTATCCAATAACCTTAAAAATTCTAAGATTTTATTATCACCGAAATGTTTGCGATAAGCCAATAGAGGAGGAATCCAAATATCTGACAATGTAGTGTCTTGCATAATACTTATTAAATTATCAAAAGCCCAACTATTATCTAGGTGATAGTTGTTGCCACTAAATACTACATCAAAATGTGTTTTAAATTCTTCTATAATATCAAAAGTATCATCTCCCTTAGTTAAAATCGGCGTTGTTTTTTCGTATTTTTTGGTACTTTGATTAAACTTTTTAGGATTGTAAATATTATCTTCAAACTCTTTTAACAAGTTGTGACGTGCCTTTTCTTTTACCAAAATAGTACGTATGTAAGATAAAAATTGGTCAAAATCTTCCCCTAACTCTCCTTCTAGCTCTTCCCAATAGATAGCGTAGTCATTCTGTTTTTTTTCTGTACTAACTTCTTTTAAGTTTTGTGCTTTTAAGATATCACTATTTCTCAATTTTATACCTCTGTCATTTAGGACTGTAAATAGTCTAAAAGCATCCTCTAACTCATTGCTAGCCACATATACTAAAATAACGTATTGCCTTAGATATGGAAAAAAAGTGTCCATATCCAAATTATCTGCATTGCTAAACCATTTATTTATAATTAAAATGGCTTTGGCCATATTACGAATAGAAACATTTTTAGACGTATTGATTAATTCCTGTAATGCATCACTTTTTTGTGTTCCTCCATCTTCCTTAAGATAAATTGTAATAAAAGACTCCACTTCTGAACGAATAGCAAATTCAATACGTAAACGCTCAGGAATGCCGTCGTCTGGATTACCTTCTTGAAATATGGCTTTAGCACAGGTTTTCTTTCGTGTATCTTTAGTTGTTTTATCTCTAATTACAGCTTGTAAAATATATAATGTTGTTAGACGTTGTTGTCCATCTAAAACTGCGTTTTCTTGGTACACTGTACCATTAAAATTTTTATTTTGGCTATGTAATACCAATGAACCTAAAAAATATTGACTTTCTGGGGTATTAAGGGCAGCATAGGAAATATCATCTAATAAGGTGCTAATTTGGTCTTCTGCCCAGACATAAGGTCTTTGGTAATCAGGTATATTAAACCACATATCTTCTGCGAACACATCCTTAATAATTATTTTGTCGCTTGCTATTTGTTTACCCGATACTTCTATACTCATATTTTAATCAAAATTAGTTTTAAGAAACTGCAATGTTTCTTTGTTAATTATAACTTCTGTATTCCCATATAAGAAACCAACAAATTGTTTTACGGCATCATCAGTAATTATCCATCTTATTTGGTCATTTTCATGCGAAGCATCTAAAATTCTATTGATTTGGTCTTCCTCAAAAAACGTGATGTAATCATTTAAATATGCTATGCAATCATGTGTTATCCCAAAATTTGGAGATTCTACAAGCCTATCAATAATCGGTAAGTACTCGTCCAATATTGCAGCACCTATTATTTCCTCAGCATCTACCTCAACAAGGTAAATGTCATCATCTTTATTAATGAGAACCACTTGGTTGTCATTAATATTCATCCAAAACCTTATTATATTATCTTTTGTAATTTTAAAACTTAAAAACTCATTAACTTTTTCAATAAAGTAATCATCAAAAAATTGAGAGACGCTTTTTTGCTGAAACTCCTCATAAGATTCAACAACAGTGATATTATGATGTACGTCCAAAGCTTCCTTTAACCTACCATCTTTTACACAAACAAAAACATTCTTATTCGGTATTTCCTGTAGATATTCTAAAACAGAAAAATATAATAACGCATCTTTAAAGCCTTTATCTGTATTATCCTTTCCTTCAAAAGGTGGTTTTTTATTTACCGCTAAATCTTTTATTTGAGGAAGTATGTTGTTATCTTTTATATCGATAATTTCATATGTGAAATCTTCATCATTAACTAACTTTTCAATATAATCATCTACGTTGAATGCGTTTGTGTTTGATTCGTCTATTTCTAACAGATTATGAAATGGATTGTCTAAAAACTTTTGTTTGTTACTTTGTAGATTTTTACGTTTCTGTCTTTTTATTTCTTGGATTACTATGTCTGGAATAACAATATCTGCAACATCTGCAAAACGTTCCAATTCATTACGTCCACCTAAAAAAGTTTTAGCCTCTGCATTACGGATTATATTGGTATCAAAGATTACTTTTTCTTTCATTGCAACTAATCTTTAAATTCATTTACACGTAATTTTCCACTCATTAATTTCGGCAACAAAGTATTTCTAGTTTCTGCTAAATTTTTGATAATATCCTTGTTTAAGGATATTTTATTTGTTGTTGAATTAGCTATAGCTGAAAACTCTTTAACTTTTTTAAAGTCTATAGGCAAGGGTAATTGATATTCTGGGATTGCCTTTTTTGATAAGTGTAATACGGTTGTTCCATTAGAATAACCAATACAATGACCTTTAAATCGTCTATCTTTCATTAAATAATAAAGAAATGAAGAAGATACATCCTTATGAGTAGAATTTACTTTTACTAAATCCATAGTGATGAACATTTTGTCAAATCCTCCATTATCAAATACAAACGCTGGATTACCTAAAACTTCTGCATCTTGAGTTAAGTCCGTGTGTGCTACGACTAAATCGCCTATTTGTACTTCTTGGGTTTCTTTTGGTGTTCCATTAAAAGGTTTAAAACCTCTTGTTTGAAAGCCACCATTTCTGTCAAAACTTTTCAATGTAACTAAAGCCTCATCACTTTCTGCTACTAATTCTTTTCCTTTATAAGAATACCCATTGATAGTTTCTAGTAATTCATTCATTCCAAAAATCTGCCATTCATTAGGTAGTTCGTCACCTATTTGATATTTTCCAAACCATTCTTTAAAAATAGTTTGAGCGGTTTGTTCTAAAGTTTTGTTTTGTAATTTGAGCAAGTCTATTTTATCATCCATTAAACTAAGGACTAAGGCAATCGCTTTTTGTTCCTCTATTTTAGGAATGGATATTTTGAATTCCGTTATATCTGTTTTTAGTACTCTAGGAACTGTTGTTCCTCTATTTGCCAATAGCAATTCTGCCTTTACTCTTGAATTTAAAAGGGTGTAGTATAAAAACTTATTGTGAAGTTTTTCTTCATCTGTTCTCAATGCCATTACTCTTCTCGATAATTGGTATAATTGGTCATCTGGCAAGATGGCAACCTCTCCAGCTGGAGCTTCAGTTGTAATAATTAAGTCGCCTGGACTAATAAAACCTCTAGTGCCATACTTTTTGTAGTTTTCATTACTGATATAACTACTCTTTGCAAAATCTAATTTTCCATTTTTGACATTAGCTGCACTTATGAGAGGAATTCCTGAGTCTGACTTTGGAGGAGTAAATCCTCTATAATCGATTATTTCTTTTAATCCTTCTTTTATTTCTATTGTACTCCAATTACTCATATTTTGAACCCGATTTTTGCTAGCTCTATCGCAATTTCTTGATTTAGTTGTTGCTCCTTATCCATTTGCTGTTTTAATTTGGCCGAAAGGCCAGCCATTTTTTCTTCGAATGGGATACCGTCATCATCTTCGTCAGGTATACCCACATAACGTCCAGGTGTAAGTGCATAACCGTGTTTTTGGATTGCTTCAAGAGTAGCAGATTTACAAAAACCTTTTACGTCTTGGTAGTTTTCTCCTTTTCTCCAATTATGATAAGTGTCTCTGATTTTCGCAATGTCTTCCTCGGTAAAATCCCTATGTACACGGCTTTTCATAAAGCCTAGTTCTGAAGCATCAATAAACAAAACTTCTTTGCCATGATTGCTTTTTTCTATACGTAAAAACCAAATACAGGCAGGGATACCTGTATTGTAAAACAATTGTTTTGGTAAAGCAACTATAGACTCTACCAAATCGGCATCTACTAAATTTTTACGTATATCACCTTCTCCAGACGTATTAGTACTCAAAGAACCGTTTGATAAAACGGTAGCCATTACACCTCTTGGTGCTAAATGGTAGAGCATATGTTGCATCCAACCGTAATTGGCATTTCCATTTGGTGGCGTTCCGTATTTCCAACGACCATCTTCTGCAAGAATATCTATTCCCCAATCTTTTTGATTAAAAGGAGGGTTTGCAAGAATAAAGTCTGCTTTTAAATCTGGGTGTGCATTTTTAAGAAATGTACCTTCGGTATTCCAAGACACAAACTTGCTGTTTATGTTGCGTATGGCAAGGTTCATTTTTGAGAGTTTCCAAGTGGTTTGGTTGCTTTCTTGTCCGTATACCGTAATGTCTTTTATGTTTCCGCTGTGTTCGGTTACAAACTTTTCACTCATTACAAACATTCCTCCAGAACCACTTGCTGGGTCATAGACTCGACCTTTGTACGGTTCTATCATTTCTACCATAAGCTTTACAATAGCTTTTGGTGTATAGAATTGTCCACCTTTTTTCCCTTCAGCATTGGCAAATTCACCTAAAAAATATTCATAAACTCTACCAAAAAGGTCTTTAGAGTTTTCGTTTTCCGCTTGTAGTTCTGTATTGGAAATCAAGTCAATCAGTTCACCCAAAGATGTTTTGTCTAAATTGGCTTTACCATAAACTTGTGGTAAAACGTTTTTTAGCTCTTTATTTTCCTTTTCTACTGTTTCCATAGCTTCATCTATGGTTTGTCCAATAGAAGGCAATTTTGCTTGTGCTTGTATGTGGCTCCAACGTGCTAGTTTCGGAACAAAGAAAGTGTTTTCGGCAATGTACTCGTCTCTATCTTCTGGGTCAGACCATTCGTCAGCTTCTAGTTTATCGTATAATTCAGTAAATGATTCCGAGATGTATTTTAAGAAAATCAAGCCCAATACTACATGCTTGTATTCGGCAGCATCTATGTTTTTACGAAGTTTATCGGCTGCCTTAAAGAGTTTTTGTTCAAAACTGCTATTATCTGTTTTTGCCATTTAGTTAAGTGATTATGTATTAGTGAAGAGAACATAGTTAATGGTAGCACCAAAATAGCCAATCCATAGCCAAGAAAAAAACGACTTTCCGCAATTGTGGGAAAAATCATTGTTTTGTCCTTTCCTATTTATAGAAGTAAACCAATAAGTTCACGATTTTGAATAGGGAATTTATAAACTCTTTACAAATTGCACCTTTTGTAAAGAGTATACCGTATCCTATTGCTCAAAGTAACAATTGGACTTATGGCTGCTGGTTTGTAGAACATTTTGAAGTTTACTCCCCATAGCTAATCCGGTCGCGAATACCGCCGCTAGCCCGATGAATAATTACATCGGCCTTGTATTTTTTAGCTAGTCTTTTGGCCTTGCGCAAGGCCGTACTCTGTTTGCGATGTTTGCTAGTGATACGTTGGTTGCCTTCGCGACGTACTGCCCAACCTTCTTCATAAGGTACTACATGTTGGTGCCAAGTTCGACGCCGTTTACGGCTTTGAAAGCTGTTGAAAAACAGTTCAATCAGCTCGATTAGGGTGTGTGGCCAAGATTTGCTTTTTGACATATTTATACTAAACCTCTTTACGCTGTTCTTTATTGTCCATCCCAGCCAACTTCTCCCGCAAAACCTTCATATCCTCCTCCACCTTCGAATCAATAATCTTGGCATAATGCTGCGTCGTCCGCAAATTCTTATGTCCTAGCATTTTCCCAACCGTTTCAATCGGTACGCCATTGGTTAGCGTAACCGTAGTAGCAAAAGTATGCCGCGCCAAATGGGTAGTGAAATTCTTTTCGATATCGCTGCGGTCGGCAATTTCTTTGTGGTAGGCGTTGGACTTTTGATTGCTCCATAGCTCCCTTTTCCCATTTCGGTCCACCCAAGCCCGACCGTACCAAAAGTGAAGTGCACGACAAAATTGAAAAAGTCCCTCCGCCGTTTCTTGCATACGGAAACGGCGGAGGGCGTAGGTGGAGCCGGAGACGGCCGAGCGTCAAGTAAAAGTCCGGTGGACCTTTTTGGCGAAGGAGCGGGACTGCCGCGCTGGCCTTCGAATCCCGTAGGCGGAACGCAAAAAACCACCCGAAGGTGGTTTTTGAAGTGGAGCCGGAGACGGCCGAGCGTCAAGAAAAAGTCCGGTGGACCTTTTTAGCGAAGGAGCGGGACTGCCGCGCTGGCCTTCGAATCCCGCAGGCGGAATGCAAAAAACCACCCGAAGGTGGTTTTTGAAGTGGAGCCGGAGGGATTCGAACCCTCGTCCAAACAAGCAATGCCAGTGCTTTCTACATGCATAGTTTCCGCTTGATTTTCGACGCACGCCTGACCGGAAACGGCCTAACGAACGCTTAGCTCCTTAAGGTTTTGGTGCCGCTATCGAAGCGCTAACGGCCTTATATCGACATTTATGGTGCTCCGGATTGAATCGCCGTCGACAGAGGCTATTCAGGAACATCTCGCTTCCCTACCTAGTAAGGACGAGGCTAAATCTTACTATAATTCAGATTAAGCGGCAAGAGCGTAGTTATTATCGCCAATTAAAAGTGTGAAATATGAGATTAACGAGCTGTATCCCAGCGCTCGACATGCTTACATTGCCATTGGTCTCGCTGTCAAAACCAGTCGGCCCCTTAACCGGTATCGCAATTCCTGCAAAGGCAAGAACGAATTGCATCGATACCGCTTATTTTTTTCAATGAACATTAATGATCGGGGCGTTTCCCTCGCGTCACCGCTCGGGGCGGGCTATCCGCTCCTACTCCTCCCCTTCTCCGTTTTCGCTCCGCGCAACTCCAAAGGCTGCGGGGTAACCGCTGCTATCCCTAACGCGGCCACCGTTGCCCTAACAACAGCCAAACCAAAGACCGTTCAAAACACGGGCCCTGGCCGATGTTTCGTATGAACGAAGCGGTAAAGATACCCCAAAAAGTATTCCAAAAAAAGTTTTGCCAAGCCCCTGCCATCCGTTACATTTGAAACCCTTAGCGGCAAGGAAGTTACAAAACCACAAGTCTATGAAGTTTGGAATCATTCGCGAACGTAAAAATCCGCCGGACCGTCGGGTCGTCCTATCCCCCGAAGCCTGTGCAGCGGTAACCGATACCCATTCCGAAGCCACCATTATCGTGGAACCTTCCCCCATTCGCACGTTTAGCGACTCCGAATACCGTAGCAAAGGATTTACCGTAGCATCCGAAATGGAAAAATGTGATGTACTGCTGGGCGTTAAAGAAGTTCCCATAGCGGCATTGCTTCCCAATAAAAAATACTTTTTCTTTTCACATACCATTAAAAAACAGCCGTACAATCGCGACCTGTTACGGGCCATATTGGATAAAAACATCGAATTATACGACCACGAGGTCATTACCAATACCAACGGCATACGGTTGGTGGCCTTTGGGCGCTACGCCGGTATTGTCGGCGCCTATAACGGTTTTCGGGCGTATGGCCTAAAGCATGGTACGTTCGCGTTGCCCAAGGCGGAAACCCTTCCCGACCAGAACGCCTTGATCGCCGAATTGAGCAAGTTGACCCTCCCAAACATAAAAATTATCCTTACGGGACGCGGACGCGTTGGTAATGGCGCCCGCGAAATACTCGATGCCATGTACCTTAAAAGGGTGAACGTTGGCGACTACCTGGAACATGAATTCGACGAACCCGTATACTGCCAAATAGATGCCTCCGAATACAACAAACGAAAGGATGGCGTACGCGGAAACAAAGCCGATTTTTTTGCCAATCCCCAAGAATATCGTTCTAATTTCTATCGTTTTGCACGGGTAAGCGATTTCTATATTGCAGGTCACTTTTATGGGCAGGGCGCCCCCTACCTGTTTACCCGGGAAGATGCCAAAAAGGACGATTTTAAAATCGGCGTGGTCGCAGACGTCAGTTGCGATATCGATGGCCCGGTAGCCACCACCATCCGCCCTTCTACCATTGCCGACCCTATATATGGGTATGACCCCCAAACCGAAACGGAAGCAGATTTCAAAAGAGAAGGTACCGTAGCGGTTATGGCGGTGGACAACCTACCCTGCGAACTCCCAAGGGATGCCAGCGTGGGTTTTGGCGAGGCCTTTGTAAAACAGGTGATCCCCGCTTTTTACAATGGTGATAAAGACGGTATTTTGGAACGCGCGCGAATGACCCAAAACGGAAAGTTGACCGAACGCTACGCCTATTTGAAAGACTATGTAGGTTCCTAAAACCAGGGCAAGCGGCATATGGTCCTATTTTGCTTCAAACGGAAGCTGTTTTACTGTCGTTAAAACGTCCGTTCTGCCCCCTTTTTTCACTTCCTTCTTCCACTGCATAATGTCATTGCCATGAATGAAATGGAATTACACCGAAAAAACGATTTAATTCGGTTTAATACCATTTTAACCATGAAATAGCACTAATAAATGGTTTCTTTTTCAGCTGTTCTTCGTTAAAAAATAGAAACGTAGCTAAGGCTATGCTTCCATTTTTTGCCTTGAACAACTAAAAAATAATTCCATTTCTATACATGCCATTTCAAAGTTAAAATGGTATAATATGCGGCAACATGTATGTAAAAAACTTATATTGTAAGGCTATTTATCCGTTACGGCCCATGACCTTCCACTGGAAACTGAATGACGATACCGACGAAAAACTAAAACGTTTTTGCGTTGAGCTGGAATATCGGTTACGGCCAAAAATCACCCGTTTTTTACTAAAGCGATTGGATACCGAATTCGACGGCGACCTGTCCCGTTTCCATTTCGATATCGACATGATCACAAAACGGATCTCCTTTTCTGCCCAAACCCCTTTGGAATACATACAAGGCATTGAAGCCGATTTTGATATGGAAATCAATCGGAACTGCTGCTGACCGTACGCCCTATCGTTCGCATCATTGCGGTTCCCCATAGTAACAATAGGGATAAAAACCCGCCAAAAGCCAAGGTAACGAACCACATGCGCGGTTCCCCCATACTATTTCCAATGGCCAATGCCAAAGCGAGCGGATCGCTGACCACGTCCCATGAATTGAAGCGCAAGAACCGTCCGAGGTAAATACCATATCCACATAAGAAACAAACGATAAACAGGCAGACCTTGGAAAATGCTTCCGAATACCGCTCTCGAAGCATTTGATATACGTCCCAAAGCGATAGTATTCCGAAAAGTAGTCCGGTAAACGCAAAAACAAAGACCAAAAAAAGATCGTACCAGGGAAAAACGGACAGCTCGTTCTGTAGGTGGATCAGATCGGTAATGATATACGGACTGTTCGGCAAAAAAAGCAACCAACAGCCCAGTACCGTAAAAAAGGGGATGGTTCGCATGTTCCGCCATCGGCGAAGCCTTAGGAAGCTGGTGCACAAGTAGGGTACAATGGCCAGGAACAAGTTCCAAACCAGGAAAAGAAAAAAGAAACGCCCCGTCAACCATATCCGAAACAATAACAGGCATAAACAAAACAACACAAAACCAAAAAGGGAGCTCCATGCGCCCCTTATTCGGAAGGCGCTCGATAGTAAAGTAGTTTTTGTAAACATCAGATAAAATAGGTTAAGGTGATATACAATTGTGCTCCATGGAAAATGGAAAGAAAAAAGGCCATCAAGTGTTCTTGATTATCTTTCAAACTCGCCAAAGTATTCACGAACATCGCAAAGGTGGTAAAGCAGATAAAAACGATCGAAAACACCAAATAAGCGAGTACCAGGTAGCGCATGCCCAGGGTATCCACCATTTGGTACAGGAGCACCATTAGGTTAATGATGGCTATATTCCCAATGGCGGCATAGGCGATGTATTTGTTGATACCATGGCGAAACAGTGGATCCATACTATTGTTTTTTCATCAATTGGTACCAGGTATATTCCTGCCACGTTTTTTCTTTTTCCGCCAACACAAAATCGGTGTAACGTTCATTGATCGTCGTTTGTTGATCCAGCATCAAACGGTCACTATGCGTTTTTCCGTATCGGAACAATTGCGGTAAATGCCCGTTTTTCAAACCGAGCAAATAAGCAATATCGGGACGAGCGACCTGATTTAGATTGTACCAGGTAATCGTCCGATCCCAGGGTACGCCCGTCGCCAAAACCAAAACACTGAAAAAAACGACGGTATTGCTACGTACCAGGTACCAAAAACTTCTAATATGTGCTACCTTGACATAGGTGGTAATAAGGCCGGATACGGTGAGCAGGAGATAGACAAACACCCCGATCCGTTTGTAGGTAAGTCCCAATGCGGCAACGTACATCCAGTTTTTGTACCAAGTGGTCAATACCAGTATCAGGTTGCATACCAACCAGGTATAGGTCAACTTCCGTAGGGCGCCATTGGTATTAAAAAAATTGAGGTTTCCCCTAAAGAAATATAAAATGGTACCGATGGCCATTGCAATAGAAAACACCAATGCATACACTCCTTGGTGCACCGAACTGGAATACGCGGCGTTGTCCGATATGGACGGGCCTGTCAGGTATATCACATCGGTAGTTAAAAACAGCAGCAACAATACGTTTAAAACACCCAGGACCATGGTACCGACGGTATACTCCTTTTTTAGCGTACCGGCCCGCGCGCTCAAGAACGCTTTGTCAGGAGCCTTGAGTGCGTTTTCACAATTGGCATCAAAAGCCACCAGTTCCTCCAGATGCCGCGACGTTCCGATATTCAGGAACAACAAGTACCCCAATAGGGTGAAAACTAGCCTTGGTAAGCTCAAAACACTAAAATCGACCTGTTGTACCAATGCCTCGAATACCGGGTTGGCCGTGCTATATAACCAAGTGAACAAACAAATGGCCAAAATACTGATCGCCGCCCCCAAAACATAGGTGCCAATATTTTTGGTCGTTCCCGGGCGCACCGTTTTAAGTTTCCCCCGTAATGTTATATAGTCCAGTGCATAACCAAAAAAGGACTGGACAAAACCGATAAAAGTGGCAATGTACAAGGAAGTTTTTACGGTCACCGTAGTACCGATAAAAGCGGCAAAACACAACAGGTGCACCAATATATGGAAGGGTGAGGCATCCATGAATACCATAATCGCGGTAAACAAGTATGCAATGGCATACCGCCATGGAATGGTTTTCCAATTGCGGACGGTACATAACAGAACAACTACTATAAGGGCCATTAATAACACATTAACGCCAAAACTTTTACCGTAAAACAACCAACTGAACAAGAAAGAAGCCGATAACGCACGAATTTGATAACGCACATTTTGCTGTAATTAGAATTAAACAATGAACTCGTTTAGACTTTTTGGATTGAAGCGAAAATTATTGATTTAAAGGCCTGTTGAAGACTTTTTTGAGTTTCATAGCAGGGCTACGAAAGGAAAAAAAGGTAAAAACAGGGTTGTAAAGGGTAATTTTTTAGCCTCCCGACAGTTCGGGAAAAAAAGTTTAAATGAGTTCAATAGGTAAATAATACCAAACCAAGAGCATGTTGGGCACTACCGCCCCCAGGGCGATACCATGTTCGCGATACGCGGTAAAACGGAAAACGCCATGGACCGTTACCATCAGTAAAAAAATGGTATTGACCACCGCGGCCAGTACCATACACCAAAAACCGATACCGACCAGACCGCTATCACCGCTGCCCTTGCAGCGTAAAACACAAAGGACCCCGATGCAAAAACTGCCTAAAGCGGCCTGCACTGCCCTGTAATACCAATTGCTACTTAAAATGGGCCAATCTAACTTGTTCATTGTCCATTTACTTTTCTTGTAAGCGTTTGGTGTAGCTATGGCTATGCAAAACCCTTACCGCGGCAGTAAATGAAAAAGCAACTTCGTTATCTAAGGCGCATTTTAAGTAGCAATTGGTATAATTGAGTACATATTTGAATCTTCGTTTCATTATTGTGGTTTTATTGTATTGCGAAGGCTGTTTTGATGGAGTTGATTGGCTGGCCCAAGAGCTTAAAAAAGTGAAGCTGATGAAAGGGCAATGCCCTTTTTCCCTTCCGAAAAGCGCGGATAAACCGTTTGATCTCATCGGGATAGAGCAATGTGCCCAACACCACCACCGCTACCAAATAAGCACTCCGCTTACCGTTGCCCCATAAGTAATATTGCATGCTTACCTCCTCCGGAACCGATGTACCCGTGCCAGTGAGTACATGAAATACATCATGACTTTCCAATTTCGGTTGTATTTCAAAATGATGTTTCAGTAAAAAACATCCTAAATGAAAGCCAAGGGATTGCTCCGGGTACCGCAACAAATCGTTAGCGGTCAGCTGCCAAGCGGCATCTCCCTTAAAATATTTTTGATAGGGCGCCTTGCTCCACTCGTAAAGGGCTTCCAATATAAATGCTCTCATAATAAAAATTTAAAAGTACTTTGTATTTCAAAGTAAATAGATAAAAAAATTTATTTTCCGATCAATTTTTCCAACGCTTCAATATGCTTTTTAAAGGCTGTTTTCCCTGATCGGGTGGCTGCATATCTGGTGTTCGGTTTTCGACCGATAAACTGCTTTTCCACACTGATGTAACCCACCTTTTCCAATGCCTTTGTGTGGCTTGCCAAATTACCATCGGTAACCTCCAACAGCTCCTTTAACATCTTAAAATCGGCATGGTCGTTCACCATCAAAACGCTCATGATCCCCAAACGGATGCGATGGTCAAAAGCCTTGTTTATGTTATCGATCAAACTCATGTATGCCCTTTTCTCAACTATTTTTTCCTATGGCCCTACCGTGCCGGTCGGCCAAACGACCAATACGCTTTTCCTGACTATCGCCTGTCATATTTAAAATACATCATACTTCCGTATAACACGTGGCACACACCAAAACCTAAAATCCAGAACAGGAGGCCGTATCCCGTAAAATAGGTTGCCAACAACCCTAAAACAATATTGGTAATACCCAGGTAACGTACGTCCCCAAAAGTATATTTGCTGGCATTTAAACAGGCCATCCCATAAAACAACAAGGTAGCAGGTGCGATCAACATCCAATACTCCAAGCGCAGTAATAACAATACAAAAATACCGCCCGCCCCCAAGGGAATCAAAAAGTTCACCAACAACCTTCTGGACGAAACGTTCCATATCTTCTCCCCGCTACGTTTTGCCTTCCGAAAGGTCAACAGCATTGCGGTCAGCACGGCGAATACCACCACTCCAAGCGCCACGGCCAATAAGGTCAGTTGAATTTCTTCATAGGTATCAAACTTCCAAAAACTGGGATACAAGATCAAATAGCCCAAGTAACCGCCGATCAACGCATACACCCCCGCCAAAATTCCGGAAAGGCCGCTCAATGAAATGAAGCGCGACGAACGGCTCATCATACTCTTTATTTCGGTAATGTCTTCTAAGTATTTATTCGAGTCCATGTAAAAGTACTTTGAAATACAAAGTTAATTAAAAAAACGAATTGGACTACTTTTGGGCGCAAAAAAAAGAGCACCCTGTTCCTTGTCCATGGTTTTAAACCGATAATCGCCGCTTTTTTCAGTTTCGGTGCGAAAATCAATTGACTGGCGCTACCTTAAACAGACAAGATGCTGGCTTTATTATAGATATAGAAAGCATTTTAAGTGCATGACATCCCATAAATCAAAAGAACAACGATTATTTACAATAATTATCCTACACCATATTACTTTTGAATTACAAAATTCGGTAAACATGCTTCCCCTTAACATGATTGCTTCTTCCCTCTTGTGTCCTAATACCAAAACAGGCTATTTATTTCTGCTGCTTTTTCTGGTTTGCGCATTTTCGTTTCGAGCACAGGATACCGATAGCGACCTCATTCTGGATACCAACGAATGCGAACTTTTGATTCCAAGCCAGAGTTTTGAAGATGCCGTGCCCTACGACACACCGCCGCAAGGTTGGCTTGCCAGCGGTTATGATTTTGGTTTTGGTTGGGGTACGCATGATTTTCCATCCGGGAATGCCAACTACGATGACGCCCCCCATGGCAACCAATTTCTCAAAGTAAACACACAAGCCTTATTCACTCCGCCAGACATCTATACCCCGGTAACCAAAACGCTTACTATGAATGCGCAAAACGCTGTATATAGCGAGAGTGGTTACATTTTTACCTTTTGGGCGGGAGAAGGGGCAAGTTTCCATAACTTTCGCAATGATGGTACTACCTTTGTACAAATGGGCTATGGCACCAATGCAGGGGACTTCACCCCCATTCCCGACCCTGATGCAGAATTGACCATCAACCCTTTGGACACCCCACAAAGCTTGTTATCTCCTCCCGAAGGCGTATGGACACAATTTTCGATATCGTTTTCCGTTGATGCAGCGAGTCCGGCCTTGGGAGAAGGAATCCTCATCCAGATATCCCATACCTCAGGTATCGATATCAACAACGATCCCTCTAACCGGATCAACGGTTATGCCGGAAATTATGATGATTTTCATTTGCTTTTGGATACGGATAGTGACGGTATCGAAAACTGTGCGGACCCCGATGCGGATGGCGATGGTGTGCCCGATGGTATGGAAGCCGGATGGGCCACTTATGATGCCAATGTAGATGGCTCGCAGTACGATTTTGATAATGATGGCGTGGTAGACGGGAACGCCTACCTCAGCTTTCCCGGATCCGACGACCCCACCCTAATTCGAGATTTGGACAGTGACAACGACGGTATCGACGATGTCATGGAGGGCTGTCAACTCGGCGGAGGTACGGGCTTTGATTTTGAAAGTACGGTTATTGTTGACGACCCCCTTTCCCCGGCCACGAACGAAATGTATTCCGATGGAACCATTACCTTTTGGGACGTTCAGACCACGGGTTCCGGCGGTAATGCCATTGGAGTGCACTACGCCAACGTTCAGAATACTATTGAAAACAACATCACGGGAGAAAACTATGCACCCAATTATTTGACCGACGGAAGGGGTATTTACAATGGCCCCAACCCACAGGACAACGGAAAATTTGCTTACATCAACGGTACCGGTACCATAACACAGTTGCCGGACCCTAGCCGAAATGCCCTGATAGAAATGGGCAGCTACATCCTTACCGTGGCCCTGGGCGACGGCATCGATTATGAAAAATTATACCGAAACGACGGCCAAACGACCTTGGAGTTGGGCTATAATGATGGTGGTACGTTTACACCCTTATCGAGCAGAGTGATAGCGGGACATGAAACCCCGAACGGACTTTGGACCGATTTTCAGCTCTCCGTTGCCATTCCCGATGGCTCTCCGGCTATCGGTAATTTGTTACTGGTCCGTATTTCACATGTAGGGGACTTTGATAACAACCAAGGGGTGGGGAATTACGATAATATCCGTATCGCTTTTGATTTTGATGGGGACGGCGCCCCGGACTGCCTGGATCTCGATTCGGACAACGATGGTTGTTCCGATGCCACGGAAGGGGGAGAAGGGTATTCCGATGACGATAACGACGGTTTTCTTGGTGTGGGCGTACCTACGGTAGATGCCAATGGTCTTGTTGTTGGCGCCGGGGGATATGTATTGGCCGAAAATATCGCCGTACGTTCCGATGGAACGGTAAGCTTGAGCAATACCTTGACCAATGCGAACGTCTGTGTTGCCGCCGAAACGAGCTTTACCATAGCTGCCAGCGCCACCAATGGTGGCATTTTACAATACGAGTGGCGTGTCAGTACCGATGGGGGAGCTACCTTTGGTGCGCCGTTGGCCGAAACCTCCAATACCCTGTCGTTCGATACTACCGCTGCCGACAACAATAACGTATATCGCGTGGAGGTATGGTCCACCAACTATTTGTGCCGACAACGGTCCGCGGCCACGCTTACCCTAATCGACGCTCCCGCACTCACCGATATTTCCGCAGAAGAAAATAGCATTTGCGTAGGTAGTGAAGCCGTTTTCAATATTACGGGCAATCCGAACGATACGATAACCTTTACTATCGATGGTGGAACTTCTACAACCACTAGTATTCTGGATGGGGCCGGAACCGCGGCCATACCCGTACCCGACCTGACCGCGGACGTTACCCTCGAGGTATTGTCCATTGTTGATGCCGTAACGGGCTGTACGGCCAATTTTGTAGCGCCTTATCCCTACACGGCAACGGTAATTGCGGACATTGTTCCCACGTTCACCATAGAAGAAACACCATGTGCGCCGGACCTTCAAACCTATTCCGTTACCTATAGCGCTCCGTACGGAACGTTGACGACAGACCCGTCGTTCACGGTTAACGGAACTACCATCAGCGGCATCCCTACAGGAACCGATTTTCAGGTACAAGTAGCCAACAACAGTTGCGTAAGAACGTTTGACGTATTTTCACCAGATTGTCCATGCCCTATTATAGCACCTCCAGTAGACCCCGTAGATGCGCAAACCTGTTTCGGTGAAGCCATGCCTACCCTATCGGTGTCCCTGCCTTTCGATGGCCTTGGCGATGATATCAATTGGTTCGATAGTGCTGAAGACGGTGCGCTTTTGGCGATCGGTCCCGATTTTACCCCTACGGAGACCGAAATCGGGAGTTACACCTATTTTGCCGAAGCGATACAAACGGTATCGGAATGTACCAGTATCGAAAGGATTCCCGTTACATTGACCATTATCGATCCCGCACTCCCGACCGAAGTGACCGTAACCCTTTCGGCCATGAACGGTAACGGCAATACCACAAATCAGATAACGGTAAACACTTTCGGAACGGACACCCTTGACAATATCTTGGAGTATAGTTTGGACGACCCTTTTGGCCCATACCAAACTTCCAATGTGTACAGGGATGTTCCCGGAGGATTGCACACCGTTTATGTACGAAACACCAACGGATGTGGAAGCGTGGTCAATAGTGAGGAGTTTCTGGTCATCAGGGCCGCCAAATTTTTTACCCCCAATGGTGATGGCATCCACGATACCTGGAACGTTGAAGGATTCTCCGATACTACCACCGTTTCGGAACCTTTTATACAGCTATATGATCGTTATGGTACCTTTTTAAAATCCTTGGACCCCAATGGGCCGGGCTGGGACGGTATTTTTAACGGGCGAACACTGCCCGAAAACGACTATTGGTACAGGGCCGGGTATATCGATCGAAATACGGGAAAACCCATACAATTTACGGGGCACCTTACCTTAAAACGTTGACGTTCCGCGGATGCCCCTTATTGCTTTAAATTTGGTTTTACCTTAAAATTCAATACGGCCTTATTTTCCGCATAAATGGTGAGGTATGTTGTCTTTTTTAATCGTTTTCGAAATTTGATCTTAGAAACGAAGCCTTGGTTCTTTTTTCGAATGCGCATTTTTCGCAACTTTCCTTCATCTGCCAAGGCATAATAGATGCTCTGTTTATCGGCAACCGCACTAAATTCAAAAGTGGAACTATTACTTTCGGTTAGTTTTACCAGCCCCACCGTATTGGGCATTACCTTGATACGGCCTTCAAAATAATCCGGAAAATAAACAGGCGCACTAAAAAATTGGTGTAATCCGACCGGAGTTTCCAATAGTTGCCAAGAATCCTTGGCAGGAAAATGATGCTTTATAAATAGTTCGGGCGGCGTTAGGTAATAATGTTCCGAAAACCGTTTTACGAATTTGTTCAATCGGTTATCATAATATCCGGCGCCCCAAGTGGCATCCAAGAGTTCCCATTCCCCATCTATTTTGACGGCGTTCCAGCTATGGTTCTTTACCAAACGTTTTCCCGAAACGTCCATAATATCCGTCTTGGTAAGTCCAAGAATCACTTTTGAAGGTATGGAAAAATCGTTACAGAGATAGTCGAACATTAGGGAATACTCATTACAGATGCCTTCCCTTTTGGAAAAGGCCTTCTTGATGAGTTTCCTTTGATGGCGCTCTATTTGATATCGCTTTCCGAACTCCGAATAATAGAGCATTTCGGGTGCGACGGCAAAAACAGCGTCCAACTCATATTTATAACGAATGTTGTGGGTCAACCATACAAAAGCGGCACGTACCCTATTTGCATCGGTATCAAAATCATTTTGAATACGAATCGACAACTGCTCGATACTGGAAAAATCAGGATAGTTTTTTACCTTGCTGTCAATATGGTCATACTCCTGGGCCAATACTGGAAGTCCGACCAGTAAAATGGCAATTCGTAAAAATACTTGTCGCATGCTCGCTTTTTGTTAAAGATATGAATCCTGCAGAACACTACATACTGGACCGGCCGGAGCCTTACCGTAGCATTTTACTACAGCTTCAGGTCATTATAGAACATACGGTTCCCGAAGTGGAACTAAAATTCAAATACAAAATCCCCTTTTATTATATCGACGGGAAACCGTTCTGTTATCTTAACCATGCCAAGGATTATGTGGACCTTGGTTTCTGGCATTCGGCGCATTTGACCGTGCACTTGGAACACATGACAACCGCCGGAAGAAAGGTGATGCGTTCCTTACGTTACAAGCAGGTCACCGACATCGACCATACCATCGCAACCGAAGTACTCCAAAATGCCTTTGAAGTACGCTCAAAAAAGTTCTGGAAAGACTAGTGATCAATCGTTCAGCTTGCCCTGAAAAACGTTCACCTTTGGGTTTATGGGATTTCCGGCGATACGCCTGAGCGTTACGATCTGTCCGGCATGCCAAACGGCATCCTCAATCGGGCCGTTGATGTTGTTCCAAAAAGGAAATTCGGAGCGTCCATTTTCCCTGACAAATACTACCGGGAAGTCTTCCAGCCGTTTCGCTTTTGAAAACAGCATACTGGCCATTCGCAACTGTTCCAAGGTCGCTTTTCGTTTTCCTTCCAAGGTGAGCTCTGGGAGGTCTACCGTAAAATCGCGGGGCTGTCTTTGCGCCGATTTTAAAATGACCAAGGAGAGGTTATAAACATGGTCCATGGTTTCCGCTATCGTCCTTCCCTCGTTATCGGGAGCATAATGTATCGCTTGCTCGGTAAGCCCTTCGGTGGCCCAATGGTACCGAAACCCCAATCCATCGATCATCCGCGATACTACTGTGCCCGCAGTATAGGTTTGTGGTGCTTCCGGTATGGTGGCATAGGGAAGGGAATCGGTAGCCACCTCCTGTGCATTGAGGGTTGAAATCGCGACGATAGCAATGAGGACAAAAATTCGTTTCATGAAGTGCTGTTCTGGTTAAAGCGATAAAATTACGGTAATATGTTCTGAAATAAATACAATGGCAAAGAAACTCGGATTACCAGGTTCAAACTCAAACTCAAATTCAAACTCAAATACAACCCGTACCTGAACGCCAATCGAAAAAACGCTTGTCATGCCGAGCCTGTCGAGGCACCTGATCAAAGTCAGGCTCAAAAATCAAATTCAATTACAAAAACAAGCTCAAGAGTCAAATTCATGCCTCTTAATACTAACTACTTTGTACTAACTACTTTTTTAAAAAAAGACCGCTGCGCTCAAAGAACAAGGAGGAAAGACTAAAAAAAGTTCAAGTTCAAGTCTCAAGTTCAAGTTCAAACTCAAACTCAAGCGAACAACTTTTTACTCACTACTTTTTACTGATCACTTATTGTTTATTGCTAATTGTTCATTGTCCATTGTCCATTGAAAAAAGACCGCTGCGCTGAAGGAACAAAGACAAAAGATAAGTTCAAGCGCAAGTGTCAAGTGCAAGCTCAAAGCCAAATTCAAATTCAAACTCAAACTTAAACTTAAACTTAAACTTAAATTCTAGTTCAAATTCAAATTCAAGCGAACAACTTTTTACTCACCACTTTTTACTGATCACTTATTGTTTATTGCTAATTGTCCATTGAAAAAAGACCGCTGCGCTGAAGGAACAAAGACAAAAGACAAGTTCAAGCGCAAGTGTCAAGTGCAAGCTCAAAGCCAAACTCAAATTCAAATATCAAATACAAAAACAAGCTCAAGAGTCAAATTCAAGTCTCTTAATACTAACTACTTTGTACTAACTACTTTTTTAAAAAAAGACCGCTGCGCTGAAAGAACAAGGAGAAAAGGCAAATTCAAGTGTCAATCCCAAACACGAACGGACAACTTATTACTCATTACTTTGTACTCACCACTTTGTACTAACTACTCACTAAAACCACCGCGCAATGGTATTCCTTCAAGCTACAGTTCCAGTATCTTTAACCGGTTCCGTTGCACGATCAACTTGCCCTCCCCTTCCAACTTTTTCAGCAAACGCGATACGACCACCCTTGAGGTATGCATGTCCGTAGCAATATCCCGATGGGTAGTATGTACGATATCGTCTTGGTTGACTTTGGCCTTGTCCTGCAAGTATTTCAACAGCCGTTCGTCCATTTTCATAAAGGCCAAGGTATCAACGGTCTCCAAAAGCTCCATCATTCTTATATGGTAACTGTCCAATACAAAATTCCGCCAAGTATGAAAACGGCCCATCCATTCCTGCATCTTCTCTACGGGAATCATTAAAAGTTCGCTATCGGTTTCGGCAACAGCACGAATTTCGCTTTTTTTGTTTCCCAGACAGCATGAAAATGTCATCGCGCAACTATCCCCTTTTTCCAGAAAGTAGACCAACAATTCGTCGCCTTGCGCATCTTCCCGTAGCACCTTGATCGCACCGGTCAACAACAACGGCATTTTGGTAATCGGCTGCCCGATGTCGATAACCGTTTCCCCTTTTGAAATGTGTCGGGCGACAGCGACCATTTCTATCGCCTTTAAAAGTTCCGGCTCAAAAATATAATCGTAACGTTCGTGAAGTTTTTTGTTCATCGCTTCCCATTTTTACCCGAGAGAATGCCTATGCGTCGGGACATTTTTGATACCGTTCTGGTCGTGCCCCGAGCATTTGCCCTTATCCAAAAATTTAAGCTACCTGTGGTTCCGGTCGCAACTTAACCGTAAAGCGTTTCGGAATATTTAAAATATAATCGAACCCTTCGTGCAACAGGTGTTGTGGCACGGCATAAGGATAAAATGTTATGGGTTCGATACAGACCATGTTCCGCACCTCGGTCCATAACATAAAACCTTTAAAACCTTCGGTAGTTATCGACAATCCGCTAGTATCTTGCAAAACCACGCTATTACAGTTCGGCACTTCCAAAGCACGACTGCCCACGGCCAATACCTCATCTAAAGCAATCGTACGCTCCCCCGTTTTGATCGAAACGTTTTCGCCGTGCAGTTTAAATGCCGGGTGATAGCCCAACATAAAAGGGGTATCCCTTTCGCCGGAAATGGTAAAGGTAATTTCAAGCGCATCGGCCAACAGGCGAATCTTTTTTTCGAATTGGAAGGCATAGGGCCAATATAAAAATTGCTTATCGGACTTGTTCGGGTATTTGGAATTCCCTACTTGCGTTCCGGCGGTATAGGTCTTTCCATACTTGAGTTCGGTTGCCGATTCAAAAGTCAGTTCATACTCCATTTCACGCAACAACCCATGTTGGTCCTGTATCGCGATATCCTTAGGTGTCTGTACCTGAAAACGTGCTTCGGCGGTAGGTCCTATAATCGGAAACATTTCGGTATCGGCATTGCGCCATCCGGGACTTCCCTTCTGATGGATATACTCATGGCCATTGACCTCATAACCGACCAATTCCCCCTTGTCCACGGTCACTTTTTGATTGTTGTGTTCTAGTATTTGCATTTTTTAATGGTAATGAAACGTTATCGTGTACAGTGCCAAATTCAAATATCCCGAACTTCTTATAGTGCTTCGATCGCACCATCGAGCCACAATACCCTGGCCTCGATCCAGTTCATCAGGTATTCGTTTTCCTGCGCGTAGGTACTCCCTACAAAATTATTGGGCCATACATAAATACCCAGCACGTTCCACGTTAGAAAATTGTTTTCAATAGCCTTGGCGTTCCGCATGCGCCCAACATAGGATGCTATTCTATCGGCCATAGCGGTATTGGACAAAAGGGTACCGCGCAAACTTGCCCAACGTTGTTTTAACTTTACAACGTAAGCGGGGTCCTGCAAAAGCCGTTCCCACCAGATGGGCACTAACCAAAAGTCCTGCGAACAGCGTTCGTTGAATTTGTAGGCCCAAACATTGGTTTCCCCTCCACTGCAATAATCGGCGTTTCCAAAGGCCAAATTAAAGTCCCAAATCGGGCCCATGACCATTTTCTTATTTTTATCCTTGTGCATGTAGGTACTCAAACGGTATCCGTCCACATTGTTGGCGAGTTCGTTCAGAATAAAGAAATCGATAAAACTATCCACATCGATATAATTGGCATAGCCCGTGACAGCATCCGTAAAGGTTTCGGAAACCAATGCCGCTTCAAAATCGTTTACATATTCTTGTATATACGCTTTTTGTTCCGCGGTAATTACCGCAGCATCCGGATATTCATACAAAAATCGAATGGTTTGATCGGAAGCCGCCGATGCCGGGGCCAATTGCGACTCAAAAGAATTGGTGGCGTTATAGGTGCCGTCACCACCGCCCGAGCCCGAAAGCTTGTCGATTTTTAAGATATACCCTCCGGTAATGGCCTCTCCCGCATTCTCGTCCGGATTCAATTTTGAAATATCGATCCGTCCGGCGTCCCGTTTGAGTTTTTCCATGAACACATAAACGCCCCGGTAGGTTGTATCAATTTGCAGCTCTACCAATTCCGACCGGCTCGCATAACGGCCCATATCCCTTGCCAAATTATAGATCAGATGATTTCGGATCAACGATTTGTCGCTATAAGGACCATGCAACACCCAATCCTCTTCCTCCGGAAAACCCAAAAGCGGAACATCGATATCTTGATCGTTGGTATCCCAAGTTTCTATCCCAAAAGACTTTTTTTCAAAGCCTTGTGAAGTTGCTCCCCTGAATTCGATTCCGATGGTTCCCTCAAAAATCGACTTCCGGTTCTGTGCTACGCTAAGTGTGGCGCTTACCTTGGGCTCGTCAACAATGGTATTGCCCTTGGTATCGATCCTGAAAAAGGGAAGGTCCCCATTGGTTTCCAAATCTTCGGGGCGTTCCCCATTGTCCACTGACCCGTCGTCCTTGTTACAGGTAAACAGCAGGCAGGACAATAGCGCAAAACCCAAGGACTTGCAAAATCGTTTTGTCGTATACTTCCTCGGAAACATTTAGGGTTCTATTTACTTCTAAGATACGAACTAATCCAAAAAACCCTTTTCCCGCATCCAATCATCGTTGAACATTTTGCCCACATACCGACTTCCATGATCATGAAAAAGTACCACCACCACGTCATCCTTGGTAAAATGTTCCTTTAATTGCAGCAGCCCTTTCATTGCGGCCCCTGCGGAATTTCCTAAAAACATACCTTCTTCCTTGGCGAGCCTTTGGGTATACACCGCAGCGTCTTTGTCGGTTACTTTGGTAAAACCGTCAATAACTTCAAAACGTACGTTTCGCGGTAAAATATCTTCCCCGATTCCTTCGGTGATATAAGGGTAGATCTCGTTCTTATCAAAAATTCCGGTCTCGTGATACTTTTTAAATACCGAGCCATAGGTATCGATGCCCCAAACTTTTATATTGGGATTCTTCATTTTTAAAAAGGACCCTACTCCCGAAATGGTTCCCCCCGTACCAACACCTACCACAAAATGGGTCACTTTTCCTTTGGTCTGTTCCCAAATTTCCGGACCGGTGCTTAAAAAATGTGCCCTACAGTTCGAAGGATTGTCATATTGGTTCACGTACCAGGAGTTCGGGGTTTCTTTTGCCAAACGTTTTGCCGTGGAATAATAACTACGCGGATCTTCGGGCGCCACATCGGTGGGGCACACATGTACCTCGCTCCCCATGGCCCTAAGGATATCCATCTTTTCTTTGGACTGTTTATCGCTAAGTACACAGATAAGCTTGTAGCCCTTTACGGTGGCCGCCAAGGCCAGTCCCATACCGGTATTTCCGGAGGTTCCCTCGATAATGGTATAGCCCGGTTTTAAAATACCCGCCGCCTCCGCATCCTCAACGATCTGGAGCGCCATGCGATCTTTAACGGAATTGCCAGGGTTAAAGGTCTCGTATTTCGCCAACGTCAAACACGGCAGTTCCGAAGCCAATTTATTGAGTTTCACCAAAGGGGTTTTCCCTATGGTCCCTAAAATATTTTCTGCGTAATCCATTTCGTTTTCCGTATGCATATCGTCCAATGTTCGACCTTTTGCCGCGCTACAGTATTGTTGCGCTATTCGAATTTTATGGCCCTAACGGGCGTAATTTTTGTAATAATGTAAGAAGGTATCAGCAACATGAGCAAACACAGTACCAATACCCCGATATTGAGAAACACCACGGTCATCAGATCCAGATGTACCGGAATGTAATCGATATAATATTCTTCGGGATTCGGGAACTTAAAAAGCTGAAACTGCTGTTGCAGGAAAAGGAGTCCCAGACCGATAAGGTTTCCCCAAAACAGTCCGATACTGATCAAATAAGCGGCATTATACAAAAAAACCTTTCGAATACTCCAATTCGCGCTACCCAACGCCTTTAAAATTCCGATCATTTGGGTACGTTCCAAAATGAGCACTAGCAGGGCCGTAATCATATTGATACCGCCCACAATGATCATAATGCCAATAATCAAGGCGGTGTTGAAATCGAACAATTCCATCCACTCAAAAATTTGCGCGTAGGTATCCTTTATCGTTCGGGTGTCCAAGTTGGAAAGTGTTTTTCCGTAAATTTCTTTTCCTTTGACGTCCAAGTCCCTAAAATCGTCCAAAAACACCTCAAAACTCCCTACCTCCGTCGGTTTCCACCGATTCATACGTTGGATATGGCGCAAGTCTATAAAAATATATTTGTTGTCCAATTCCTCAAAACCGCTGTTATAGGTCCCCGTTAACGTAAACTTTCTTTGGTTCGGCGATTTTAGGGCAGCTTCCTTTTTTGGAAAGAGCGCGTAAAAGGTATCGCCGACCTGTAACCGCAAGCGGTTCGCCATCAAAACGGACATTAAGGCCTCCTCATTGATCTCGCCGGAATACTTCGGCAGGCTCCCGGCGACCAAGTACTCCTCAAAGACCGTCCAGTTATAGTCTTCTCCAACCCCTTTTGCGATAAAGGTATCAAAGGTCTCCTCCGTACGGATAACACCGGCCTTAGTGGCTACCGCCTGAACATGGGCCACGGCATCGACAGTGGTGAATTCGGGATAAAAATTTTGTGCTATGGGAATGGGAGCGACCGAAACTTCCGAACGGTTGTTGTCGTAATTTGAAATTTGAATATGACCGTTAAATGCCGAAACTTTTTCGCGGATCTTATGCTTCAGCCCAACGCTGGTACCGATAGCGATGAGCATCATTACCAATCCTATGGCAATAGCGGCAATGGCGATTTTTATTATTGGGGCGGAAATACTAATTTTATGTTCCTTTCCTTTAATGAGCCGCTTGGCGATGTAAAATTCAAAATTCAATTTATGCCCTTTGTTTTCGTTTTCAAAAGTACATTTTTATTGTGGGTTTTATTCGCCTATGCCTGTGGAAACCCTACCAAAGAAGCGAAAACAAGTACGGATACCCCACTTATGGATAAAGAAGGGGATACGGTACCTCCGGTGGTCGTTGCCGCCAATAGAACTGCAGTCTATTTACCGCTGCTACAGGGGAAAAAAATCGGGGTCGTCGCCAACCAGACGAGTGTGGTCTTTTCAGGAAACGATTCCAAGGACGGTACGCCCGTAAATCATGTGCATTTAATCGATTCCCTAGTGTCCTTAAACATTGATATTGTATCCGTTTTTGCACCCGAACACGGGTTTCGGGGCACGGTGGATGCCGGTGAAAAGGTCAGTGATGGCACCGATGCCAGAACGGGACTACCATTGATATCACTCTATGGAAAAAATAGAAAGCCCAGTGCGGAGCAATTAAAAGGTTTGGACCTTGTTCTTTTCGACATTCAAGATGTTGGGGTACGTTTCTACACCTATATTGCCACCTTGCAATTGGTTATGGAGGCCTGTGCGGAAAACAATATACCGATAGTGGTATTGGATCGCCCAAACCCAAATGCCCATTATGTTGACGGACCAGTAATGGAAGCCGAGCATACCGGTTTTTTGGGAATGACGGAAATTCCTTTGGTCTATGGCATGACCATTGGGGAATATGCGACCATGATCAATGAAGAGGGATGGCTCCAGGCAGGCGTAAAAGCCGACCTTCAAGTCGTCCCATTGGAAAACTGGACCCACGACACCGCTTACAGCTTGCCCATACGTCCTTCGCCAAACCTACCGAACGACCGCTCGATAAACCTCTATCCCAGTCTTGGGCTTTTTGAGGGAACAACCATCAATGCCGGGCGGGGAACGGAATTTCAGTTTCAGCGCTACGGCGCCCCTGACCTAAAACAGGAAGCCTATACCCTGACCTATACGCCGGTGTCCAACTTCGGTGCCAAAAACCCGAAACATAAAGGAAAGCGCTGCTATGGCAGGTCCCTGGACAGTATCCCCTTTATGCGTTCCGTTTCACTGCGATGGCTAATGGATGCCTACAAACACGCAGAGGACCCCTCGACCGTTTTCAATACCGAAAATTTCACCAAACATGCGGGTACGGCCCTGCTCCAAAAACAGATCGCAGCAGGGGTATCGGAATCGGAAATTAAAAAATCGTGGCAGGCCGACCTGGAAAAGTTCCGTGCCATACGCCTTAGGCACTTGATGTACGACTAAAGCTAACTTCGATAAAAATTATTGGTCCGCAACGGTTGTAGTGGTCGGCTTTCGATACTTATGGAAGGGTTGTTTTAAGAGGGACTTTATGTTACTGTTTTCTTTTTCATCGGGAAAAGTGTCTACGCCATACACAATGGCATCACGATCATATTTAAGATACGTTCCGAACAAACGATCCCATATGGAAAAAATATTCCCATAGTTGCTATCGGTATAGGGCAATACATAATGGTGATGTACTTTGTGCATATCGGGAGAAACGATTATCCAGCTTAAGGCATTATCAACAGCTTTGGGCAATTTGATATTCGCGTGGTTGAATTGACTCAACACCAAGGATACGGATTGATACAACATCACGATACCAATGGGAGCTCCTACCACCAATACCCCCACCAAAGTAAAGGTAAAGCGGATAACACTTTCAAGGGGATGGTGCCGATTGGCGGTGGTGGTATCCACATTATGATCGGTATGGTGTACCAAATGAATCATCCAAAGCGGTTTTACCTTATGCTCTACCAGATGCGCCAGATACGCCCCGATCAGATCGAGCAATAGCAAACCGATCAACACATAGGACCAAAAAGGGATTTCCGGCAACCAGTTAAGCACACCAAACTGTCCAGATACGGTAAAATCAGCGGTGCGCAACAATAAAAATGCCAGGGCAAAATTGACGATAATGGTCGTCAGTGTAAAAAAGAAATTCGGTAAGGCGTGACGCCATTTTTTATAATCGAACCGAAACAAGGGAACGGCTCCCTCCAAAATCCAGAATAAGGTAATACCCCCTACTAGCAGCGCACTGCGATGTGTGGAGGGAATATTTTCAAAATAAGCGATCATCTCTTCCATATCCCTAAAGATATTAAAATCAAGAGAAACGGGATCAAACTCAAGCTCAAGTGTCAAGTTCAAACACAAATTCAAATAAAAATAACAAATTCAAGCTTTTTACTAGCTATTACATCGTTCTAATGAACTACCGCAAATTACGAATTGAGAAAAGAACGCTTCGTCCAATCGAACTGAGGGAAAACCAGAAAAAGGAGCGCAGTCGAGAACTTAGGAACACAGAGAGGTCTCGACTCCGCTCGACCGGACGAAACGAGTACAGTTGAAACACCTTTGGGAAAAGAAAAAAAGACAAGTTCAAACTCAGACTCGAATTCAAATTCAAAATTAGAGAAGTACCCAGTAACCACTTTTACTTACCACTAATTACTGCATACTGCTACTGAGGACTACTCATTGTTAATTGCTCATTGTTAATTGGAAAAAGAACGCTGCGCTCAAAGAGTAAGGAGCAAAGACCGAAAAAGTTCAAGTTCAAGTGTCAAATTCAAGTTCAAGTTCAAACACAAGCGAACAACTTTTTACTCACCACTTTTTACGAATTACCGCCAACTAACTGTCCATTGAAAAAAGAACGCTGCGCTCAATGAGTAAGGAGCAAAGACCGAAAAAGTTCAAGTTCAAGTGTCAAATTCAAGTTCAAGTTCAAACACAAGCGAACAACTTTTTACTCACCACTTTTTACTAATCACCGCCAACTAACTGTCCATCGAGAAAAGAACGCTGCGCTCAAAGAGTAAGGAGCAAAGACTGAAAAAGTTCAAATTCAAGTTCAAGTTCAAGTTCAAGTTCAAACACAAGCGAACAACTTTTTACTCACCACTTTTTACGAATTACCGCCAACTAACTGTCCATTGAATAAAGACCGCTGCGCTCAAAGAGTAAGGAGCAAAGACTGAAAAAGTTCAAATTCAAGTGTCAAATTCAAGTTCAAGTTCAAGTTCAAACACAAGCGAACAACTTTTTACTCACCACTTTTTACTAATCACCGCCAACTAACTGTCCATCGAAAAAAGAACGCTGCGCTCAATGAGTAAGGAGCAAAGACTGAAAAAGTTCAAGTTAAAGTGTCAAATTCAAGTTCAAACACAAGCGAACAACTTTTTACTCACCACTTTTTACTAATTACCGCCAACTAACTGTCCACTGAAAAAAGACTGCTGCGCTGAAAGAAAAAGGAATAAAGAAAAGTGCAAGTGTCAAGTTCAAACACAAATTCACACCCTTAATTACTTAACACTAAATACTCATTACTAAATACCAACAAACAACTCTTAACCACCACCGACCCCAAAATACTCCCTGCTACTTCCCGGCGAGTGCTTCTTTCATCCTTTCCACCACTTCAAATGCGGCAGGACAAATGGCCATGTTCTTCATCGTAAGATGGCTTATTTGTTGAAATTTTTTGCGATCGGTATGCGGAAACTCCCTACAGGCCTTGGGACGCACATCATAAATGGAACAGTAATTGTCATGGCCCAAAAAAGCGCAAGGCACCTGCTGGAGCACAAAATCATTTTCTTCGTCAAGACGCAAGTAGGTCGCTATAAATTGCTGCGGTTTCATCCGCAAATGCTTGGCAATGCGCTCGATATCCGCATTCGTAAACAAAGGTCCCGTAGTCTTGCAACAATTACCGCACTGTAGGCAATCGGTTTCTTTAAATACCGATTCGTGCAGTTCCTGCATAAGGTAGTCCAGCTTTTTGGGTGGCTTTTTCTTTAAGCGGGCAAAAAACTTTTTGTTTTCCACTTGCTTTTCTTTCGCTTTTTGGGGGAGTTGTTTCAGCTTATTCTCCATCGGCAGGCTTTAAAAGTGCCCGGGCCGTTTCATAAAGGTCCCTGCTCCAGCTCTCGGATACCGCGGAGACTTGTTTGGCGAGCACCGCTTGTTTGCCCTTTATCTTATTGCCCAAATCGCTTTTGTAAAACGTATTGAAGTCCTCTTTCTGTTTCTCCGTCATTTGGCTGCGGTCCGTTCGCCACTGTATTCCCGCATCGCTATTATAAAACGCAGTCATCAGTCGAATATCCTCCCTCGTGAACTCATTTTGGTATATGGGGACCAGCAGTTCCTTTATTTGATGTACCGCCTTACTTTTTTCCGACCTTAAAAATTGCCAACCCTTTTTGTTGTTCTCGGTTTCGGGAAATTGGTTTTCTAACAAGTTTAAAAATTCGGTGTACGCATTTTGATATTGGGATACCGTGCCATTACTATCCAAATAGGCCATTACGGCATCGTCAAAACCATCGCTTTGGGCCAAACCGGTGGATAACGTCAAAAACAACAATGGAATCGTTAGCCTAATGGTTATTTTTACAATACTCATGGAAGGAAAGTTTTATACCGCAAAATACAACAATAAATGAACGTAGATGTTTTAGGCGAAGCGCTTACGGATTATCTTAAGGGAAACTATACCGAAGACATTCATACCTTCTCTTCCTTAGATCAGGAAGACGTGCTTCCCCTGCCCTACCTGTTTCGAACTTTTGACGCCATGCCCTTTCTGGAGCAAAAAGCATTACAGGAATGTCGGGGCCATGTGCTCGACATCGGTTGTGGTTCGGGCAGTCATAGTCTGTACCTTCAAGATCGGGGCCTCGCGGTCACCGCCTTGGACCATTCTGCCGGAGCGGTACTAACGGCAAGGGAACGGGGCGTTCGCAAAGCTGTTTGTACAGATATCATGGCGTACCAAGGAGCTTCCTTCGATACATTGCTTCTTTTGATGAACGGAGTGGGCCTGGCCCATAGCATGAAGGCTCTGGGACCTTTTTTAAAACACCTAAAAAAACGATTGGCGATAGGCGGACAAATTCTGCTGGATTCGTCGGATATCATTTATATGTTCGAGGACGATGAACTACCGCTGCCCCAAAACCGGTATTATGGCGAAGTAGATTTCACCATGACGTACAAGGGGTTAAAAGGAGCCCCTTTTTCATGGTTATACGTGGCGTACGAACGCTTGTACGAAGTAGCGGGACAAAACGGATTGCACTGCGAACGTATTGCCGAGGGCGAACATTACGACTATCTGGCAAGGCTGACCCCGATGTCGGATATCACTAGCTGATGTCATTTTTTTGGTATTCCATACATAGAACCTGTGGGTAGGCACGTTTTTTGCTGTATCTTGGTAGCAAAAGAAATTAAAATTGTCATGAAAAAGTATTGCTTGTTCCTCCTAGCGCTATCGTTTACCTTGTTATCGGGATGCTCCAATAATGATGATACCGACGATGGAACGCCAACTCCCCAGAATGTGGATAAAACAGGAAATCGCCTGGATACGGGCGTATCCGGAGGAGACTTTTTATCCAATCAAAACTTCACAAAACTGCTTATCGAAATTGGATACGTTCAAGGTTTTAGACCGAGCGACGCCGCAATAGACGATTTGGTATCCTTTATAAGGGCCCATACTTTTAAGGAAACCATCGATGTTGTTTTTACGGAACTTGCCTCCCCGAACGAAGAGGACCTCACCCTGAACGAAATTGCGACACTGGAAAACGATAACAGAACCGCCTATAATGATGAGGATACCTTGGCTACCTATATTTATTTTGCGGACGCTCCCTCGGAAGACGATGATGAGGAAGAAGGTCTGGTCACCCTTGGAGCGGTCTATCGGAACACTTCTATGGTGATACACGAAGTAACGGCCCGCCGGTTGGCCGCTCGGGATCCCCGTATTTCAAATACCGATGTCGAAAGCGCCACGCTAAACCACGAATTCGGACATTTGTTCGGTCTGGTAAATCTCGGAACAGATCCGGTAAACGACCATGAAGATCCGTCCGCGCCAAATCATTGTAACGTGGAAGGTTGTTTGATGCGTGCCGAGCTACAGTTCGATGTCAGCGGAAAAGCCATTCTAAACGGATTGAAAGAAAATAGTCATAAGTTACGTTCCGCATGCTCCCTCAAAGGTGAAACGGTTCTGAAACTGCTCCGAAACAAGGATCGTAAAACTAACAAGGCGGCTCCCGACCTAGATCCGGAATGCGTGTTGGACCTCGAGAACAATGGAGGACGCTAACGCTACCGGTTCCATCATCGCCACTTGCGCAAGACGTTTGAACTATCGGCAATGACCTCTTTTTAACTAAGGGTTCTGCCCATCACAATACGCTGTTTTATCTTACTTAAGGTTCCCAGAGATATCAGTCTTGTTTTTGTACCAGACATTTGGGTTTGAGTTTGAACTTGACACTTGCACTTGAACTTTTTTAGTCCTTGTTCTTTTCTCTTTCAGCAAAGCGGTCTTTTTTCAGTTAACAATGAACAATGAGTGATTGGTAAAAAGTAATTAGTGGATATTCTTCTAATTTTGAATTTGAGTTTGAATTTGTGTTTGAACTTGACCTTGACCTAGTCCCAGCCTAACATCATATACTTTAGTTTTGCCTTGTCCGGAATCTGTACTGCTTCGATATTGGTACTGGAAGCATATCGCAGACTACTCGGCAGCTCTTCCTTGCCAATAATGAAATACACCTTACTTTCTTTGACTAAAATCAAGAGGTTGTTTCGTGAGGTAATGACTTTTTTGATGGTATACGCCTTTTTGATTTCGCCAAAAGTACTCTTGATATGAATTCCTTTTTCGGTTTTGTAGCGGGCATCCTCAAAGCGTACATTTTCGAAGGTGGGTATGCTATCGGCACTTGGGGTAAGGGTCAACAAATGGGTTCCTCCTTTTTCAAAGATTTTCACTTTTTTTGCCTTGTTACCAAAATTTAAACTAATCGTATCTTTTACTACGGAATCTTTTGCGAAAATCAAATCGATATCTCGTGAAAGGCTCTCCGCCTCCAGGTTTCCTACGGAGGCATCGGTAATTAGAAAACGGGTATCGATTTCTTTTTTACATTGGATAAATGCGAACAGGACGGTTATGATCAGACAATATGCCGTAACGCGGTTTCGGTTTGGTAATTGGTGCATAGTTGTTTTGGATATATGGTGATCGGGGGTATTTAGCGCAACACTTTTTTAAGGACTCCAAGTACTCCGCGAATAAAGGTAGCACTGGTCAACACTTTTACCACGGGGTTCATGGCGGTACTTCTTCGTCCGCTACTGCGCCTTGTGGTTTTGGTGCGTTCCTTTTCTTTTTTTGCGTCCGCTTCGGCCTTTTCTATCTTTTCGTTTAATATTTCATAGGCACTTTCCCTATCGATGAGCTCATTGTACTTTTTCACCAATTTGGAAGATTTGATAACGTTCTTCAATTCCGTTTCGGTCAATACATCCATACGGCTCATCGGGGCCCTTAAAAGGGTCGCGGCCAATGGTGTGGGACGTCCTTTTTCATCCAAAGCGGAGATGAGGGCTTCCCCGATTCCCAAAGAGGTAAGCACTTCCTTGGTATCGTAAAACGGGGATTCCGGATAGTTTTCAGCGGTGAGTTTGATGGCTTTTCGATCTCGTGCCGTAAAGGCGCGCAGGGCGTGCTGTACCTTTAGGCCCAATTGCGATAATACCGCATTTGGGATGTCCGTCGGATTTTGGGTAACAAAGTACAATCCTATTCCTTTGGAACGGATCAATTTCACAATGTTTTCTATTTGGTCCAACAGTGCCTTCGATGCTTCGTTAAAGATCAAATGGGCTTCGTCGATAAACAAGATCAGTTCCGGTTTGTCGCTATCGCCCTGTTCTGGAAACGTACTATAAATTTCCGCCAAAAGGCTTAGCATAAACGTAGAAAACAGTTTCGGACGGTCCTGGATATCGGTCAGGCGCAGAATATTGATATATCCGTTGCCATTATCGTCCAACCGGGTAAGGTCGTCTACCTCGAACGATTTTTCCCCGAAGAACAGATCGGCCCCTTGCTGTTCCAGTTCAATGATTTTTCTTAAAATGGTACCGGTAGAGCTGGTACTGATTCGGCCATACGCTTCGGTAAATTCTTTTTTTCCTTCGCTGGTGGCGTATTGTAGTACTTTTTTAAAGTCTTTAAGGTCGAGCAACGGTAGTTTGTTGTCGTCACAATATTTGAATACGACCGCAACGATCCCTTCCTGGGTTTCGCTTAGGTCCAAGATACGCGACAACAGTACCGGACCAAATTCCGATACGGTGGCACGAAGTTTTACCCCCTCCTGTTCGGAAAGCGATAGTATTTCTACGGGAAAACTTTTGGCCTCGAAAGGAAAACCGATACTCGCATGGCGCTCGTCAATTTTAGCATGCCCCGGACTGGGTTGTGCAATACCGCTAAGATCCCCTTTTAGGTCCATCAGCAAAACCGGTATCCCCTTTTCCGACATGTTTTCGGCCAGTACCTGTAACGTCTTTGTTTTTCCGGTACCGGTAGCACCGGCAATCAGCCCGTGACGGTTTAAGGTCTGCAATGGTATTTTTACAAAAGCGTTGGTAATCGCTTCTCCGTCGAGCATGGCGGCGCCCATGCGTATAAAATCCCCTTTGGTCGCATATCCCTTTTCAATATGCGCGAAAAAATCGTCTTTACTGCTCATTTGGTCCGAATTTGGTATAAAAATAGGGTAAAAATGGAGAACCGTACGTGTTTTGGATTTTGTGTTTTCCAATTTATGTTTTGGCGTTTACAAGACCTATCTTTGTCCAATGGTAAAAAATGATGTTTTGGCTATGGTGGACCAAGGGCTTATGCTGCCCCTGATGGAGGAATTCTATACCATTCAGGGCGAGGGGTTTCATAAGGGAACCGCTGCCTACTTCATTCGTGTTGGCGGTTGCGACGTAGGGTGCCATTGGTGCGATGTAAAGGAAAGCTGGAACGCCGATACCCATCCGCCCACTTCCATAACTAAAATTGTAGGGAATGCCGCCACCTATTCCAATACCATTGTCGTTACCGGGGGAGAACCGCTTACCTGGGACATGGGACCTTTGACAGGGGCTTTGAAGTCCAAAGGATTGCAAACGCATATTGAAACCTCCGGGGCGTATAAACTCACGGGGGAGTGGGATTGGATCTGCCTTTCCCCGAAAAAAAACAAGCTCCCGGTCGATCCTATCTACGATGTCGCCCATGAACTAAAGGTCATCGTATACAACAAACACGATTTACTGTTTGCCGAAGCCGAGGCCGCCAAGGTAAACCCGAACTGCATTTTGTACCTACAGCCCGAGTGGAGCGTTCGGGACAAGGTAACCCCGCTGATCGTAGATTATGTTATGCAGCATCCCGAGTGGAAGGTTTCGTTACAGACACATAAATACCTAAATATTCCCTAAGGCACTGCTCGTGGCTTTCCAACCCTTCGGCCGCGAAGGATAACGCGCGAGTGTATCGGTTGCCGCTTTTTATAAGCGTTGTAGTTCCGTTTCGATCCGTTCCCAGTATTCCTTAAACGTACCTTTCATACAGAAGTAACAAAAGACGTATGCCAAACGTTTGAACGGGTTGTTCCGTTTTCTTTTGTGTACAATGGTCTTGATCAACCAATCTTCATCGAACCCGGTCCAGACTCCGGCGACGCTGATCAGGTTCAGGCAGAGAACCGGAAAGACCTCGCTTCTGTTGATCTCTTTGATTTGGGTAAGGGAGTAGGGACTGGCTTGGAACTGCTTTGCGATATGCCTGTAGCTGTAATCCTGTAACTCCGTGTCAAGATAAAGTTCGGAAAGGGCGGTCCAAACAGGTTTTCGATGGGTAAGGGCTTCTTCGCTATACATCATACCTGTGAAAATACATTTTTTTACTTTTTGTGTCCCTTTTGTAGCGCATTCCGGTCCATATTAAACCAAAAAACACCTCGTTTATGGACAAAATAATGGAGGGAAAAGTGCGAACTCAAATTCAAATTCAAACACAAATATCAAACTCAAACTTAAATTCAAATGTCGAATTCAAGTTTTTACTGGCTACTACATACTTTTTACGAATTACCGCCAACCGTCAATTGAACAAAGACCGCTTTGCTGAAGGAGAAAAGAACAAGGACTAAAAAAGTTCAAGTGCAAGTGTCAAGTTCAAGCTCAAGCGAACCACTTTTTACTCACCACTTTTTACCGATCACTTATTGTTAATTGTTTATTGTCCATTGAACAAAAACCGTTGCGCTGAAAGAAAGTTCAAGCTCCTAGCAGCACCACGGAAATAGTATGCTAATTTTAACGTTGCCGTTTTTGAAATCGCTTTCTATTGCGAATTACTTGATCGCTATATTGGGTAGCCCATTCGCTCAGCTCGATCAGTTTTTGAAGATAGGAGTGCCCGAAATGGGTGAGTTCATATTCCACCCGAACCGGAACTTCGGGATACATTGTTCGTTTAAGGTATCCGTCGCCTTCCAATGTTTTTAACCGTTCGCTCAACACCTTGTTCGATATACCATATACGCGTTTCTTTATCAGGTTAAAACGCATTACCGGATAGTAACCGAGGTACAGGATGATCAAAATACTCCACTTGTCGGAAGCTAAAGCCATCACGTCGCGAATCGGACAGTATTCCATCTGCCTGCGATCCATATGGCCAAACATTTTTTTTAGTTTTTTTGCCGTCTTAACCTTCTGATTTTCGGTAATAGTTTCTACTTCCATACTTACTGTGGTTTGCGCTACCTATAAATTTGTCCCAGAAAATCGATAGCTTTGGTTTATATTAAAGACCAGGTTACCAAAAGTAACTTATTTTTAAAACTATACAAATCAAAATGGCATTCGTTTGCGAAAACAGGTCTCAAAACACGGCCGCTATGGTACGGAAATGCCCGGGGGTAACACACCTCCGAAGTTCAGCACGCATGGCCGAAAAGCAATTCGAAAAATTAAAAGAGAGTGTGTTGCCTATAGGTCCACCTTAAAAGGACCTCTTTGCACTCCACCACTATTCAAAGAAACTTATCTTCGCCACCGTTATGCAAAAGCTACTTCAAAAAATCGTCCCTTTATTTTACGGGGCCTATTTCAATAGTGCCACCTATATTTTCCGCCAACGGACGGCAAAAAAAGCCTTTCTGCTTTTTTGTACGCCCCGCAAAGGACGTGTTCGTCCCGAACAGCGGTCATATTTGGACAGTGCCAAGGACGCCGTCGTTCAATATGACCGTTTTTCCATACAGACCTATAGCTGGCCAAAACAAGGCCCAACGGTACTCCTGCTGCATGGTTGGGAAAGCAATACGTTTCGATGGCGCAATTTGGTACCATTGCTCTTGGAAAAGGGGTTTAACATTGTTGCCATGGACGCCCCTGCACATGGTAACTCAAGTAGTACCACTTTTAACGCCCCCATGTACGCCGACTGTGCCCAAAAGATTATTGAGACCTATGACCCAAAATATATTATCGGACATTCCCTGGGCGGTATGACCGCGATTTACAATCAATTTAAATACCAAAATAAGGGCATTCAAAAAATAGTGGCCTTGGGCGCACCATCGGAACTATCTGACTTTATGCGACAGTATCAGCAGCTGCTTGGCTTAAGCAAACGTCTCATGGGAGACTTGGAACAGTATTTTATTTCCCATTTTCAAATGCGCTTTTCCGATTTTTCTACTCCCAAATTTGCCAAGTCCCTTCAAGTAAAAGGGCTTTTGATCCATGATGAGTTGGACAAAATCGCCCCGATATGGTCGTCCGAAAACGTACATGCCAGCTGGACGGGAAGCCAATTTATAAAGACGAAGGGATTGGGACATTCCTTACATCAGGATACGGTTCGGCAACAAATAATCGACTTCTTAAACTCTTAGAAAAACAGTATTTTTATAGTAATACCGTTTTAACTTTGAAATGGTATAACGTAAGCGTCTTTGACTAGGGCTATATTTTCTATGAACCTGTCTCGAGTTCCCTTTTAAAAACAACATACAAATGCAGCAAACCACTCCTTTTCACGTCGCCATACCGGTACATAATTTGGCCGAGTGCCGTACTTTTTACAGGGACATCCTGAATTGTGACGAGGGGCGTAGCAGCGACCATTGGGTCGACTTCAATCTGTTCGGCCACCAATTGGTCATACACTATAAAGCCAAGGCCACGGACGATACGCCGCACCACAACGCAGTGGACGGCAAGGCCGTTCCCGTGCCCCATTATGGCGTAGTTTTGCCATGGGAAACCTTTCAGCAATTTTCTAAGGAGCTTAAGGACAAGGGCGTATCTTTTGTTATCGAGCCCTATATCCGTTTTGAAGGGGAGGTAGGGGAACAGGCTACCATGTTTTTTTTAGACCCCGCAGGAAATGCCCTTGAATTCAAGGCATTTCGGGATATGGGGCAGTTGTTCGCCAAGTAAGGACCTTCAAGCGATCCAGATTTTGGTGAACGGTACGCAACCTGCAAACCTTTGGATATTCAGGATTCCTAAGACCGATACGTCCATATTCTAAGCCGGGGGTTCATAAATTCGAAGTGCCGGCCGGTATACACTGTTCGATTTTCCTCAAGAACATTCCCGTTTTTAAACACCTTTTAACACCATTAAAAAAAAGATACTCCTAACAATTGAACCACTATTCAAAAGCATGCCCGGCAATGTCCTTCCCATAGTACCATTTCTTGGTTGTGACCGATTCTCCGTTCAATTGCACGACCTTTGTTACCAAAGCAACATCCATACGCTCTTTTTCCGTCGTCAGGGAATCGTCCCAAACGATCGCAAGCTGCATCCAAAGGGTATCCCCTATCTGTTTTTTATCCAAAATAGTGATGCTATCAAGTTCGGTAACGGCCGTAATGGAAGTTTTAAAAAATGAAGAATCGACGCCCACGGTCTTAAAATCCGGATACTGCATCTGTAATTTGATCGCTTCCAATCTTTCTTGTAATTTTATTTCCAAAACTTTTGAAAGTGCCTGTTTTTCTGAAATTGTGGGCATGGCTTGCCCTGTATCGACCGCTACCCCCGATTCACTTTCCCTGTTGGCGCGACTGCAACCCAAAAGCATGCAAACCGCTAAAATGATATGTAGGCATCTACTCATTGGTGCTCTTGAATTTCAGTTTTACAATTTGCCCGTTTTTATAAACCGTTTCTACCACCTCCAGCCGTTTCAACGATTCGGTCGGCATGCTCAACTTGTTTATAAAACGCTCTTTGGAATACAGCTCCACACCTATTTGATATGGCAATAGTTCAAAAATAAGGGCCTTGTCGGCAATAAGTCTATCGAGTTCGGAACGCCTCGCCTTCCAATCCTTCACGTTGTTTCCCGAATAATACCGAAGCATCAGGGCATAGTCGTCCGTACGTAGCCGTATTTCATGTGAGGTATCGTTCGAAACGGTTTTATAGATGGTATCCGTTTTATGATAGGGAGATTTGGCGATAAAACGGACAAACGTTTCCTCGGTCTCCCAATGAAAACAGCCCAAACTGTCCGTTTTGTAGTAGCTTGGCGATTGCCCTTTATCTAAAACGATCAAATCGATAGGGATGGTGGTAATGGGCTCCTTTTTATCCGCATCCAAAAAACAAAAATGTACCGTTCTGGTTTTGGGTATGAGCGCATACCCCAACATGCCTAAAACCGTTACCAAACACCCGACCAGTACGATTGTTTTGACCGGTATTTTACCCCCGCCTGTGGTTTCTTTTTCTGCATGCCCCACTTTAAAATCATTCCAGTTCTGATTTCCGATATATCTGGAAAGTAAATTCAAAATATCGACTCTGGGCAATTTTTCGGGAGTATGTTTTACATAGTTATAAAACCATTTCTCACTGATCGAACTTTGCTGTGAACTTCTGAGGTCTTCTTGAAAATCAACGATATCCTGGCCCTTCCAATCCTGAATTTTGGGACTTCCAGGCTTATACCTTTCTCTGAATTTTAAGGCGACCTCTTCCAGCAACACCCGAAACAGTCGCAAATCTTCAGAAGAATATTTCATTTAAATATTTGATTGTCAAAGTATTGTATTGATACAATAACGATACAGATCTTTTACAAAGGTTGTACAAAGCGTTGTAACGAAAGGGTCCTAGTTTGGTCTTCAATTTAATCAGAATCGATATGAAATCAAATGTTTTTAGCAGTATCCTTTTTAGTAGCGTTTTTATTTTGGCCATAGGATGTAGCCAAAAGTCGAACGAAGAAGTTAACATGATCGAGATGGGCAACGTCCCGGAAACAGAGGAATCCAACGGAATAACCGCCGATCCGGATGCAGACGTGGTGACCGAAAAAAATATACTTGCCGATCTAAAGATCATTAAAAATGCACAATGTAGATTCAAGGTGAGCAGCGTGGACAGCACCACTGCCAGCGCCCAAAAAATTGCCACATCGTATTCGGGCTACATTTCCGACATGCGCTTTACCAATGACAGCTACCGGCGCGAGAACCGATTTACGGTTCGCGTACCCCAAAAACACTTCGAGGAGGTTTTGGAACGACTTACCGCTTTGGCCGAGTTTGTTGAAATAAAAGATATTAGTTCAAAAGATGTATCCGAAGAGTACGTCGATCTTCAGAGCCGTTTAAAAACGAAGTTGGAAGTGAAACAACGGTATGACGATATTCTAAGGACCAAGGCAAAAACCGTAGAGGATATTTTGCTCGCAGAGGAAAAATTACGGGTGCTTCAAGAAGAAATAGAAGCAGCACAGGGACGCTTACAATTTCTTAGTAGCAAGGTTGCCCTGAGTACCATACAAGTAGATCTGTATGAAACCGTGGCTTTTCAAGAAGCGCCTGAATCCTATACCAAATCGTTCGGTGCCAAAGCGCTGGAAGGCGTAGGCGGTGGATGGCAACTGGTACAATATATTTTGTTGGCACTTTTATACATTTGGCCCATATTGTTTTTAGGTGTCGGCATCGTACTGTATTGGAAATGGCGTAAAAAGAAGCGTGCATGATGTTTAAAAATGGAACCAACGCACAGCCCTTTTATCTTTATAGGAAAACGAGGGCCGTTGTTCATCCCATTTACAGAAAGTACAGGTATCCCATGTAAAACCTTTTACTCTTTTTGTATACGGGAAGGACAGGTAAAAATTTTGCTACACTCCGAACTGTTTCAAATGATGGTCCAAATGTTTTGAAAAAAGCGTATTCCATTCCGTTTTACTTAAATTCCCAAACGCATGTGACTCCTTACCGTCAAAATGGTCCGCTCCCAATTCCCGGGTTTTTTCGATATAGGCTATCAACCGTTTTTTTTCCGCTTCAAAATCCCGTTCACCGGTTATCAAGAACATCGGCGCGGTGCGGGTATTCCGTTTGTACGGTTTTGGACCTACCACCACCTTTTTGGCGAAAAGCTTGATCATGAATTTTTCGAAACCGCCCGGTTTCGGATGTTTGTTATCATACACCAGTTCATAGGTGACATTTAAATGCGCCAACATTTGGGCAACGTTCATTTTGCCCCATATCCTCTCTGTTTCGGGCGATAAGGTATTGATACGTTCGATTGTTTGTTGCGCTCCTTGCGCTTCAAAAAGGTTGGTCCAGTTCATTATAATTGTTTTATATGTTACTAAGCTAGTTAAAAATTCAACACCATGAACCACTGTTCTTCAACCTATTGGACATCACAAACGAAAAAATGTTACATTCAAAACTTGCTTACAAAAATGACTGGGTATCGGGTGTGTCCGAACAAAAGTATCTTCTAGATTCCCTTTGTCAACAACAAGAATACCCCAACATTAGAAAGAACACTACTTCTCACCAAACGCTATTAACGATAACGCCAACTGCTGAGGTCGGCACCTTTAGGGGCACTTTTTGCGATACGTTCCATTATTTTCGGCACATACATACTGTTATACCGTAAACGGCTTATGGCGTTGGGCAGCTCCGGGTCGCCGTTCCAACAATGTTCGGCCCTATCGCCATACAATACCTCCCCGTCATAATACGGATTGGTGGTACGTTCTAAAAAATCTTCCATCAAATACACCGCATTGTTCAGGTAATAGTTGTCCATATCACCACAATAAATATGGATCTTCCCTTTTAGTTTTTCTCCCAGTTGCTCCCAATCCCGCTCCAGAACATAGCGCAGGTCATAGTTCTCCTTCCAATAATCGGCTACTTGATGATCGATCTCACCGCTCCTTTTATCCCAAATGCGTTTGGGATAGCCGTCCGCCCCTTGTGGGGAATAGGTAGCTTCCCAAATATCCCACTGTTGTCCCGACCGGCTCTTATCGCCCAAAACGAGCTCCAAATGGTTGCCCTGACGTAATGTAGACTGAATTTGGCCCAAATAATTCCTGTGGCTCGGCACTTCCAAGGATTTATGGTCGCTAGCGTAATAGTATGCATTGGAATCCTCATAAATATTGGTGAGACAGTAGGCCCTAAAATCGATGGGATCCGGGCAGGCGGCAAAGCACCCGTTATAATCGTCCGGGTATTTTACCTGTACGGCCAAAGCTTCCCAACCACCGGTAGACCCCCCGTAGAGGAAACGCGCCCAGCCCTCCCCGATACCACGAAATTCCTTTTCGATATGGGGAATCAGCTCATAGGTTATGGCGTCTCCATAAGGGCCTTGACTTGCCGAATTCACGGCATAGGAGTCATCGTAATACGGGGTCGGGTGCTGGATTTCAATGATAAGAAAACGGGGGAAATCGGGTTCGTTCCAACGTTTGTAAAAATCATAGGCTTCCTGTTGTTGTACGATATTATAGCCCTCTAACCGAAACCGATCGGAATATTCCGGTTCGGTGTCCGTATCGGGCGGTGTGGTTCGAAACCCATCAAAATCGGTCGGGAAATGCCCGTGAAAGACCATTAAGGGATAGGTTGCCTCAGGATGTTCTTTAAAACCCTTTGGTAACAATACATGTGCCCCCAAATACATATCCCTGCCCCAAAAAGCGGATAGCTTTTCCGACTTTATTTTAATATGCTTGATCCATTCCGTATCCGCGGCCTCTTTTATCGGAGGAACAATCCGGTCCATGACCACCGTTGTTGCGGTTATTCCACTTTTTGTTATCGTAATCTGAAACGGTTTGCTGTAGAGATTCCCCGGTGATTTGTTCCATTGCTGCCCTTCCCCATTATCCATGGGAAGTTTTACCGTTTGCCCTGTTGCCAGATCAAAGGTTTCATATACGTGCAATAAGGCCTGTACCTGGTAGTCCCCTGGTGGCACCGAAGCCAAACTGGCATAGGGATATCCAAAAACCGATGCGTCGAACGTTTGTACTTGATGAGCATTCATACCGTTTACGTTGATTCCAAAGATCAATTGGGTGTCAAGGCCATCGTTGATCTGAAAACGAGGTTCTTTGGCGTCGTTTGAAGATAGCATTAAAAGTAAACGTCCATCATAGGGCGGTTGCCCTATTTCAGGTGCGATGGCCACATCAATAGAAAAAGACGGGGCTTCCTCTTTTTTTGATTGTGCGGAGACCAAGCCGCAAAAACCGAATAAGACAGCTATTAAAATCGTTTTCATAGGTAGCTATTTTAAGGAACTCGTCTTGCGTTTTTCTTCTACCTACTCCGAGGCGTCGCATTTTGCTCCATAATTTCGACATTTTTAGCTTCCGTAGTCCCGAACCCTAGGGAGCTATACAGTCGAAAAATGGCTTTATCATAACACAAAAGCTTTCCTTCTCGGTTCCAAACAAAAACCCAAGACGCATTCGAGGGTATTACCATTTTAACTTTGAAATGGTAAAAGATACCGTTTTTGGCAAAAGAATCAAACCGTGGTAACCCCTCACCGCAATACTACATGGGGCGGATATAAGAAAATCGCCCAATTTCGCGTTATAGTACCCTATATGATTATTTATACCCATAAATGTTAGTCATGAAAAAACTTTGTTACATTACCGTACTTGCGGGAGCTATTGTTTTAATGGCGAGTTGTATCAACGATGAAAAAGATACCGATCTTGAAATTATAGCGCCATCCGACAGCACGGTAACCGGAACCGTTGCCTACGCCTTTCCCGTAAATCGATAAGGACGTCGACCTATATTACCAAAAAGGCCCATCCAAAGGATGGGCCGTATAGTATTGAACATGATAAGGTTTACCAGATTTTCACCCGTTCTTCAGGAGCAAGGTATAGGGCATCGCCTTCCTTAACGTCAAAGGCTTCGTAAAACTCTGGAATGTTCCGCACTACGCCGTTCACCCTAAAATCCCTTGGGGAATGCGGATCGGAACTCACCTGTACCCGAAGTGCTTCTTCGCGTGACTTTCCGCACCAGCCTTGTGCCCATCCGATAAAAACCCGTTGCTTGGCGGTAAATCCGTCCAATTCCGGACCTTCCTTACCGTCCAATGAAATTTCGTATGCCTTTAAGGCGATGCTCAAACCGCCCAAATCACCAATATTTTCCCCCAAGGTAAACTCCCCATTGACATTTAAATCGGGTAGTACTTCAAATTCATTGTACTGGGCGATCAGATTGCCCGTGCGTTTTTTGAATTCTTCCTTATCACTTTCCGTCCACCAGTTGCGCATGGCGCCATCGCCGTCAAAAGTACTTCCCGTATCATCGAAACCGTGACCGATCTCATGACCGATTACGGCACCTATGGTACCATAGTTCACTGCATCTTCGGCCTCAAGGTCAAAGAACGGAGGTTGCAAAATGGCCGCTGGAAAAACAATCTCGTTCATGGTAGGATTGTAATAGGCATTTACCGTTTGCGGATTCATCCGCCACTCCTCCTTATCGATCGGTTTCCCCAATTTGTTCAGCTCGCGGAGATATTCCATTTCCGTTACCCGTTGCATATTACCGTATAGGTCATCGGCCATTATATCAATATCATAGGATTTCCATTTGTCGGGATATCCAATTTTTGGGGTAAACTTGCTCAACTTGTCCAATGCCTCTTTTTTGGTGGCATCGCTCATCCAATCCAATTCTTTGATACTTACCTCATAGGCCTTCAGTAAATTATCGACCAAGGTTTCCATACGTTTTTTTGCTTCTGGCGGAAAATGTTTTTTAACATACACCTTACCGACGACCTCTCCTAAACTACCGCTTACCGCGGAAACTCCCCTACGCCATAAAGGGCGTTGCTCCTTGGTTCCCCGAAGTTCCTTACTGTAGAAGGCAAAGTTCTGCTCGTCCAAGGCCGTATTCAATCGGGAAGCGTTCGCGTCGATTACACTCCACTTCAAATACGCTTTCCATTTGTCAAGATCGGTGGACGTAATAATACCGTTCAGCGCTTTGGTATAGTCCATCATGAGCACTCCCAACTTTTCTTGCTTTTCCAGGCCTATTTCCTTTAAAAATCCGGTCCAGTTAAAATCGGGCATCACTTCGGGCAGGGTACTTACTTCCAACATATTGTAAAGGCTGACCAAATCCCTTGTTTTTTCCTTTTCCAAGTGCTCTTTGGCCAATGTGGTTTCCAAAGCCATTACAGTTTTGGCCGCTTCGGCCCCATTGGGCAGCCCGGCCAAGTCGAACATTTTGGCAACATGCTCCACATATTTACCTTTTATTTCTTCCGAACGTTCGTCCGTTTTTATATAATATTCCCTGTCCGGTAGTCCCAATCCGCTCTGCCAGGTATAGACCGTATATACGTCCGGGTTTTTGAAGTCCTGGTATACGAACAGTCCGAGCGGCACTTTGGTATTCTTTCGATTGGCATAACCAAAATACACGGCAAGCTCGTCGTAATTAGAAATAGCGTCTATTTTTTCAAATTCGGATTTCAAGGGTACGGTGCCAATGGCATTTCGCTTTTCCATATCCATGTAGGATGCGTAAAGGTCCCCTACCTTTTGCTCATCGCTACCGACCGCAAAATTTCCGGAAGCGGCCTCTTCAATAATGGCCTTTACCTTATCCTCCGACTCTTCATGAAGTATGGTACCGATTCCGTAGGAGGATTTATCATTCGGAATTTCGGTAGTTTTCATCCAACTACCGTTCACGTAGGCCGTAAAATTATCTCCCGGTTTTACCGAGGGATCCATATTATCCTTGATGATTCCCGATTGCACGGGTTTCTCCATGGATACCGAGGCATCTTCCTGTGCCAAGCCCAGTTGACTATTAAAACAGAATAATAGTATCGGGCACAACAGCCCGATCGAAGTCGATTTTTTCATTTTCTTTTGTTTAAACGTTCTCTCGTCCGATTAGATGCAAAACGGCATTCTTTGTTACACTTAACAGGAAGATAATCGGGATATTAACTTTTGGCCCTGTGGCGTTCCCGTGCCAATAAGGTGTTTTTGAGCAACATGGCAATGGTCATTGGGCCCACACCGCCGGGCACCGGTGTAATATAAGAGGCCTTTTTGCTCACATTTTCAAAATCGACATCACCGGTGATATAATACCCTTTTGGTCGGCTTTCGTCGGGTACACGGGTAATCCCCACATCGATGACCACTGCGTCATCCTTCACCATTTCCGCTTTTAAGAAATTGGGGACCCCAAGTGCGGAAATTACGATATCGGCCTGGGAAATGATCTGTGTAATATTCTTGGTATGGCTGTGGGTCAAGGTTACGGTAGAGTTTCCCGGCCATCCCCTGCGGCCCATTAAAATACTCATTGGCCGACCGACGATGTGGCTGCGCCCGATAACTACCGTATGTTTTCCTTTGGTATCCACTTTATAGCGCTCCAAGAGCTCTAAAATACCAAAAGGCGTGGCCGGAATAAAAGTGCTCATATCCAAGGCCATTTTACCAAAATTGGTCGGGTGAAAACCGTCCACGTCCTTATCGGGATCAATGGCCATGATCACCTTTTGGGTATCGATCTGTTCCGGTAACGGTAGTTGCACGATAAAACCGTCTACCGCCTCGTTTTTGTTCAGTTCATCGATTTTTTTCAACAACTCCAATTCCGAAGTGGTGCTGGGCATTTGTACCAAGGTAGACTCGAAACCGATACGCTCGCAAGACCGTACCTTACTGCCCACATAGGTAAGACTGGCGCCGTCGTTGCCCACAATAATGGCGGCCAAGTGCGGCACTTTTTCACCGTGTTCCTTCATTTTCGCCACCGTTTCGGTAATCTCCTCTTTTATTTGGTTGGAAATCTTTTTCCCGTCTAATAATTCCATTTTCAGTATTTAATTAGCAATCGCGGTTTGTCGTCGTTTATAGTGAAGGGCATCGCTAGTCCTTCTTGCCTTTTTTAAAGGCTATGTGAACCTGTTTCCTCCCCTATTCCTTATATAGTTGTTATGCTTTACGGACTATGCACGCAGTGCAATCCATCTATCGCATGCCTTTCATTCCTCCCATCATCTGCATCATTTTTTTACCGCCGCCACCTTGCATCATTTTCATCATTTTCCCCATTTGGTCGAACTGTTTCAACAGTTGGTTTACTTCTTGAATGGTACGCCCGCTTCCTTTGGCTATTCTTTTTTTACGGCTGGCATTGAGCATGGCCGGGGTAGAACGTTCCTCGGGCGTCATCGAATGGATAATGGCTTCAATATGTTTAAAGGCATCATCGTCGATATCAAGCCCTTTCAAGGCTTTTCCAGCACCGGGTATCATTCCCATGAGGTCCTTAATGTTCCCCATTTTTTTGATCTGTTGTATTTGGCTGAGAAAATCGTCGAATCCGAATTTGTTCTTGGCAATTTTCTTTTGGATCTTTCGCGCTTCCTCCTCATCGAACTGCTCCTGCGCACGCTCTACCAAGGAAATAACGTCACCCATGCCCAAAATACGATCTGCCATTCGGGAAGGGTAAAAAACATCGATGGCCTCCATTTTTTCACCGGTACCGATAAACTTTATCGGTTTGTCCACCACCGATTTAATGGAGATTGCGGCACCACCACGGGTATCACCATCCAGTTTGGTAAGGATGACCCCATCAAAATTCAAGATATCGTTAAAGGCCTTGGCCGTATTTACGGCATCCTGACCGGTCATGGAATCGACCACAAAGAGCGTTTCCTGTGGTTGAATGGCCTTGTGGATATCCGATATCTCCTCCATCATCTTCTCATCCACCGCCAACCGACCCGCGGTATCGATGATCACCACGTTATGCCCGTTGGTTTTGGCATGGGCGATACCGGCCTGCGCTATGGCAACGGGATTTTTATTTTCCCTATCGGAATATACCGGTACGCCGATCTGGTCGCCTACCACATGTAGCTGATCGATCGCAGCAGGACGATACACATCACAAGCCACCAATAATGGATTCTTTGTTTTTTTTGTCTTTAGAAAATTGGCAAGTTTCCCCGAGAACGTGGTTTTACCCGACCCCTGTAGACCGGACATCAAAATAATCGAGGGATTGCCCGAAAGGTTGATGCCTTCCGTCTCCCCGCCCATCAGTTCGGTGAGTTCGTCCTTTACGATCTTCACCATTAACTGTCCGGGCTGCAACGTGGTCAGTACATTCTGCCCAAGGGCCTTTTCCTTTACCCGATTGGTAAACTCTTTGGCTATTTTAAAATTGACATCGGCATCAAGTAGCGCACGGCGTACTTCTTTGGTGGTTTCCGCTACATTGATCTCCGTTATTTGGCCATGGCCTTTCAGTACATGTAATGCCTTATCGAGTTTTTCACTTAAATTATCGAACATCGTATCTCTAAATTTTGAAGAAAAGCAAATTTAATAATAACCATGGTAAAGATGGGGAAACTGAACGAAAATTGTGCGCTAGCGACGCAGCGGGGTTCATACCAATTTTTAATGTTAACATATCCCTTAAAATTGTTCTTTTGCGTACCTCATTGTTTACTAGCATTTTTGCTTTGAAATTATCCAAATAAAAAGCAGTCATTTTTTGCTTGGACGAAAAAGAAAAATTAATACCATATTAACTTTGAAATGGTACGTATAGAAATTGGATTATTTTTCCGGCATTCAAGGCGAAAAACCTAAGCATAGCTGTAGCTACGGTTATTTTTTTTAACGAAGAATACCGGAAAAAGAAACGATTTATTAGTGCTATTTCAAAGTTAATATGGTATAAACATAACAGTAGCTACGGTTGTTTTTTATTTTGAAGTATAAGCGGAAAAGGGCAATTTAAATGGGTAATTTCAAGGTAGAAATGGTATAGAAACCGGTAAAGCGATTTTGTGGCCCCGCACAAGTACCAAAAAAAACGCCCGTCCTTTGTGGACGGGCGTTCCCTAAAATAAGGGGCACTATACTTGTGGGGTGTTCTCGTTATACCATTTCTGGTGTAAATACTAGTTATCGCAGTCGCGTTCCAAAACCAAAAGTTCTTCACCTCTCTTGATTTCCAAACGATCGTCGGTACAAGAAGTAATGCGCCATTCGCCAATGTAATTGGCCAGTTCCATACTTAAATCATTGAAGCTGAGGACACCTTCTTCCAGCGACCAATTGCCCTCGTCCACCGCAACATCGTTTGGATTATACACATGGATATTAAAATTTGAAAAATCGATGGTCAATTCCGATAAAAAGCTATCCCCACCATTGGCCACTATCCATATACATTCGGATAGATTGGCAGTGATGGACTCATCATCACAGGGTTTGGTATATTCACAGTTCTTCTCCAAAACCACTTTATTGGCGTCATCGGTAAAAAGCTTGATCTTGCCCTCATCGATCTCGTATACGAACCATTCCAGGTTGAGATCGGTCATGCCTTCAAATTCTAATTTTAGGGCTACTCTCCAATCGGTTATCATTGTTTCCCAGCTTCCTGAAAAAATTGCACCTCCATGTTCGATCGTTGTGGTACCGTCTTCATTGAAGGTCAGCACGTTTTCCCTAAAATCGGAAATCCAATCTTGGTTTTCCCTTAAAATACTTTGAAGCACCCATGGGCATTCCACCAATAGGGCGTCCAAACGCTCTTCCGTAAAATCATCATCGTTATAGTCCGAATCGTCATCCTCATCACAACTGTTCTTTACATTTTCGATGGCATCGGCAAGGGCTACATAATCGTCTACGGTAAGTTTGCTACCATCATGCAGTTCAAAAGTTATTGGAAAATCGACACCGATCAAATCATTGGGCCCCAAACCGGCAAAGAAACGTCGCAGTTCCTTATCGCTGGAAACCGCGATACTCCCCGTTTGCTGCGAGCGGGTATCAAAAGTGAACAAGGTAATGGGATATACAAAATCGATACATTCGATATCGGCATCATCGCCGCCTTCCACACATTGGGAAGCAAGTTCCCTCAAATCCGAAACACCGTCAATGGTTACCTCCGAATAATCGGCCAATACCACGGTAATCGGAAAAAGAATTTCTAACAAATCGGTATCGTCGTCCACGGCATCGAACAGCTTTTCGATCAAACTCAGGTCCGATTCCGAATTAATGGTTATGTCAATACCACTAACGGTTACGGTGTAAGGAAATTGAATATCGAAACAACTGGAACCGTCAACGATATTATCAAAAGAACCGTCATTGGAAACGGTGCGTTCTATCAGTTTTGCGGTGGCCGAAGAAGCCATCAGTGTATTTTCATCGTTCATCACGGGCTCATCGACCGTATCGCTCTGACATCCGACAAAAGTAAGGGCTACGAAAAGTAGGCAAAGTCGCGCCACAGGTTTAAAAAACGTTTTCATAATGATTTGGAATTTAATGTTATTGTAATGAACTGGTTTACACTTTTTCTTTTACCTGCGAAAATCACATTTTGCACCCTTATTTTGCAATTTTTAGCAACCGTAGCCCTGCTATGCTTTTTAAAAATAACTTCATAACGGCACAAAAGCCAATTTTCTCGGTTCCAAACAAAAAGTATATACAAGTTCAATGGTAAAACAATCGATCAAAAAAACACCCTACTTGAATTCTTAACCTTTTTTAAAATATCTTTGGTCAAAACAGCGTTACTAAAAAGACGTCATCATCGACGCAACGGCTTTTTACGATTGGTTTGAAATTACCAAAAAAGCCTTTCAAAAAAAGTTTTTTACCGAAAAAAAGCGAACCTAATTTTCAACAGAAAATGAAAAACCAGGACACCGTATGTGAGGATGATACGTTCGCGAACATCTTCAACCTTCATTCAAAAACGGTTTTCAACTATATTTATTATAAATTCGGTAATGAAGAAAAGGCCCATGATGCCGTACAGGAAGCATTTGTAAAACTTTGGGAGAACTGTGCGAAAGTGAGTCCGGCCAAAGCCAAATCGTTTGTGTACACCGTAGCCAATAATTTGTATCTGAACGTCATCAAAGCAGAAAAGGTTCGATTGAAGTATGCCGATAAAACGTTGAAAACTACTCAGGAATCCCCAGAATTTTTATTAGAGGAGAAGGAGTTTAAAGAAAAGCTTGAACGCGCACTGCAAAGTTTACCGAAAAACCAGCGTACCACTTTTTTATTGAACCGGATCGATCGAAAAAAGTATGCCGAAATTGCCGAGATGGAAGGAGTGACCGTAAAAGCCATTGAAAAACGGATGCATTTGGCGTTAAAAGCCTTGCGCGCAAAAATTGACGGTATTTAGATAGTATGAAGTACCTTCAAAATCAAACAAGTAGGGTTTTTACAACACCAACTGTTATAAGTTTAGCATAAAGGCAGTAATCATGCAAGAGAATCATTTATCAAAGTGGATCGACCAAGAGCTTACAGAAGCCGAGTTAAAGGAATTCAAAGCTTCTGAAGGCTATGCCACTTACGAAAAAATAAAAGCGGTTTCCGATCGACTTTCGGCCCCGGATTTTGATACGGACCAAGCCTTTGCCGCCATAAGGCAACGTACGGCGCCCGTTGCGGAGACCAAAGTATTCTCCTTACGACCCTACACCCGGTTCTTGAAGGTTGCGGCGGCCATTGTACTGCTGATCAGCGGTGCCTTTGTGTATTTGAATTCCTTGAATACCCATATTGCAACACAATTTGCGGAAAATAAAACAATTACCTTACCCGACAACTCCAACGTGATTTTAAATGCAGGTTCCCAATTATCCTACGACGAAGACCAGTGGGATACCGAACGCAACCTCACTCTATCCGGAGAGGCCTTTTTTAAGGTAGCGAAAGGAAAAAAGTTTACCGTAGCCACCGATGCAGGAACGGTTACCGTACTGGGAACCCAATTTAATGTAGTACAAAGAGAGGGTTATTTTAAGGTAAGCTGTTACGAAGGCCTCGTAAGTGTTTCCATAGCCGGCGAGGAAACCCGATTGCCCGCTGGAAAGACCCTTACCATTATTAGAGGTGCCGTTTCGGCAGCTAGCGTGACCAAAAATGGAAAACCTTCCTGGATCGATAAAGAAAGTACTTTTCAGAGTGTTCCCCTGCGTTTTGTGCTGGATGAATTTGAAAGACAACACAATGTTGAAGTCGTTACCAAAGCGATCGACCTCGATAAAGTATATACGGGCACCTTTAGCAACGATAATACCGAATTGGCTTTAAAGAGCATTAGTATTCCTTCCCAAATAAAGTTTAAATTTGAGGGGAACAAAGTGCTGTTTTATGCCCAAAACACCCCCTAGGCTTCCTAAGGTTTTCCTGTACGTATTGTTACTTCTCGTCTTTTCCTATGGTAGGGCGCAAGAAGCGGGAGACGTCACCGCACTTTTTTCGTTCCTTCAAGAATTGGAACAACGGTTCGATATTAAATTATCCTATGTCGATGCCGATATTCAAGACCTCAACATTACCGTTCCCGAATTTACCGACCTGGAAACGGCACTCTCCGCAATCACGCAACAGACACAGCTCCGTATCGAAAAACTCAACGATCGGTATTATACCCTTACCAAAAGCGAACTTATAGCTATCTGCGGCCAAGTGCTCGACAATTTTAAAGAAAATACCGTGCCGGGTGCAACTGTGGAGGTACTCCCTAGAAGCAAATCGTTGGTTACGGACAGTGAGGGCCGTTTTTCAATTTCGGGAATTTCCAGAAAGTCGATATTGCAAATAAAATTTTTTGGTTTCAAAACGCTGTTCGTAGCTGCTGAAAAGCTGGTTTCGAACGCCCCATGCCAAACGCTTTTGTTGACCCCGTTCTACAACCAGCTGGAAGAGGTGGTCGTGTACGAATTCCTTACCGCGGGATTGGTACAACAGGCCGATGCGAGCATACTGCTGAACACGAACGAATTTGGAATACTCCCCGGTGCCATGGAACCCGACATCCTACAGACCATACAGGCGTTACCAGGGGTAAAGAGCATTGATGAAACCGTTTCGGACATTAATATACGTGGCGGTAGCAATGACCAAAACCTATTGCTATGGGATGGCATAAAAATGTACCAATCCGGTCATTTTTTCGGATTGATCTCGGCATTCAATCCCTATTTGACCGATAAGGTAACTTTAATAAAGAACGGTTCCAGTGCGGTCTATGGTGATGGTGTAAGCGGCATCATCGACATGCGTACCAAAAACAAACTGGAAAACGCTTTTTTTGGTGGAGCGGGCTTCAACATGATCAATGGGGATGTATACGGACAACTTCCTATCAATGACGATATGGCGTTTCAATTTTCCGCTCGAAGGTCGTTGACCGATTTTTTCAATACCCCGACCTACAGTGAATTTTCAAGTCGCGCTTTTCAGGACAGCCAAGTGGTAGAACAAGAGGCCGACTTTTATTTCTATGATTTCAGCAGTAAATTTTTATATGACATCGGAACAAAGCACCAGCTACGGGCCAGTGTCATCAATATCAACAACAGGCTTGCCTATTCGCGACTGACGACGGGCTCGGCGGAAAGTACCGAGAGCGAACTGGACCAAACCAACACCTCCTTCGGAGGCCATTTTACGAGCACCTGGAGCGACCGTTTTTCTACGGACCTTAACGTATATCGCACCGATTACGAGTTGGGCGCCAACAATAGCTATCCCGATCCCCAACAACGGTTGGTACAGGTGAACAAGGTTGAGGAAACCGGGGCAAAACTAATTACCGAACTGCAGGTAGGAACCGTCGCGACCTTAAGAAATGGGTATCAATTTACCGAAACCGGCATTGCCAACCAGGCCTTGGTCACCCAACCGCCCTTTGATAGCAACGTAAAACGAATTATGCGCGCTCATGCGGTTTTTTCGGAATTCTCCTATACCTCGGAAGACAAAAAGCTTTTTGCCAACGCCGGTCTGCGGTTGAACTATTATCAAAACCCCGATAGCTTTGAAGAATTTATACCGGAGCCACGGTTGAACCTCAACTATACCTTTGCCCCAAACTGGAAGGTAGTCGGCCTTGGGGAATTCAAGAGCCAGGTAACCAATCAGATCATCGACTTGGAACAGAACTTTTTAGGGGTCGAAAAACGACGATGGATCATTTCGGATGGCGAAACACTTCCCGTTACCACCAGCAAACAGGCCTCTTTAGGACTTAATTTTGATACAAAGGAATTCTATGCGGGAATAGAGGGCTTTTTTAAGGAGGTCAAAGGCGTTAGCACCGCAACCCAGGGCTTTCAGAACCAAAACCAGTTCAATGGGGAAATCGGACAGTATACCATACGCGGAGTAGAGCTGTTGATCAACAGAAAAACGGAGAATTATAGCGTTTGGGGCAGTTATAGCTATAATTTGAACACTTATTTTTTTCCGGAACTGATGCCTTCCGAATTTCCGCATAACCTAGATGTCCGCCATGTGGCGACCCTTGCCGGCACCTATACCTTAGGTCCTTTAAAAATGGCGTTGGGACTCAACTACCGGACCGGAAAACCGTTTACCGAACCGGCCGCTACGGATCCGCTGGATACCAGCTTTTTTCCAAACCGTATCAATTATGCCGAGGCCAATAGCAGTAGACTCCCCGAGTATCTGCGAGCGGACTTTTCGGCCATGTACGCTTTTGAACTGACTCCTGAAATTGCCGCTACCGTAGGTGCGTCAGTGCTTAACATCACCGATAGGAAAAACATTTTCAACAGATTTTATAGGATCGATACGGAAGGGGAAATCGAAAAAGTGGAAAATGTGGCCCTAGGGTTGACCCCCAATCTCAGTTTTAGAGTTCGTTTTTAAACTATTGATCCTGGCTTTCGTATTCCTTACAATCGATTCGAATGTCATTTGTTCGAAGTGTTCGCTCCAAAAGATTACAGTAGCTCGAACCTTTTTTTTCTACATAAAAACGACAACCATAACAAATACGCAGTTCCCCTAGCACCCCATCCTTACTTAATCCGTACATCAAGCGGCTCAAAACATGGAAAAGCGGTTGTAGCACTTTCGCGTCCCTACTCAACTGCTTTTTTATGGGATTGGCAAAATCCTTGGTCATTTCAACCATCTGTTCCCCGGAATCCGTTAAAAAAATTACGTAGCTACGACTGTCCGAATTGGAATAATCTTTTTGGATCAACTGTTTTTTCAACAGAACCCGCACCACGTCACTAATCGTAGGTTTGGTCACATTGAATTCCTTCGCCAAATTACTGACCGTACAAAATTCGGGTCCATGATAGGCAACAAAAAGCAATAATTGTATTTGAATAGGGCTCAGCCCTAATTCTTTTCCTTTATCCCACAACAATACCTTAAAGGCCTCGGAAACCTTTTCCAATCCGGCCACTATTTTATTGGGTAGGTTACCGTTCTGTGCTGCCGGATCAAAGAGGGATTCGCTCATAACTTGGTGTATCGCTATCGGTGTCGATAGACAAAGTTAGTTATCCTGTCAGACTATATAAACTTTCAATATCAAGAATTGCGCTGCGCTAGGTTTGTAATTGTTTTCCCGGCACCCGAAAACCCCTTTTATACAACAGAACGGAATGCCCCAAAGCTGGATCGAAAATGTTAAACTCGGCGCAGTGTAGCACTCGCGATTTCAATTTTGGAAGCACAAAAATGCCCCATCTTCATGGGGCATGGCTTTTTTTGCTATGCTATTGGCTTACGCTTTCCAAAAGCGTGTCAAATAAAGTATGCCCATCGACAACAAAAGGTCAGGTCGGATACTTCTTCGTACCCAAACTTTTTGTTTTATTTTGTTACCGAATACGGTAAGGACAAATCTTTACTTGCCACGGAGAATACTTCATAAACGCCCAATAACGGCAAATCGTCCTTGCTTCCGTTTACTTTTAGAAGGGCCGTAACGCCATCATACTTAAAATTCGTTTGGTTATTGATTCGATAATCGGGCACCACAACCCGAATGGTTTCCTTGTCAGTTGTTACCGGAAAACCAGGTGAATCCATATACATAGGCATTCCAGGATTGGTAGGAGGGAGCACGACCGCGGTATCCCCCTCTGTGAACTGTTTTACCCTCAAGCCCCCGGAGACCCTTTTATCTTCTACGAGTATGACCCAGTGGGGATGCCATACCACACCGTCATTATCAAAAGCTCGATCATTGTTCTCGTCCCATAATGGAGTATCGTCGAAATCCGGATGCGAAGTAAGTGCAAGAGCAACCATCCCCTTAACATTGCCAAAACCGACATCCGCGGGGTTTAGCGTAGTGGGAAATACATACCCTAAAACCGTTGCCCCATCAAGCTGGCCTATCGGCTCGGGCGTGGTGTTTCCGGCAATACCACCGACATCGATTTGCCAAACGGTCACCCCGATGGCCTTGTGATGTGTTACGGTTGCTTTTCTAATGGAAAAATCTGCGTTGTTATATTCATTTTTTTGGGCGCGCGAACTGGTCAATGCACCCAAAACCATTATAATGGAAGTTACTATTGGATTTATTTTCATTTTGTCTGGAGTTGAAAAGTTAGGATTCACCTATTTTTAATTAGGAATCCTAACTTTATAGATTATAGAATTATGCTTTCAAGGCCGATAAGGAGGCGCCAAAATTTAAATGAAGTACTTGTCCCGAAGGAGTCAATAAGGCTGGAACCGAATTTACCCCGGCCTTCTCCGCTTCTAAAATACGGGTGGTTACGGTCCCGATATCAACGATTTCTAAGTTGTCCTTACCAATCAACTCAATTATTTCCTTTTCCGCACTTACACAAACAGGGCAGCCTGCGTGATAAAAAATAGATTTTTTCATAATATGAATATTAAATTAAGATTATCCAAATATAGTTAGTATTCCTAACTAAATATACTCCGCAGTATTTATTTTTCTTATCGTACCATTCGCATATCGCTATAAGATGGTATTTTAACGAAACTCAAATTTTAACATTCGCTTTAAAATCCCGTACAGTTCTGGAAAGTCTTGGTCAAATTGTTGTGGGGTTTCCACATAATTTTCTACGGCCACCGAAAAAAATTCTTGCGTATTGGTCATCCCATACTCCCTAAAGTATCCTGTGGCCGCCATTTGTTCCCGAAACAACGGTGCTGCCAGCAAGGCATGGATCTCCCTGAAACCCACACGAAACTTCATAGCTTCCCACGAACCTTTGCGCTTCATTTCATAGCTAAGGGCATGGGCAAATTCGTGCATGGCCAAATTGATATTGTCATTGGGAATCCGAAAGCCTTCCCACAACTGTTCGGCAGAAAAAACAACGGTCTTAAAAAAAGGATTGTACTCCCCTAAATGGTGCCGGCGACTGATCCTGGAATAGTATTGGGAAGGGTACACGATAACCCGCATTAAAGAGCGCCGCATCTTATAATTTTTTAACCCGAGGGTCATGAGCACCAAGCTGCCGCTCAATATCAGTTTGATATCTTCCTGACGGGATACCGCGCCATAAAACACGAATTTTTTCCGGCTCCTGAACCATTTTATGCGCTCCTCGCAACGCGCTTTCAACACCTCCGGAAGTTTTCTGTAAATGGGAAAATTATCGGTCAACACCTGCTTCTCCAAAGTGGTGAGCGGTTTTAACTTCACAAAAGGATTGAACTGCACCAACCCTATGGCATAGTAGACGATGTATAGAAACTGCCCTACAATGTAGACTCCCGCGAGAATCGCAAAGATCTTTGGTACGTGCATATGGAACTACAACTGTAAAAACAGAAATTAATTGTTGCTACCGGAACATTACATACGATCGGGAACCTGTATTCCCAATAAGGCAAAGGCCGATTTGATGACCTCCGCCACCTTTTTAGAAAGCTGTACCCGTAGTATTTTCTTTTGCATGTCGCTCTCGCCCAAAATAGAAACCTGTTGGTAAAAGGAGTTGAATTCCTTTACCAGATCATAGGTGTAATTGGCGATTAGGGCCGGGCTGTAGTTTTCGGCCGCCAACTGCACCGTCTCCGGAAACAGCTGCAATTGTTTGATCAATTCCTTTTCCTTGGGATGCAACGCCATATCGCTTTCGGCCGGCGTCATGGGAACCTCCATAGCATTGGCCTTGCGCAAAATAGACTGGATCCGCGCGTAGGTATATTGTATGAAGGGACCTGTGTTGCCCTGAAAATCCACGGACTCCTCCGGATTAAAAAGAATACGTTTTTTAGGGTCTACCTTTAAAATATAGTATTTGAGGGCACCAAGACCGATAATCTTGTACAATTGTTGCTTTTCCGCTTCGGAATAGGCCTCTAATTTTCCTAATTCCTCTGAGATGTTGGCAGCGGTCAGCGCCATATCGACCATTAGATCATCGGCATCGACCACAGTACCTTCCCTACTCTTCATTTTTCCACTTGGCAGGTCGACCATCCCATAGCTAAGGTGGTAGAGTTTTTCCGCCCAACCAAAACCCAATTTCTTTAGGATCAGGAAAAGTACCTTAAAATGATAATCTTGCTCGTTACCCACAGTATATACCATACCGCCGATATCAGGGTAGTCCTTTACCCGCTGTATGGCAGTGCCGATATCCTGTGTCATATACACTGCGGTTCCGTCCGATCGCAGTACAATTTTTTCGTCCAGCCCTTCATCGCTGAGATCGATCCAAACACTACCATCGTCCTTCTTGTAAAAAACACCTTGCTTCAGGCCGTCGGCAACCACGTCCTTGCCCAAAAGATAGGTATCACTTTCGTAATACAGCTTGTCAAAATCGACTCCCATGTTGGTATAGGTGACGTTAAAACCGTCATACACCCAACCGTTCATTTTCTTCCACAGGGCTACGATCTCGGCGTCCCCTGCCTCCCACTTTCGGAGCATTCCTTGGGCGTCCTTTAAAATAGGTGCTTCCTTTTCCGCCAACTTGGTATCCATTCCATCCGCTTCCAAGGCAGCAATCTCCTTTTTATAGGCCTTATCGAAGGCAACATAATAATTCCCGACCAGCTTATCGCCCTTTAGTCCCGTACTTTCCGGGGTTTCTCCATTCCCAAACCGTTGCCAGGCCAGCATGCTTTTACAAATATGGATGCCCCTATCATTAATGATCTGGGTCTTGTATACCTTCTTTCCGGCGGCCTTTAAAATTTCTGCCACCGAATAGCCCAAGAGGTTGTTTCGGATATGTCCCAAGTGCAAAGGCTTATTGGTATTGGGTGAAGAATATTCCACCATAATCGCCTCCGGTTCCTTTTCTTGGGCATGCCCGAAATGCGCTTCATTGCGAACAGCATTGAAAAAGTTTACATAATAGGCGTCCGAAACCACAATATTTAAGAACCCTTTGATCACGTTGTACCCGGAAACTACATCGACCTGTTCCATCAAAAATGTTCCGATCTTTTCGCCGATCTGTACCGGGTTGCCCTTTATGAGGCGAAGCATTGGGAATACCACCACGGTAATATCCCCTTCAAAGTCCTTTCGGGTCGGCTGAAACTCGACTTCCGGCAATGCTACGTCGAACAAGGTGTTCGTCGCCTTCTTCACCTGAATACCCAATATCTCCTGTAAACTCATATCGTTCCTATTGTAAGGCCGCAAAATTAATCATTTTTTTAAGGCTTTCGGGCCCTTGCCCTCGGAATTAAAAGTGGTTTTCATTAACTTTATAAAAACGGAATTAACGCTGCATGCGAGTAAAAAAGGTATCGCGAACCCTTAAGGCAAATTACGTTTTTTTCCATGCGGAAATACTGTTGGTAAGAACGGTAGGCGAAACAAGGTGCCCGATAACGATTTTTTTCTATTTAAAAAAAGGATAAACAGGCCCTTACGTCACCAAAGCGGTCCGAAAAACTGAAATTTATATTATGCTATTAAACGTTTCGTATTCCGATAAAAAGGTCACCAATAAGATAACGGATGCCGTTGGCAAGCCCTTCCCGCTAAAAGAGCGTTGGAAAATGGGCGGTATCGGCTCCCCAAAATTATTCATTACAGAAACTAGTGTAGAAATACGCAACCTATTGCTTCTGGACAACAACAGGGACTGTTGTTCCATCGAATTGCGGCCCAAAGGAATCATATTGCGTTTTCGGTCGTTGTTGGAAACCTTTGCACTGGTCATTCCCTATTACAAGTTGACGGTCTATAAGGGAGATTTAGCCGTTTACTCCGTGTACCGCGACCATTATTTTGTAAAAGTGACCGCCGATACAAAAGCGATACAAAAGTTCTTTAGAAAAATGTTGGACCAAAAAGCGGACAATACCCCAACGGCAATCGAGGATCTATGAGCCTAAGGAAAAGTGGCCCTACCAAACGGGAGCATGAAATTTAAAGGGAGTTTCAACCCATTGCCCCTAAACGCATACGGTGGCCTGCAAACGGACGTATACCATTTTAGCTTTGAAATGGTCTTATGTTGTAAACACGATAGATGAAAATACTACTTACTGGTGCGAACGGATATATTGGTATGCGCCTATTGCCGCTGTTACTGGATCAAGGACACCAATTGGTGTGTACCGTACGCGATGAGGAACGCCTTTCCATAGATCCCGAAATCCGTTCACGGATCGAGGTCCTTGAAATCGATTTTTTGGAAACGGTGCAAAAAGGAAAAGTACCGCACGATATTGACGCGGCCTATTTTTTGATTCACTCCATGCGTTCCTCCACCAAAGAGTTCGATGAAATGGAAGCTGTTACCGCCCACCATTTCAACGCCTATCTGGCCGAAACCAAAGCCAAACAGGTTATCTATCTCAGTGGGATTTCCAATGATGAAAACCTTTCCAAACATTTATGGTCGCGCAAAAATGTAGAGGAAATCTTGGCCAAGGGAAATTATGCCCTAACCGTACTCAAAGCAGGGATTATCGTTGGTTCGGGCAGTTCTTCTTTTGAAATTATTCGCGACCTATGCGAAAAACTACCCTTCATGATCACACCCAAATGGGTGCTCACCAAAACACAACCTATTGCCATACGCGACGTACTTGCCTTTTTGACCGGTGTGCTCGGCAATGAAAAAACCTATAACGACGGCTTTGATATTGCCGGACCCGATGTGCTCACCTATAAGGAAATGATGCATCAGTATGCTGCGGTACGAGGATTTAAAAATTGGATTTTTACGGTACCGGTAATGACCCCCAAACTATCTTCCTACTGGCTTTATTTTGTTACCTCTACTTCCTATAAACTGGCCATGAACCTGGTTGACAGTATGAAGATCGAAGTGGTGGCAAACGATACACGGCTCCAAGACCTTCTTGGAATTACTACCCATTCCTATACGGCGGCCATCGACATGGCCTTTAAAAAAATCGCACAAAACCAGGTGGTCAGCAGTTGGAAAGACAGTATGGTCAGCGGCCGCTTTCAAAAAGATTTGGGAAAGTACATACAGGTACCTAAATATGGGATCCTCAAAGATGAACAGAAGTTACCGGTCAAGGATACCGAACGGGTATTAAGGAATATTTGGAAAATCGGAGGACAACAGGGTTGGTACTATGGCAATTGGCTATGGCAACTACGGGGCGTTATCGATAAGCTGTTCGGAGGCGTAGGGCTCCGAAGGGGACGAACACATCCGGACAAGCTATACCCTGGCGACGCCTTGGATTTCTGGCGGGTACTCCTGGCCGATAAAAAAGAAAAACGGCTTTTGCTCTTTGCCGAAATGCGTTTGCCCGGTGAAGCCTGGCTGGAGTTCCGTATCGATGATGCCAACGTGTTGCACCAAACCGCCACGTTCAGGCCCCGAGGACTTCGTGGTCGCTTGTACTGGTATAGCATTGTTCCCCTTCATTATTTTATTTTTGGGGGAATGATCCGGAATATCGTAAAAGCATGATTTCGGGAATTGCTTATAAGCAACTATGCCTAGCTCCCTGCGGTCGTGGGCGCATGTTAAACTTCTTTCAAACCCATTTTAGCTGGTGAAAATTCTTTTCAACAATGCCATTTTATCGATTTCAATTGGCTTGATCCTTGCCTTCACCGCGGTCGTTTTTTTTGCTACCGAAGCGAGTTATGCAAGCATTGAAACGGGTTCTATATGGGTGAGGAACCATTTTGGCCATTTTTATCTTTATCTGGGGCTTGGCTGTGTGCTGCTGTTGGTGGGCATTGCATGCTCTCCTTTCGGAAACATCAGACTAGGGGCCAAGGACAGCACCCCCGAACATTCGCTTTGGGCGTGGACCGCTATGCTATACAGTGCAGGAATGGGCGCCGGCATTTTGCTAAGGGCCGTTCAAGAACCGGTATTCATGCAGCAAAACCCACCTTTTCCTAGCAATCACAGCCCGGAAATTTTAGCGCTGGAGTTTACGTTCTACCAATGGGGCTTTACCGCTTGGGCTTTTTATGGGCTATTTGCCATGGTTGTGGGATACGCCCTGTTCGTTCGCAAAAAGGCCGTGCTGGTCAGTGCCACGGTATCCGATTCCATTTCCAATAAAACGGTATTGGGTATCATCGACATCATTGTGGTCATCACCACCGTATTTGGTCTTATTGCGGCCCTTGGTCTTGGGACCACGCAAATAAAAGGGGGCCTTGATCATTTGTTTTCTGTAGACTTCGGGTTGGGCACTACCCTTTCCTTGGTTTCAGGAATCGCACTTATCGCCTTTTACTCTGCTTGGAAAGGAATAGACAAGGGAATCAAGATCATATCGAAGGTAAATATCCTCATTACGATGACCTTACTTGCCCTTATCTTTTTTTTAAGCGATGTTTCCACCATTCTGCTGAACTTTGTACAGGCCTTGTATGCTTATATCGTAGAGTTTATCCCTATGAGTTTGGCCTTGGGCAACTATGATCCGGGTATCGCCTTTTTGACGGATTGGACTTTCTACTACTGGGCATTTTGGTTGGCCTGGGCACCTTTCACCGGGATTTTTATTGCCCGTATTTCTAAAGGGCGAACCCTACGGCAATTATTATTGGGCGTGTTGTTCATTCCTTCTTTGGGTACTTTTTTCTGGTTTTCGGTATTCGGTACCGCTGCGTTTCAAACCATTGCCGATAGCGGCGCCTATCAAGGAGAATTTGGCAATGTATTTTCTTCTATTTTTATCTTTTTTGAAAGCTATCCGTTCCCTGCACTTTGGAGCGGCATTACCATTTTTCTTCTCATCGGTTTTTTGGTCACATCGATCGATTCCGCCGTTTTTGTGCTAAGTATGTTTACGGACAACGGAAAAAAGGAACCCGCTAAAATGCATCGGTTCCTTTGGTCGGTGTTCGTGCTATTGGCCACCATGGCGCTATTGCTATTGGGAACGGCCAAGGCCGAAATAGATGTGTTGAGCGCCGTACAAAAATTGCTGATCATCACTTCCTTGCCCTTTGCCCTTCTAATCATACCAATGTCATGGTTGTTCGTCAAAACCTTGGTGAAACGATAACCAAACCGTTATGCAGCAAACAGTTGGCAATACGCCATTTCCTAATGCATAAGACGGGTTAGAAATTTGTAGCTCAGGGTACCCGGAGGAACGCCTTGCGTTAAAGTGCATCCTTTCAACCAACGTCTACAACCCATGAATCCCCCCTACTTAGCGGTTTTCAGCACGCTCCGCAAAGGCAAAAACACTTCGGCCATCATACAACGGGCGCTCCCTCCCCCGCAGGTCTCGATAGTATCCAACGGGCTATGGATAATGCTACAATGCTTTTCTATAGCGGTAACTTGATCGGGTCGCAAACTTTTATATGCAGCGGTACTCATCACCATAAACCTTTCGTCGTCGGCACCCACTACCTGCAGCATGTTTCCCGCAAATTGATGCATTTGTTCGTCGGTAATCGGAATGATTTCCTTTCCATCCGTCTTTAAGTGGTGCATTACTTCCTTGCGCTCTTTTTTATTATCAATGGCATCCAAATTAATGATTGCAAAGTGCTCGGCCATGGCCATCATCACATTGGTATGATAAATGGGCAATCGTTCACTGTTTACGGTTTGGTTGGCCGTAAAGATGACCGGGAAACAGTCAAAGTCCTCGCAAAACTCAATAAAAAGTTCTTCATGCGCCCGTTCGGAGAGCGCGCAATACGCTTTTTGATGAACCCTATCTTTTAAAATACTACCCGTACCTTCCAAAAAATAACCTTCTTCCTCTGCGGCGGTATAATCTACAACGGTATCGATCCGAAAACCGGCTTCCTCCAGCACATCAAAAATATCCTCGCGCCGTTCGTTTCTTCTGTTTTCGGCGAACATTGGATACACGGCAATGGTTCCATTGGCGTGGAACGAGATCCAATTATTGGGGAAAATGGAATCTGGCGTGTTGGGCTCCTCGGTATCATCGATTACGATTACGTTGACCCCATGCGTTCTTAAAACGGCAACAAAGGCATCGAATTCCATTTGTGCCTTTTTATTGATTTCTACGTTTTGAATGGAAAGTTGCTCCTGAAAATAATTATTGACCGCCGTTTGCTCGTTCATTCGAAAATTGACGGGACGAATCATTAAAATGGTATTGGTAATCTGCATGCACGGTATGTATTGGAACGAGTTAAAATGGTATAAGACCGATTGGTTCGACTTCTATCAGATTATAGGACATCGAAAGAATCGGATTCTTTCGGATTGTAAAATTAGATTTTTTTCAACGTTTCCCCATCCAGATTTCAGTAAAAAACGATGAACGGGGCCGCTGAACACCACGCTTTGCGTAAAAGAAAAATAATCAGGTAAAACGAACACCTCCGCTTCATATCAGCGCACAGAGATCCCTTAATTTGTTGAGAAAAGATTACTCTCGAATCAGCGGTAACGTACTACAACGAAGCAATCCCTCCTGCTTTGCGATTTCGGAGTACGGTATTTCTTCTACGGTAAACCCTTGTTCGCGAAGCCAGTTGTTCAGTCTTTTGAAATTTTGTTCGGAAACGACCACATCTGGCGAAATGGAGAATACATTACTGAACATATGGTACATTTCGTCGGAAGTAATTTCAAAGATGTTTTCCTCCCCAAAAAAATCGACCAACCATTGGTATTCCGCCTCCACTAAAAACCCATTTTTATGTAGGATCGCCTTTCCTTTTCCCAAAGGTTGAAAGCAACAATCGAGGTGAAGGGCATTTTCCCTGGCGTTTTTTGACTTTCTTAATTCAAAGGCTTTTACCGTCTTGTTCGGAAACTGTTGTTTGATAAACCGTACCGCCTGCGCATTGGTGCGTGCGGTAATCTGATCGGGATAGTCGGCCGCGGTATAGGTACCCATAAAAATATGATCGTTCCAGGGCATGACATCGCCTCCTTCTACATGAACCTCCTCCGGTGGAATTAAAATGTGTTGGGGATCGATGTATTCCAATACATGAAAGATGGCCTCGAACTCTTTTTCCCTGTCCGGTAAAATATTCGCCTTTACCAACTTGTTTTCGATTACAAAGGCAATATCGCGAGAGAAAATTTGATTACAGTCCTTGAGCACCTCGGGCCGAAAAACGGAAACGCCATATTTTTTGAGTACCGCATCGAAGGCATTCATTTCGGTAATCATATCGGATTCCTTCGGATAGGTTCCCGCTAAAATATGTTCCAATGATTTTGGATCATAGGCCTCCTCCGCTTTCGGGACCGGTCCATTGTTTTCTGCGGTTCCCAGCACGACCGCCTTAAGTCGTGAAATTTCGTCGTTAACGTTTAGATGGAGCATGAATCACAATTTTGGATAGTGGTAAAAAAAACCCTTTCAAGAATATGAAAGGGTTCGATATTATATGCAAGCAGTTCGTTGTTATCGCTCGTTGACCCCTACGAAAGGGCGGTAATTTTCTCCGGTGTACACTTGACGCGGACGACCGATGGGCTCGTTGTTCAAACGCATTTCGCGCCACTGTGCGATCCATCCCGGTAGGCGGCCCAAAGCGAACATTACGGTAAACATTTCGGTGGGTATTCCCAATGCCCTATAAATGATTCCCGAGTAAAAATCTACGTTCGGATATAACTTTCTATCGACAAAATAAGGGTCTTCCAGGGCTTCTTTTTCCAAACCTTTTGCAATATCCAAAATAGGGTCTTTGATGCCAAGATCGCCGAGCACCCTATCGGCAGCCTTTTTAATGATTTTTGCTCTCGGATCGAAATTTTTATATACCCGGTGTCCAAAGCCCATAAGCCGGAACGGGTCGCTTTTATCCTTTGCTTTTGCCATATACTTTTTGGTGTCGCCACCATCGTTCTCTATGGCCTCCAACATTTCCAAAACCGCTTGGTTGGCACCACCGTGCAAAGGTCCCCACAGTGCGGAAATCCCTGCGGATAACGAAGCGAACAGCCCTGCATGTGACGATCCGACGATACGCACCGTAGAGGTAGAACAATTCTGCTCATGATCGGCATGTAAAATCAGTAATTGGTCTAAAGCCTCGATAACGATTTGATTTTTTTGATAGGTCTGGGTCGGTTTTTTGAACATCATTTTATGGATGTTCTCCACATAACCCAGGGTATCGTCGCCATAATCCAACGGAAGGCCTTTCTTTTTTCGCATCGTCCAAGCGACCAATACGGGAAACTTGGCCATAATCCGTACTATGGCATGGTACATGGCCTCATCGGAGGAAACATCTACCGTAGAAGGATTAAAAGCGATCAGGGCACTGGTCAAAGAGGACAACACGCCCATAGGATGGGCCGTTTTTGGAAAGCTGTCCAAAATCTTCTTCATCTCCTCATCCACGTTCGATTCTTCTTTAATATCGGCGTGAAATTTGTCCAACTCCTGCTTATTAGGTAATTCTCCAAAAATCAACAAATAGGCCACCTCCAAAAAATCGGCCTTTTCGGCCAATTCCTCAATAGAATATCCCCGGTACCTCAAAATTCCTTTTTCCCCATCAAGAAAGGTAATTGCACTGGAACAAGAACCAGTGTTTTTATATCCCGGATCTATAGTGGTAATACCACCCGTAGCCGATCGCAATGTTTTGATATCGATCGCCAACTCGTCTTCCGTTCCTTTGACAATAGGAAAATCGTATTTTTTACCGTTGTATTCTAAAGTAGCTTTATCTGTCATTTGTTGTGATTACTTAATTTTTAAGTGAGTCGCGAAGGTAAGAAAAACAGGGGACGTTAACAATTCAGACTCCCTGATTTAGACATTTATTAACGCTCTTAAAGCTGGTGATTTCCTTTACAGCAAATACAGTTGTTCATAATACTTCGATACCGATTTTTCCCAAGTAAACCGCTTCTTTTTGGCCGCCGTCTGTATCTGCTTCCATTTTTTCTTATCGTTCTGGAAAACATCGAGCGCCATATCGAAACTGGACAACATGTTCCGGATTTTTTCGTCGTAGGTATCGCCATCAAAGGCGAAGCCGGTTTTCATGTGTGCAACGGTATCCGTAAGACCGCCCGTATGGTGCACCAAACAAGGATTTCCGTTTCGCATGGCCAACATTTGGCTGATACCGCAGGGTTCGAAAAGGCTGGGCATGAAATAGAGGTCGGATTCCAAATAAATCGAATCGATAAGGTCTTCCGATTGCCCATTGGTGAAAATAAAATTCCGGTGCGCATAACTCATATCCCGAAAAAGTGCTTCATACTCCGGGGCGCCAGTACCCAACAGCATAAAAATACCACCAACGGCCTCAAGCTTTTGCAACAGTTGTTCAAAGGCCTCTGGAGAGCGTTTGAAGAAATAGAACTTTTGTTCCGTTAACCGGGCCACGCTCGAAACGATAAACTTTGGATGATTGGCCACATACTCCATTACCTTCTCTCCGGTATGGGCCAGGAAGTCCGCCTTGTATTTTTTAGATTCTTCCTGTAACCATCTGAAAAGTGCCTTTACGGTATTGCGATACAGTTTTCCGGTATCGGCAACGCGAACGTTATTGTAGTTACAGCCGTTCAGTATACCGAACAGCCGCCCTTCGTTCTCCGCTTTTATCAAATCGGTCTCCAACCCTTCGCCACCGATAAACTCCGGCGGGGAACTCGGTTTTAGTACATCTTCTTTATACGAGGGCGACACGGTATGTACGGCATCGGCCAATCGAATGCCAACGGCCATCAGATTGATACAGTCCCGATATCGATAATCCATCAAGGCTTTCTCATCATAATTGATCTCGGGAAACCACGTGCTCAACGAGGAATAGTTATCTTCAAAAGGACGAATGCCCTGTATCGCCAAATTGTGAATGCTGTACACGTATCGCATTTTCTTCAACGAACTATAGGAAGGGTGATACTTCTTTAAAAAGAGTACCAGGCTCGAATGCCAATCGTGCATGTGCACCACATCCAATTTGCCGAAAGCCTCTTTTTTTAATGCTTCGGCAACTGCGGTACAAAATATAAAATACTTTATCGCATCGGTGTAGAACGGCTCGGTAGGATCGTTATGGTAAATATGGGCAATATCCCCCTCCTCTATCTCCGGGTGGTGGATTACATAGTGGTGTACGTTCTTAAACTCCTTTTTGGGGATGACCTCGTAAAAATCGGCCGTATATGTGGTACCGCGTAACGGAAAATTGAGGTGTGTTTTAAACGTACCCCCCTGGTGCAAACGGCCATAGGATGGCACAACAACATGCACCTTGTCGCCCATAGCGGAAATTTGACGCGGTACATCGCGTACTACATCTCCCATACCTCCTGCTTTACAATCTGGAATAGCGTCGTTCTCTGCCGCTACGAATAAAAAATTGTTCATGTGGTTTTCCTATTGTTCAAACGCTACAAGATATTCAAAATTCGTTTACCACGTTGCTCCTAAAACCAAAAAAACCTATTCGATTCCATCAGGAAAACGAATAGGTTTTTATATCGGGAAAAGCGCCTTCCTATACCATTTCTGGTGTTAAATTACGTAAATAAAAACCAGGAATTTTTTGGGTAGGCGAAAAAGAAAACCCAAGCATAGCAGTAGCTATGGTTGGATTTTATTTTGAAGCATACACGGAAAAGAACAATTTTTAATGGGTAATTTAACACCAGAAATGGTATTAGCTTAGCTTGAAGGCTTTTTCTTGAGGGTAGTATGCTACCGCTCCCAATTCTTCCTCTATGCGCAACAACTGATTGTACTTTGCCATTCTATCGGAACGGGAGGCCGAACCGGTCTTGATCTGACCCGTATTCAATGCTACGGCAAGATCGGCGATCGTATTGTCCTCGGTTTCACCGGAACGGTGCGACATTACTGAGGTATATCCCGCGTTTTTGGCCATGTTGACCGCCGCAATGGTTTCGGTAAGTGTTCCAATCTGGTTTACCTTGATCAAAATGGAGTTGGCGATACCGTTCTCGATCCCTCGTGACAAGCGTTCTACATTGGTCACGAACAAATCGTCGCCTACCAATTGTACCTTATCACCGATCTTATCGGTAAGGGCTTTCCAGCCGTCCCAGTCATTTTCATCCATTCCGTCCTCAATGGAAATGATCGGATATTTTGCACTAAGGTCGGCCAGGTATTGTGCCTGCTCTTCCGATGTACGCACCATTCCTTTATCGCCCTCGAACTTGGTATAATCGTATTTTCCATCCACAAAAAATTCCGCTGCGGCACAGTCCAGTGCGATCATAACATCGTCACCCAACTTGTACCCTGCCTTGTCTACCGCTTTGGCGATGGTATCCAGCGCATCCTCCGTACCACCTTCAAGGTTTGGGGCAAACCCGCCCTCATCGCCTACCGCGGTGCTCAAACCTCTATCGTGCAATACTTTTTTGAGGTTGTGGAATATTTCGGTCCCCATCTGCATGGAATGCGAAAAGCTCTTTGCCTTCACGGGCATTACCATAAACTCCTGAAAAGCGATCGGCGCATCGGAATGGGAACCGCCATTGATGATATTCATCATCGGTACCGGCAACGTATTTGCGCTTACACCGCCTACGTAACGGAAAAGGGACATTCCCAGTTCATTAGCGGCCGCCTTTGCCACGGCCAGGGAAACACCCAATATGGCGTTTGCACCGAGCTTTGATTTGTTCGGAGTACCATCCAAATCGATCATAACCTGATCGACCAGGTTTTGTTCAAATACCGACATTCCCAAAATTTCCTCTGCAATGGCGGTGTTTACGTTGGCAACGGCCTTAGCGACCCCCTTGCCCATAAACGTATTGCCCCCATCGCGCAACTCGACAGCTTCATGCTCCCCTGTGGAAGCTCCGGAAGGTACTGCGGCCCTTCCCATTACTCCATTTTCGGTAATAACGTCTACCTCTACCGTCGGATTTCCCCTAGAATCTAAAATCTGTCTTGCATGAACACTAAGAATGATACTCATTTGTTATTTTTTTTCAGTTGTTTTTAAAGAACTCATCTTGAGTTTTTGTAATTCTTTTCAAAATTATCTTTTGCACCACTATTTCTTTTAAGCTTAGTAACCCAGCTCAGCGGCTTAAAAAAAGCCTTTATCCAGAAACATCTGATGCGCTAAAAAACGCAATTTGAGTGCAAAAAGCGCAAAGATACGGAACCAAGGTCGCACAATACACTTTGGAAATGTGATATAACACTAATTTAAACTAGGATACGGCAACCGAATCGTTCGCTTTGATCATGTCGAAAAAAGTATCGAACAGGTATTCGGCATCGTGCGGTCCCGGACTGGCTTCGGGGTGGTACTGTACCGAAAAAACATTTTTGTCCTTCATGCGTATTCCCGCTACCGTTTGATCGTTTAAGTGTACATGGGTAATCTCAAGATCCGGGTGCGCCTCCGTTTGTTCTCTATTGATCGCAAAACCGTGGTTTTGGGAAGTAATCTCTCCCTTGCCCGTCAACAGGTTCATGATAGGGTGATTGATACCGCGGTGCCCATTGTGCATCTTATAGGTATCGATGCCATTCGCCAGGGCGATCACTTGATGCCCCAAGCATATTCCAAAAACCGGTTTATCCGTTTGAATCATTTGCTTTGCCGTAGCTATGGCATCGTTAAGCGGCTGTGGATCCCCGGGACCGTTCGAAATAAAATAACCATCGGGAGCCCATGCTTTTAAATCTTCAAAAGGGGTGTTGTACGGAAACACTTTTATACAGGCGCCCCGCTTAGCAAGGTTTCGTAAAATATTCTTTTTGATACCAATATCGAGTGCGGCAATTTTTATTGCGGCATTTTCCTCTCCATAAAAATAAGGTTCCGTAGTGGATACTTTGGAAGCGAGTTCCAAGCCTTCCATACTTGGTATGGCGGCAAGTTTTTTCTTTAACTCCTCTATAGCGTCGACTTCCGTAGATATTACCGCGTTCATGGCACCATTATCCCGTATGTAGCTCACTAAGGCCCTGGTGTCCACATCCGAAATTGCGAAGAGACCGTTTTGCTCTAAAAACGTTTCCAAACCACTGTCGGCAATCGGTCTGGAATACTCATAACTAAAGTTACGGCAGATAAGGCCGGCGATCTTTATACCGTCGGATTCCACCTCTTCAACATTGGTACCGTAATTACCGATATGGGCATTTGTGGTCACCATGATCTGCCCAAAATAGGATGGGTCGGTAAAAATTTCCTGATATCCCGTCATTCCGGTATTAAAACAGACCTCGCCAAAGGCAGTACCTTCTTTACCACCTACCGATTTACCATAAAAAATGGTGCCGTCGGCCAATAACACTAATGCTTTTTTTCTCGATTGATAATTCATATGGGATCTCTCTATTAAAATTTCACAAAAAAACATAAAAAAAGGATAAGCTTAAAAGCTTATCCTTTTTAATTTATTATTAGTTATTGACATCTTATTCTTCGGAGTCATCGGCTTTTGCTTCGATATCTTTAGAAGTTGCTGTCTTTTCCTCCGCTACAGCCACCGGTGGTGTCTGCGTTTTGGCACCGCTGCCCCTACGGCTTCGTCGCGTGGTTTTCTTCTTTTGCTTGTCGGCGTTGTACAACTCGTTAAAGTCTACCAACTCGATCATTGCCATATCGGCGTTATCTCCCAAACGGGTACCCAGTTTAATAATTCGGGTATACCCTCCCGGGCGATCACCTACTTTTTCCGATACTGCTCCAAATAACTCGCTTACCGCGTACTTGTCACGCAAGTTTTTGAAAACGATACGCCTGTTGTGCGTTCCCTTTTCAGTGGTAACGTTGTTCTCTGCCTTTGATTTTGTAATCAATGGCTCAATAAACTGTTTTAGTGCCTTTGCCTTGGCAACAGTGGTATTGATTCGTTTATGTTCAATTAAGGAACAAGCCATATTGGCCAACATCGCTTTTCGATGCGCCGACTTTCTTCCTAAATGATTGACTTTTTTACCGTGTCTCATTTTCTAGTTATTGCCTTCCTTGTCCGGGACGTTCCCTTCTAATAGAAGATAAATTAATCTTTATCCAATTTGTATTTTGAAAGGTCCATTCCAAAGCTCAATCCTTTGTTGATGACCAATTCTTCTAATTCTGTCAACGATTTTTTACCGAAGTTCCTAAACTTCATCAAATCGTTTTTATTAAAGGAAACCAAATCTCCAAGGGTGTCCACTTCTGCGGCCTTCAAGCAGTTCAATGCACGTACCGACAAATCCATATCGACCAATTTGGTCTTTAACAGTTGTCGCATGTGTAACGACTCTTCGTCATAGGTTTCCGTCTGTGCAATTTCGTCAGCCTCCAAGGTAATCCGCTCATCGGAGAACAACATAAAGTGATGTATCAACACTTTTGCCGCTTCGGTAAGCGCGTCCTTTGGGTGTATAGAACCATCGGTCTCGATTTCAAAAACCAATTTTTCGTAATCGGTCTTTTGTTCTACCCTAAAGTTTTCAATACTGTATTTTACGTTCTTAACTGGTGTAAAAATAGAATCTACAGCAATGGTACCCAGTGCAAGACCACCCTTTTTGTTTTCTTCCGCAGGAACATAGCCACGACCTTTATCCAAGGTTATTTCCATGTTGATGTTCACCTTGGCATCCATGTTACAAATAACAAGGTCTGGATTCAATACTTGGTAACCGGAAATGAATTTTTGAAAATCACCGGCGGTCATTTGGTTTTTTCCGCTTACGGAAATGGATACCGTTTCGGCTTCCGAATCTTCTATCTGCTTCTTAAAACGTACTTGTTTCAAGTTCAATATCATTTCGGTAACATCTTCCACGACTCCCGGAATAACGGAAAACTCGTGTTCCACGGCGTCGATACGTACCGAAGTAATCGCATGTCCCTCCAATGCGGAGAGCAATACCCTTCGTAATGCGTTTCCAACAGTCAATCCATAACCAGGTTCCAAAGGGCGGAATTCAAACTTCCCTTTGAAATCTGAGGAATCGATCATTATAACTTTGTCGGGTTTCTGAAAATTAAATAATGCCATAATCTGGATCCGTGTTGGTTTATTTTGAGTATAACTCGACGATTAATTGTTCTTTTATATTCTCTGGAATCTGCATTCTTTCGGGAATGGAAATATAAATACCTTCCATTTTTTCCGAATTCCAGCTGATCCATTCGTATACTTTACTGTTCGCTGAAAGAGCATCTCCGATTGCCTGAAGCGATTTGGACTTTTCACGGACACCGACAACGTCACCGGCCTTTAAAGAGTATGATGGTATGTTTACCAGCTCTCCGTTAACGGTAATGTGTCTGTGGGATACCAACTGACGGGCACCTCTTCTTGTTGGGGCTATTCCCATACGAAAAACCACATTGTCCAAACGGGATTCGCAAAGTTGTAAGAGCACTTCACCGGTAACCCCTTTACTCCTGTTCGCTTTTCCGAACAGGTTTCTAAATTGTTTTTCAAGGATACCGTACGTATACTTTGCTTTTTGTTTTTCCATCAACTGGACGGAATATTCGGATTGTTTTCCACGACGTCTGTTCTGGCCGTGTTGTCCTGGTGGGTAGCTCTTTTTATCAAAAGCTTTGTCCTCTCCATAAATCGCCTCTCCGAACTTTCTTGCGATTTTACTAGTTGGTCCTGTATATCTTGCCATTTTCTAATTGTTTGAAGTGTGATTATGAATTAAGGCTTATCCTTCGATAATCGTTCACTACACTTCGGTTGAAATATAAATTAATGTGATTTAAACTCTTCTTCTCTTTGGAGGCCTACACCCGTTGTGCGGCATTGGGGTAACATCGATAATTTCGGTAACCTCTATTCCGGAGTTGTGTATGGAGCGTATTGCGGACTCCCTTCCGTTTCCAGGCCCTTTGACATATACCTTTACCTTTCGCAAACCGGCTTCGTGCGCCACCTTTGCACAATCTTCGGCCGCAATCTGTGCAGCGTAAGGAGTATTCTTTTTGGAACCCCTAAAACCCATTTTACCGGCTGAAGACCATGAAATAACGTCTCCCTTTTTATTGGTCAAGGAAATAATGATATTGTTAAAAGAAGCCGTTACGTGGGCCTCTCCTACAGATTCGATAACTACCTTTCGCTTTTTAGCGGCTTTTGCATTTGTCTTTGCCATATTCTTTTAGTTTCTAGTTGTTAGTTCTTAGTTATTGGAATCCTAGACTTTTACATTTCAAACAGATTCTTCTAACGTCTAAATACTAATGACTATTTATTATTTAGTAGCCTTTTTCTTGTTGGCAACTGTTTTACGTTTTCCTTTTCTTGTCCTGGAATTGTTTTTTGTACGTTGTCCTCTCAACGGCAAACCAGATCTGTGGCGAATACCCCGGTAACAACCGATATCCATAAGACGTTTGATGTTCAACTGCGTCTCGGAACGAAGCTCTCCTTCGATGGTGTAGGAACCAACGGCATCACGGATGCGTCCTATCTCATCATCGTTCCAATCCGATACCTTGGTATCTTCATTCACCTTTGCAACGGCCAAAATTTCCTTTGCCCTGCTTTTCCCGATACCAAAGATGTAAGTCAACGCGATAACGCCCCTTTTCTGTTTTGGTACATCTATACCTGCAATTCTTGCCATAACTAGCCTTGTCTTTGTTTAAACCTAGGATTCTTTTTGTTGATTACGTACAACCTGCCCTTTCTGCGAACAATTTTGCAGTCGGCACTTCTTTTCTTAACTGATGCTCTTACTTTCACGTCCTTATATTTTACTACTGCCTTTATCTACTTTTGCGGACCGGTAGTTGTTCTCCCGTATCCTTTATCCTTGCTATCGCTTTGGTTACAAAACGACTTAGTACCTATAGGTTATCCGTGCTTTTGTTAAATCGTACGGACTCATTTCCAACTTTACCTTATCTCCGGGAAGCAACTTTATGTAATGCATACGCATCTTTCCGGAAATATGTGCGGTAACTACATGCCCATTTTCCAATTCTACCCGAAACATCGCATTGGACAATGCTTCGATAATACTTCCATCTTGCTCTATTGCTGCTTGTTTCGCCATAGTATTCCCTTTTCAACAGGCTTTAGAAATACCCGTTGCATTCTTTTTCACTTAAGCTACTTTTCTATTTTTACCGGATTTCATTAATCCATCATAATGTCTATTCAACAAATAAGCGTTGACCTGTTGTACGGTGTCAATGGCAACACCCACCATAATTAAAAGTGATGTACCTCCGAAAAACAACGCCCAACCTGCCTGAACATCCATAAGTTTTACGACGATCGCCGGTAAAACCGCCAAAAGTGCTAAAAATATGGAACCTGGCAAAGTAATCAACGACATAATCTTATCCAAATAGTCTCCGGTTTCCTTACCCGGACGTATTCCGGGAATGAATCCTCCACTACGCTTCAAATCGTCCGCCATTTTATTGGTAGGAACGGTAATCGCCGTATAAAAATAGGTGAATATGATAATCAATAACCCGAACAGAATGTTATAGGCCCATCCGAAAATATCGCTAAACTGCACTTGAATCCACTGACCGGCAGCGGTTTCGTCAAAAGCGCCACCTATCAATCCGGGAACGAACATAATTGCTTGCGCAAAAATAATTGGCATCACCCCAGAGGCATTCAACTTTAATGGAATATATTGTCGCGATCCCATCACGTTTTTCTCATACCCTCCAGAGGCAGTCCTTCTTGCGTACTGCACCGGAATCTGTCTTGTCGCCATGACCAACAACACACTGGCCAATATTACCAAGAACCAAATAATCACTTCGATAAGAATAAACATCAACCCGCCGGTGTTATTGGCAGTACGTGATACAAATTCCTGCACAAAAGACTGGGGCATGGTAGCGATAATACCAATCATAATCAGAAGAGAAATACCATTTCCGATACCCTTATCCGTAATCTTTTCACCCAACCACATGGCAAATACACAGCCTGTAACCAATATGATTACCGCCGGCACAATAAAATCGATTCCTTTTCCTAGAACGAAGGCACTATTCGGAACACCAAACGCCTCCAACCCATATAGGTATGCCGGTGCCTGAACCACACAGATTGCAATGGTCAACCAACGGGTAATCTGATTAATGGTCTTTCTACCACTCTCACCCTCTTTTTGTAGCTTCTGAAGATACGGTATAGCGATACCCATTAACTGCACCACAATGGATGCAGAAATGTAGGGCATGATACCCAATGCAAAAATGGAGGCATTGGAAAAAGCTCCTCCGGTAAATGCATTTAAGAGTCCAAATATTCCCTGTCCCGTTTCATCGGCCAACGAGCCCAATTGATTGGAATCGATACCGGGCAATACGATTTGACAACCAAAACGATACACCACGAGTAGCCCCAAGGTAATCAAGATCCTATTTCTAAGCTCTTCGATTTTCCAGATATTGGATATGGTCTCAAAAAATTTCTTCATAATAACTGTTCCTTACAAATTTATTGCTTCGCCACCGGCCGCTTCGATAGCCGCTTTGGCGCTAGCAGTAAATTTATGTACCGAAATTTTTAGGGATGCCTTTAATTCGCCACCTCCCAAAATCTTTACAAGATCGTTTTTTCGTGCCAACCGGTTAGCCACGAGGTCGTCGTGGGTGACGGTATCTTTAACCAACTTCTTGTCTACAAGCTCCTGTAGTTTATCCAAGTTGATGCCTTGGTATTCTTTTCTGTTGATATTGGTGAAGCCAAATTTAGGCACACGACGTTGCAATGGCATTTGACCACCCTCGAAACCAATTTTCTTGGAATAACCAGATCGTGACTTCGCACCTTTATGTCCTCGCGTAGCCGTACCTCCTTTTCCGGAGCCCTGACCTCTTCCTACGATTTTACCAGCTTTGTTGGAAGCACCTTTTGCCGGTTTTAAACTACTTAAATCCATCTTTATATAATATCTTAAGCTTCTTCGGTAGAAACCAAATGTTTGACTTTATCTATCATTCCAAGGATATTCGGTGTGGCCTCATGTTCTACCACCTGCCCTATTCTCTTAAGGCCCAATGCTTGCAATGTTCTCTTTTGGTTCTGCAATTTTTTAATACTGCTACGAACCTGCTTTACCTTAATCTTTGCCATCTCAAATTTAGTATTGCGTATTTCGTATGTTGTAGGTAGTATGGGCGGGCACTTGTAAATACACTACCGAATACCAGTTACTTTGTACTTTATACTACTATTAATTTATCCTTTAAAAACCTTTTCTAGAGACACACCTCTTTGTCGCGCTACCGCTCCGGCATCGCGCAGTTGCAACAGTGCATCGAAAGTGGCCTTCACTACGTTGTGCGGGTTGGAGGAACCTTGAGACTTCGAAAGTACATCGTGCACCCCTACCGATTCCAAAACAGAACGTACTGCACCACCGGCGATAACACCGGTACCATGCGAAGCTGGCTGAATGTACACCCGTGCTCCACCAAATTTCCCTTTCTGCTCATGCGGAAGGGTATGCTTGTTCAATGGTATACGGATCAAATTTTTCTTAGCGTCTTCAATTGCCTTCGCTATCGCAGTGGCAACTTCCTTGGACTTGCCCAAACCGTGTCCTACGACACCGTTCTCGTCTCCTACGACCACAATGGCGGAAAATCCGAAAGCCCTACCACCCTTGGTTACTTTGGTAACCCGCTGTACGCCGACTAGTTTGTCCTTTAAATCCAAACCTCCCGGTTTTACAGTCTCTACGTTTTTATACTTCTGGTACATAAATTTTATTTAGAATTCAAGTCCTGCTTCCCTTGCTCCTTCGGCCAACGCCTTTACCCTACCGTGGTATAGGTTCCCTCCCCTATCGAAGGCAACTTTATCGATACCGGCCTTTTTGGCCTTTTCGGCAACAGCTTTACCAACCAAAGTAGCGATTTCGCTTTTGCTTCCTTTCTCTTTGGCCAACGCCTTGTCGCGGGAAGAAACGGCAACCAAAGTCTTTCCTTCGTCATCGTTGATTACCTGCGCATAAATCTCGTTGTTGCTTCGGAAAATGGACAACCTTGGCCGTGCTTCGGTACCAAAGGAAACTTTTCTGATTCTTTTTCTAATTCTAGATTTTCTTTGAATTTTCGACAGTCCCATTATACTATTATTAAGCTGATTTACCTGCTTTTCTTCTTAGTTGCTCACCAACAAACTTCACTCCTTTTCCTTTGTAAGGCTCAGGCTTACGGAAACCTCGTATCTTGGCGGCTATCTGCCCTACCAATTGCTTGTCATGAGAAGTCAGTTTTACTATTGGATTCTTTCCTTTTTCGGAAATCGTTTCCACTTTTACCTCAGGGGCCAGTTCCAAAACGATGTTGTGTGAAAAACCGAGGGCCAAATCCAATTTCTGACCTTGGTTACTGGCACGGTATCCTACCCCTACCAATTCCAACTCTTTCGTCCATCCTTTGGAAACACCTTCGATCATATTCCTGACCAACGAACGGTATAGCCCATGCATGGACTTGTGCTCTTTGGAATCGGAAGGTCGGGTAACGAAAACGTTCCCATCCTCTATTTTGATCTCCACTCCTGAAAATTCCTGTGTAAGCTCTCCCAATTTCCCTTTTACGGTAATCAGATTTTCTTTTACATCGACCGTGACTCCTTCGGAAATCGCGACTGGATTATTACCTATTCTTGACATTTCTACAACTTTCTTTCGATTAGTATACGTAACACAACACCTCGCCGCCAACGTTATCACGCTTGGCCTGCTTGCTCGTCATCACACCATGTGAGGTGGATACGATTGCGATTCCCAAACCGTTCAATACCCTTGGCAATCCTTCCGATCCGGCGTATTTCCTTAATCCAGGCTTACTTACCCGCTGAATTTGACGTATTACAGGCTCTTTTGTGGACTTGTCGTATTTCAAAGCGATCTTTATCACGCCCTGTACCTTGTCTTCCTCGAACTTGTAACTTAAAATGTACCCTTGATCGAACAAGATTTTGGTAATTTCCCGTTTTACATTAGAACCTGGAATCTCAACGACCCTATGACCAGCTCTACTGGCGTTTCTAATCCTAGTTAAATAATCTGCGATAGTATCTGTTACCATTTTTTCTAAGTATAAACCTTTCCCTACGCTTGAGAGAAATAACTATAATTTTCTTTACCAGCTAGCTTTTTTCACACCGGGAATCAACCCTTGGTTGGCCATCTCCCTGAACGTTACCCTGGATATTCCGAACGTCCTCATGTATCCTCTAGGTCTACCGGTCAATTTGCAACGGTTATGCATTCTTACCGGAGAAGCGTCCTTTGGAAGCTTTTGCAATGCCTCATAGTCACCCGCCTCCTTCAACGCTTTTCGCTTTGCAGCATATTTTGCAACGGTCTTTGCCCTTTTACGCTCACGGGCTTTCATTGATTCCTTAGCCATACTAGTTCTTTTTAAAGGGTAATCCCAATTCTGTTAATAACGATTTTGCTTCTTTGTCGGTTTCCGCAGAAGTAACGAAAGTGATATCCATTCCGCTTATCCTGTTGATTTTATCAATATTGATTTCCGGAAAAATAATCTGTTCGGTAACACCCAAACTATAATTCCCCCTACCATCGAAACCGGTAGCGCGTATTCCCTGAAAATCCCTTACCCTTGGCAAGGAAGATGTAACCAAACGATCCAAAAACTCATACATGCGCTCACCACGCAAGGTCACTTTTGCACCGATGGGCATGCCCTTTCTTAACTTAAAAGCAGCAACATCCTTTTTGGATACGGTAGCGACGGCTTTCTGTCCGGTAATGTTGGTCAGTTCATCCACGGCATGGTCGATAAGCTTCTTATCGGCAACTGCACCGCCGACACCTCTACTGACCACAATTTTTTCCAATTTGGGCACCTGCATTACGTTCTTGTAACCGAACTCCTGCTTTAACGCCTCAACGACGCGGTCCTTATATTCTTGTTTTAATCTTGCAACGTATGCCATAACTAAATTACTTCGTTGGATTTTTTGGAAAATCGTACTTTTTTACCGTCACGTACCTCAAAACCAACTCTTGTGGTCTCTCCGGATTTCACATCGATCAATGCCAGGTTGGAAATATGGATCGCGGCCTCTTTTTTAACGATTCCCCCTTGCGGGTTTTTCGCACTTGGCTTTTCGTGTTTTGAAACCATATTGGCTCCTTCCACAATAGCACGGTTCTTCACCTTGTCCACCATCATCACCTTACCTTCGGTTCCTTTGTGGTCACCTGCTATGATCCTAACGGTATCGCCTGTTTTTATCTTTAACTTCTTCATTGTTCTACTATTATAGTACCTCAGGGGCCAATGATACAATCTTCATAAACTGTTTGTCACGAAGCTCTCTTGCAACCGGACCAAAAACACGTGTTCCCCTCATTTCCCCTGTCGGGTTTAAAAGAACACAGGCATTATCATCGAAACGGATATAAGAACCATCGGGCCTTCTAACCTCTTTCTTCGTGCGTACCACTACCGCGGTAGAAACAGCACCTTTTTTAATACCTCCGTTAGGGGTAGCCTCCTTTACGGTAACTACAATTTTATCACCGATGGAAGCATACCTCCTTTTCGTACCACCAAGGACACGGATGGTTAAAACCTCCTTCGCCCCAGTGTTATCCGCTACCTTTAGTCTAGATTCCTGCTGTAACATAATTATTTAGCTCTTTCTAAAATTTCTACTAACCTCCAACACTTTGTCTTGCTCATTGGACGGGTCTCCATAATCTTTACGGTATCACCCTCTTTGCAGTCGTTCTTCTCGTCGTGCGCCACGTATTTTTTCGTTTTCAAAACGAATTTTCCGTACATGGGGTGTTTTACTCTTTTAACCTCCGCAACAACAATGGACTTTTCCATTTTGTTGCTAGTTACAACACCGATTCTCTCTTTTCTTAAGTTTCTTTTTTCCATAAAGCAGAACCAATTATTGGTTTTCCCTTTTAGTTAATTCCGTTGCCAATCGCGCAGCAGTTCTTCGTACTTTTCTGATTTGAAGCGGATTTTCCAATGGCGTTACAAAATGTGCCATTTTTAAATCTGCATGCTGCTTTGTATACTCGGCAAGCTTTTCTTTAAGCTCTTCGATAGACAATTCTTTTACCTCTTGTTTTTTCATGCTTTCTATCGATTAATTTTGATCAACATAATCCCTAGCAACGATAAATTTCGTTTTTACCGGTAATTTCTGTGCCGCAAGACGCAATGCTTCCTTGGCAATTTCCATAGGAACACCGGCAACTTCGAACATTACCCTACCCGGCTTTACCACGGCAACGAAATACTCGGGAGCACCCTTACCCTTACCCATACGAACCTCAAGAGGTTTTTTGGTAATCGGCTTGTCCGGGAAAATTTTTATCCACAACTGCCCCTCTCTCTTCATATATCTTGTCGCTGCGATACGTGCAGCCTCTATCTGTCTTGACGTAATGAATTTCGAATCCAAAGATTTAATACCGAACATTCCGTTTGAAAGTTGGTGCCCTCTGGTAGAAAGCCCTTTCATACGGCCTTTCTGCATTTTACGAAACTTGGTCCTTTTTGGCTGTAACATTGTAATGTCTCTTTATTGTATTACTTTCTACGACGCTTTCTTGGGCCGTCTTGCTTTCCTTTTCCTCCTGAACCGGTAGACATTCCTACCAATGGGGACAACTCTCTTTTTCCGTATACCTCACCCTTCATTATCCAGACTTTGATTCCCAAACGCCCGTAAGTCGTATGCGCCTCGTGAAGTGCATAGTCGATATCGGCACGAAATGTAGAAAGTGGAATACGTCCATCCTTATAAGACTCCGAACGCGCCATCTCGGCCCCGTTCAAACGACCGGAAATCTGAACCTTGATTCCCTCTGCATTCATTCGCATTGCCGCGGCAATCGCCATTTTTATGGCCCTTCTAAAGGAAATTCTACTTTCGATCTGTCTTGCAATACTCGCAGCAACAAGATTGGCCTCTACTTCCGGCCTCTTGATCTCATGAATATTGATCTGAACCTCTTTATTGGTAATTTTTTTAAGCTCTTCCTTAAGTTTGTCAACTTCTTGACCTCCCTTACCGATGATGATTCCAGGTCTTGCCGTGGTTACCGTAACGGTAATCAACTTTAAGGTGCGCTCAATGATTATTCTAGAAACACTGGCCTTTGCCAAACGGGCATGTATGTACTTTCTAATCTTATCGTCTTCGGCAAGCTTATCTCCATAATCATTACCTCCGTACCAGTTGGATTCCCAACCTCTAATAATACCTAGACGATTTCCTATCGGATTTGTTTTCTGTCCCATTCTAGCTCTCTATATTATTGTTAGATTCTAAAACCAACGTTACGTGGTTAGAACGCTTTCGTATTCTGTGTGCCCTTCCTTGAGGAGCGGGACGCAACCTTTTCAACATTGTACCGCTATCGACCCTGATTTCTTTAACGAACAGATCGGCTCCTTCGATATCGGCATCTTCATTTTTGGCCTGCCAGTTAGCGATGGCGGAAAGCAACAACTTCTCCAATCTTCCTGACGCCTCCTTGGAATTGAACTTCAATATCGCCAATGCCTTTTCTACTTGAACCCCTCTGATAAGGTCGGCTACAATACGCATTTTTCTAGGCGAAGTAGGACAGTTGTTCAATTTAGCAAAAGCGATCTGCTTTTTCTCTGCCTTTATCTTTTCGGCCATTTGTCTTTTTCGAACTCCCATAGCTTACTTTTTACCCTTGTTCTTTGCACCTGCATGCCCTCTAAAGGAACGTGTCGGTGAAAATTCTCCTAGTTTATGACCTACCATGTTCTCGGTAACGTATACCGGAACAAATTGTCTTCCGTTGTGCACCGCAATTGTAAATCCTACAAAATCTGGTGTTATCATCGATGCTCTAGACCAAGTCTTGATTACCGTTTTCTTTCCGGACGAAGCGCCTTGTTGGATTTTTTTCTCCAAACTATAGTGAACGTATGGTCCTTTTTTTAGTGAACGTGCCATTGTTATCTCCTTTTATTTCTTTCTACGTTCTATGATATATCTATTCGTGTTCTTGGTCTTGGACCGCGTACGGAATCCTTTTGCAGGGATACCGTTTCTAGATCTAGGATGTCCTCCAGACGCCCTTCCTTCACCACCACCCATTGGGTGATCGACAGGGTTCATCGCTACCGGTCTCGTTCTAGGTCTTCTACCCAACCATCTACTTCTACCGGCTTTTCCACTGACCAATAACTGATGGTCGGAATTGGATATGGCCCCTACAGTGGCCAAACAACCGGACAAGATCATCCTTGTTTCGCCAGAAGGCATTTTAACGGTTACAAACTTACCGTCTTTTGCCATCAACTGTGCAAATGTACCAGCGCTTCTTGCGATTACCGCCCCTTGTCCGGGACGAAGTTCGATACAGGAAATGATAGTCCCCAAAGGAATATCGGACAACGGCAATGCATTCCCAATTTCAGGGGCAGCTTTACTACCTGCTGAAATTCCCTGTCCAACCTTTAATCCGTTCTGGGCAATGATATAACGCTTTTCACCATCGGTGTACTCCACCAAAGCGATGAAAGCGGTTCTATTAGGATCGTACTGAATGGAAACCACCTTGGCAACAACATCCTGTTTGTCCCTTTTAAAATCAATGATACGATAGCGTCTTTTATGACCGCCACCTTTTTGACGTACAGTCATCTTTCCCTGACTGTTTCTACCCCCGGACTTTTTTAACGGAGCAAGCAAGCTTTTCTCCGGCTTATCGGTGGTGATGGCGTCAAATCCATTCACTACCCTAAAACGCTGTCCTGGAGTTACCGGTTTTAATTTTCTAACTGACATTTGTAGTCTTTATAGATTACTGTAAAAATCAATAATATCTCCTTCTGCAACATCTACGATCGCTTTTTTGATCGCATTGGTCTTTCCATGCTGTACCCCCGTTTTGGTAAAACGGGTCTTTCTTTCCGGACCGTAATTCATGGTTCGAACTTTTTTTACAGAGACTCCATAAGTCGCCTCCACGGCATCTTTGATCTGCAATTTATTTGCATCGGTAGCCACCACAAAACCATAACGATTGTACAACTCCCCTTGGGCAGTCATTTTTTCGGTAATAATCGGTTTTATCAACACGCTCATGATTTCTCTATTTTGTTAAGTTCGATTCAAGCCCTTCTAAAGACCCTTCAAGCAACACGATATTATTCGCATTCAATATTTTGTAAGTGCTTATTTCTGAGTTAGTTATAACTTCAGACCGCTTAAAATTACGCGAAGCCAAATATACGCTATTATTTGAATCGCCCAACACAATTAATGATTTTTTGTTTTCAAGCCCCAACGACTTCAAAATCTGTATAAAATCCTTTGTTTTCGGGGTCTCAAAATTAAAGTCCTCGAGGACTGTTATGGCCTGTTCTTTGGACTTCATTGCCAATGCGGATTTCCGCGCCAATCGCTTGACGTTCTTATTCAGCTTTTGGCTATAATCCTTCGGCCTTGGACCAAAAATTCGTCCACCACCTCGGAATACCGGCGACTTGATACTACCCGCCCTTGCGGTACCGGTTCCTTTTTGTTTTTTGATCTTGCGCGTACTTCCCGCAATCTCCCCACGCTCCTTTGCCTTATGGGTTCCCTGACGCTGGTGCGCCAAGTATTGCTTTACATCCAAATAAACGGCGTGATCGTTCGGTTCTATAGCGAAAACAGCATCAGAAAGGTCTACCTTTCTCCCTGTTTCTTTTCCTTTGATATCTAAAACTGCTACTTTCATTACTTCTCAATGGTTATGTAAGCGTTCTTATGTCCTGGGACACATCCTTTCACCACAATCAAGTTCTTTTCCGGAACTACCTTTAATACACGCAAATTCTGCACGGTAACACGTTCGCCGCCCATTCGACCGGCCATACGCATTCCCTTAAAAACTCTTGAAGGATCAGAACCTGCACCGATGGAACCGGGAGCACGCAATCTGTTGTGCTGCCCGTGAGTGGACTGCCCAACACCTGCAAAGCCGTGTCTTTTCACAACGCCTTGAAATCCTTTTCCTTTGGAAGTTCCCTTAACATCGACAAACTCGCCTTCCGAGAAAATATCGACACCAACGGTATCCCCTAATTTAAACTCACCTTCAAAAGACTTGAATTCGACGACCTTTTTCTTAGGAGAAGTGCCCGCCTTTTTACTATGGCCCAATTCGGCCTTGTTCGCGCGCTTTTCTGCCTTGTCATCGAAACCAAGCTGAAGGGCACTGTACCCGTCTACCTCTTCGGTTCTGACTTGGGTAACTACACATGGACCGGCCTGAATGACGGTACAGGGCATATTCTTCCCGTTCTCGTCAAAAATACTGGTCATGCCTACTTTTTTACCTATTAACCCAGACATACTATATATTGATTATTAATTATTACCGGCACAATAGGTGCCTTTTTTTTTAAAATTCATTACAAAAAAACAGGGCAAAGATATCATCCAGCCCTGAATGTATTCTTTTTCCGTTTTTCCCTCGCACGCAGCTCAGGACATGTTTATCCCCGCAAATGCGGGAACCTATATCGACCTCCCATCTGAATTCGATAGGGGATTTCCGCCTTCGCGGAAATTGACTTAGACCTTTATCTCTACTTCAACACCACTTGGGAGCTCTAACTTCATAAGCGCATCGATCGTTTTGGATGACGAACTATAGATATCCAAAAGTCTTTTGTATGAGCTCAACTGAAATTGTTCCCTTGACTTTTTATTGACGTGCGGTGATCGCAACACGGTAAATATCTTTTTATGGGTAGGCAATGGAATTGGTCCCGTTACCACCGCTCCTGTAGTTTTAACCGTTTTAACGATTTTCTCGGCAGACTTGTCCACCAAGTTATGGTCGTACGATTTTAGTTTTATTCTAATTTTCTGACTCATCTTCTTACAATTAAGCGGTTACCCCTTTTGTTGCTTTAATCACTTCCTCTGAAATGTTTGACGGTGTTTCGGCATAGTGCGAAAACTCCATTGTAGATGTGGCCCTACCGGACGACAGGGTTCTCAACGAAGTTACATACCCGAACATTTCGGACAACGGCACTGTTGCTTTTATCACTTTGGCACCGGCACGGTCGGACATATCGCTCACCTGACCCCTTCTACGGTTCAAATCTCCTACGATGTCACCCATGTTCTCCTCGGGCGTCAACACCTCAAGCTTCATAATAGGCTCCATTATTACCGCTTTCGCAGCTTTTGCAGCAGCTTTGTAGCCTAGTTTGGCAGCAAGCTCGAACGACAATTGATCCGAATCCACATCGTGGTACGATCCATCGCGCAAGGTCACCTTCATGGCATCCATCTCGTAACCCGCTAAAGGTCCGTTCTGCATGGCCATCTTAAATCCTTTTTCAATAGAAGGGATAAATTCCTTGGGAACGTTACCACCTTTGATTACCGAAACAAACTCAAGACCACTCTTTCCTTCTTCCGCAGGCTCCAATGTAAACACAATGTCGGCGAATTTACCTCGACCACCACTCTGCTTCTTGTACACCTCTCTATGGTCCGCAGAAGCCGTAATGGCCTCTTTGTACTCCACTTGAGGCTGTCCTTGGTTTACCTCTACCTTGAATTCACGTTTCAAACGATCCACAATGATATCCAAGTGAAGCTCTCCCATTCCCGAAATAATCGTCTGTCCGGAAGCTTCATCTGTTTTTACCTGAAAGGTCGGATCTTCTTCGGCCAATTTTGCCAAAGACATTCCCAATTTGTCCACATCCGCTTTGGTCTTAGGCTCTACCGCGATACCGATAACGGGATCCGGGAAATCCATACTCTCCAAAACAATCGGACTTTTTTCGGCCGACATGGTATCGCCCGTTTTGATGTCCTTGAACCCTACGGCCGCACCAATATCTCCCGCTTCGATATAGTCGATCGCGTTCTGCTTATTGGAGTGCATTTGATAGATCCGTGAAATACGTTCCTTTTTACCGGAACGGTTATTCAATATGTAAGAACCGGCATCCAAACGACCGGAATACGTTCTAAAGAAAGCCAATCGTCCTACGAAAGGATCGGTAGCAATTTTGAAGGCCAAAGCGGAAAAGGGTTCTTTCACATCCGGCTTTCTGCTGATTTCCTCACCTGTGTTAGGGTCGGTACCAACAATCGCTTCCTTGTCAACGGGTGAAGGCAAATACCGACATACCGCATCCAACAAAAACTGAACACCTTTATTCTTGAAAGAAGACCCACATACCATAGGTATGATGGCACGGTCCATAACCGCAGCTCTCAATGCAGCGTGCACCTCCTCTTCGGTAATGGAATCCTCGTCCTCAAAGAACTTCTCCATCAGCTCTTCGTCATACTCCGCAACCGCTTCGATCAAGGCAGCTCTGTACTCTTTGACCTCCGCTTTCATATCGTCGGGAATTTCGATAACATCGAAAGTAGACCCGAACTTTTCATCATGCCAAACGATGGCCCTGTTCTTTGCAAGATCGACGATACCTTTAAAATCGGCCTCATCCCCAATTGGAAGAACGATAGGCACCGCGTTGGAACCTAACATTTCTTTTACTTGCTTACAAACCATCAGGAAGTTTGCTCCTTGACGGTCCATTTTATTTACGAACCCAATACGTGGCACTTTATAATTATCGGCCAACCTCCAGTTGGTTTCCGACTGCGGCTCAACACCATCAACGGCACTGAACAAGAATACCAAACCATCCAAAACCCGCAACGAACGATTCACCTCTACGGTAAAATCAACGTGACCGGGAGTATCTATTATGTTAAAATGATATCCTTTGGCATCAGCGGTGGGCTGTCCGTTCTCGGTAGGAAACTGCCACTCACAGGTTGTAGCTGCGGAAGTAATGGTAATACCACGCTCCTGCTCCTGAGCCATCCAGTCCATGGTAGCGGCACCATCGTGCACCTCTCCAATTTTGTGACTGACCCCTGTGTAGAACAAAATACGCTCCGTAGTGGTCGTTTTACCGGCATCAATATGCGCGGCGATACCTATATTTCTTGTATATTTTAAATCTCTTGCCATTTCCGATTAAAATCTAAAGTGAGAGAATGCTTTATTGGCTTCTGCCATCTTGTGCGTATCGACCCTTTTCTTGACAGCAGCACCTTCTTCTTTGGCCGCAGCCAAAACTTCACCGGCCAATTTTAGCGCCATACCTTTTTCATTACGCTTTCTTGCATAACTGATCAACCACTTCATAGCGGTAGAAATTTTTCGATCGGGACGTATTTGCATCGGTATTTGAAAGGTAGCACCCCCAACACGCCGACTGCGCACCTCTACGTGTGGCATAACGTTGGACAACGCGTCTTTCCATAATTCCAAAGCACTTTTTTCTTCGTCCGCCTTTTTTTCTTCAACGATATCCATCGCATCGTAGAAAACACTGAACGCCACGGATTTCTTTCCGTCCCACATCATCATATTGACGAAACGGGTCACCAATTGGTCGTTAAACCTTGGATCGGGCAACAATGGCCTTTTTTTTGCCTGCTTTTTTCTCATTACTTCTTTCTAAAGTTTTTTTTGATAAACCTTCCACAAGCTGTTTCGCCGTGGAACCATTTTTATCTTTTAATTACTTCTTTGGGCGTTTTGCTCCGTACTTAGACCTCCGTTGGGTTCTGCCCGCGACACCTGCGGTATCGAGTGCACCCCTTACGATATGATACCTAACTCCTGGCAAATCTTTCACCCTTCCTCCCCTTACTAATACTATCGAGTGCTCTTGCAAGTTGTGTCCTTCTCCGGGAATGTAAGCGTTCACCTCTTTACCATTCGTCAAACGAACCCTGGCCACTTTTCTCATGGCAGAGTTTGGTTTTTTAGGCGTAGTGGTATAAACACGCGTACAAACACCCCTTCGTTGGGGACACGAATCCAAAGCAGCCGATTTACTCTTCTTAGTAATCGTGGTTCTTCCTTTTCGTACTAATTGTGAAATTGTTGGCATACTATATTATTGTATAAAACTTACCCTCTATTTTTAAGGGTCGGCAAATGTAGTGATATTTACGAATAATTCAAATGAAGAAGCATTAAATTTTAAGTAGAATTCGATAATTGCCCAAACAAGTTGATGGACACTTTGCACAAAACGGGCACCCTAAGTAAAAATAAGCCACTTTTCACGTTTTCTCGTATTGATAGGCCCCCAGCATTATAACTCCCATTTGGATGTGGACAAAGAACCAAAAAGACGAGCCCGAAACACAAAAAAATACCATTTTTAGATGCCGCCCATAGATAGTACAATTCCTAAATGTCCCAGGACACTTTTCTACAGTACACTAAATCGTCATTGTCCATGATGGCTTTCCGTTTCATGCGCTTTCTATTGGCAAATACTCCATGACCTGTTATCAATAAACCGTCTTGAAAAGTCCAAGGTTAAACAAAAGCAAAAATTTTCAAGAATTCATCATGATGTCTTATCTTCATCAAATTCCTATTAAGGAACATGTTACCTTTCTTACGTACGGCTTTGCTCCAATAATTGGCATATACAGTTAATCCAGATAAATTCAAAGTTGTCAGTGACATCCATTGAAACACAGTGGCCTTTACCACAATAAAATGAACAGCACTTTTAAATGAAAAACCCTTACGACCACTTCCCACAATATGTGCTTAGAACCCCGATATTCGGTATCGATTTTATCGAAAAACTTACTTCGCAGCCCGTTGTCGCGAAAGCGCAATTGAAAGCGGCCTTCGACCTCCCAATCGTTAAGGAGTCCTGTTTTCTGGCCTCTCCCTCGTTATATGCCGAGATAGAAAAGTGGCTGAACGCATCAACGGAAGTAAAAAAAGAGAAAAAGCTACGCCTTTCCCTATTGAAATACCTTACCCGAATGGCCACCAGATGTACTCCTTTTGGTCTTTTTGCGGGCTGCGGAACCGGAAATTTCGCCGAACATACGGAGATTGAGCTGTCTTCACCACAAAGCTATAAACGACATACTGGCCTGGACATGAACTACTTGGTAGCCCTTTCCCAAGACCTGTCCAAGAAGAAAGCAATTCGCGAACAGCTGCTGTTCTATCCAAATTCCAGCATGTACCCCATTGGTGACACCTTAAGGTATATCGAGTATTATTATCAGAATAGCCGAAGACAACATCATATTATCGAAGTGGACTTTTCGGACTATCTAAACAACATTATAGACTGTGCCATTACTGGAGCGACTCTTGAGCATCTGGTGAAAATATTGACCGAAAAAGACATTCCGAAAGACCAGGCCACGGATTTTTTAAACGAACTTATCGACAGCCAAATTCTCGTTGGCGCCTTGGAGCCCTCCGTATCGGGGCCGGCGTTTCTGGAACAGATTCAGCACGTATTGTCTCCCTTACAACATGTAGAAGGGGAAACCCTTTTTTTGGAGACCACAAAAAAAAGAATCGGACAACTCGATCAACGAATGGGCAACGACCCTAAATCGTATTTGGATATTGCAACGCATCTACAAACGGGGCCGACCACTTATAATTTGCAATATCTCTTTCAAACGAACCTCCAACTAGCGCATCGCTCGAACCAATTGTCAAACGACATCGCCAAAAGTGTAAAGCAGGCAATGACACTTTTAAACCGCATGACACCCGTACCCAGGGAAACCAATCTAACAAAGTTCAAAAACGCGTTTCGGGAGCGCTATGAAGAACGGGAGATGCCGCTTGCCAAGGTTATGGATGTGGAAACGGGCATTGGATATCTTCAAACGGGCGGCAGCGGAGATGTGAACCCCCTAGTGGACGACCTGCTACTCCCTCAAACGAATTCGAATTCCGAGTCCAAAACCCTAAACTGGCACCCAGCGCTTGGTGTTTTAGAAAGAAAATTGATCACAAGTGATGAAGATGGCAATACCCCTATAATCCTAGAGGACAAAGATTTTGAAGAAATGCCGGCCAACTGGGACGACCTTCCCGACACGTTATCGGCAATGGTAAGCGTCATTGAAGAAAACGGGGAGCAGAAAATACTCCTGCCCGGCGTCGGCGGTTCGAGTGCCGCAAACCTTTTGGGACGGTTTTGCCATGGCGACCCTTCCTTAGCGCTCCAAGCCCAAAAGATTACGGCAAAGGAAGAACAGCTGAACCCGGATAAAATTTTAGCGGAAATTGTCCATCTTCCCGAATCAAGAGTGGGTAATATTTTAACGCGGCCTTCGTTTCGGACCCATGAAATACCCTATCTCGCCAAGTCTGCGAAAAGCTTGGAAAAGCAACTTCCCATTAGTGACCTCTACATTTCCATAAGGAACGACCGGATCTTGCTCCGTTCCAAAAAAAATAACATGGAGGTGCTGCCCAGATTGACCAACGCACATAACTTTTCGGCCAATGCGTTACCCATATATCACTTTTTATGCGACCTACAAAACCAAGGCCTGCGGGGCGGACTTTATTTTAGGTATGGTTATTTAGGAGAAAACCGGTCTTTTTTACCAAGGGTCACCTATCGTAACCTTATATTTCATCGTGCCACCTGGAAAATTGATAAGGAACAGCTTACCACCCTATCGAATGTTATCGATGATGAAAAGGCCTTATTACAAAAGATTAAAATTTGGCAATCGCAACTAAAACTTCCCCAGTATGTTGTTCTCACCGAAGGCGATAACGAATTGCTGATCAATTTTTCCAACGCCACATCGGTACAAATGCTATTGGATAGCGTAAAAAACAAATCGCAATTCACCCTCTCCGAGTTCCTTTTTTCAAAAGAAGGAACGGTAAGTTCGGCGCAAGGCCACTATTCCAATCAAATGATCATATCCTTTTATAACCGCAGCGAACGTAGCAATGAAGAAAGACCATCCTAAAAAAAACACCAAACGTAGTTTCGCCATCGGGAGTGAGTGGGTTTACTACAAGATCTACACCGGACACAAAACGGCCGACACCATTCTCACCGAAGTTATTGCACCGCTTGCAGATCGGTTTTTGGCTTCGGGCAGTATTACAAAATGGTTTTTTATCCGTTATGCCGATCCGGAACACCATTTAAGGGTACGGTTTTTAAGTGCATCAACATCAGATATCGGTAGTATTCTGGGAGCCCTACACGAATCGTTGAACCTCTTTTTGGAAAGGGACCTTATTTGGAAAATACAGTTGGATACGTATCAGAGGGAATTGGAGCGTTATGGAACCAACACCATTGTCCTATCGGAAAGTCTGTTCCAGTTTGACAGCATGGCAACCGCTTCTTTTTTGGACCTGATCGAAGGAGATGAGGGCGAAACGCTACGATGGTTGTTCGGATTGCGATCGATAGACCACTTACTGACGCATTTCTCTTACACTTTGGATGAAAAACTAGTGTTGTTGGACCACTTGAAAACAGGGTTTGGAGCAGAATTTGGAATGGGAAGGCCCTTAAAGAAGCAGTTGGACGCCAAATACCGCGCGCACCGCCCTCGTATTGCTTCGTTTATGGCATTCACCAAAGAAACCGATCCGGACCACGCCCCGATCTTGGAAGTGTTGGAAACCAAGAGCGCCCACATTGCACCGATAGTGAACGACATCATGGCCATTGTGGCTCAAAATCGATTGGAAATGCCAATGAACGGTCTTTTGGGCAGTTATATACACATGCTGATGAACCGTCTTTTCAAATCCAAAAACCGATTGAACGAAATGGTCTGTTACGACTTTCTATACCGCTATTATCGGACGGCGGCAGCCATTCAAAAAAAGCGGGCATAAGCAGTTAACCCCTAGTTCCCGTCTTCTTCTTTGGCAAAGCCAAAGGCAAGTACGTAAATAGTAACGAGGGGTTGCCGACACTACCGTTCGAACGCCTTTCTAAATTGGTAGAAAATCCGTTGGAGCACAGTGAGCTCTTCCAGTACGATTTCCGCGGTACCCTGCATTTCCTGTTTGAAATCAATTTTCTTTCCATAGGAGGTGGTCAGATCCCCAAAGCTGACGAACAGGGTATAGAACGATTCTTCACCCTGTTTGGGCACCAATGATATCGATTGTATTTCACCGGTAACGCTCCCCCACTCCTCAAAAGGGTAATTCGCCAATTTCACAAGCACTTTTTGCCCCACTTTTACCTTACCCGAATTCCGTACCGGTAAGGTCACCTTACCCACAATTCCATCCAAATTCTCGGGCACTACGGTAAATAATACCTCTCCCGCATTTACGTTTTGGTATTGGTTCCAGATGTCGAATACGGTCACTTTTCCATTTATGGGACTTTTTACCAGATATTGCTGTTCCCAAAGGGTAAGTTCATTTTTTAAAAACTGGAAGGCCTCATTCAATTTTTGTGCATAGCTATTTTCAAATTCCGCCCCTTGTATGTCCGATTTGGTCAATAAATTATTAAAATTGGCTATCGCGATCTGTGTATTGGACATACTGGTCAAGAACCCTTCATAGTTCTGCTTATCGGAAAGATAGGCCCTTGAGGCATTTTCAAACTCTGCCTTGGAAACCACTCCTTTTTCATATAGTTTTTGATTGCGCTCAAAACTACTTTTTGAGAGCTGAAGATCCTCCTTGAAAATACCCATCTGTCGTTCTTGCTTCTCCAAAAAACGCCTTTGCTCCGTCAACTGCTGCTGGATCATGGCAGATTCTTTCTGATTTGGGGACAGCGCGTTGAACAAAATATAGTTTTGATAGTCCGTCAAAAAACGGCCATACGCCTGCTGCACCGGCCCTAAATCCAGATATGGCGGATACTCTTGTTTTAAGGAATCCAAGGACATCGCTCCACTATTAAAACCAGCTATCTTTTCTTGCAAATAAGCCACGTCCTCGTAGTTTGCGGTGTTTTCGATTTCGGCCAACACCTGGTTTTTGGTCACGTTTTGATTTGGGGCTACAAAAAGCTGGGTCAATCTTCCCTCTCGATTCGCTTCCAAATACACCGGGGGGTTCTTACTGGTGATGACGATGTTAGCCGAAATAATATCGTTATACCCTAACAATGCCGCGGCTGTCACCACGCCCAATACGATTACGAAAACAACGGAAATACCGGAACGCACCACCCAATTGGGTGCCTTTCCCAAAATTTCCTTCACTTGACCGGAACGCTCATCGAGCCCCGCTATCTTTTGTTCTATGTCCGGCACTTCTTCTTCCATATCAGCTTCCTAGTTCCAACTGATTTTTCACCAAGGTATAATACAGCCCCCTTTTCGCGGTCAGTTCTTGATGATTCCCTATTTCGACCATTTTCCCTTTGTCCAAAACAATAATTTGATCGGCATTTTTAACGGTACTCAACCGATGGGCAACAACAACCACGGTTTTACCTTTATAGAACTCATCCAATTTGTTCATGATCACTTTTTCATTGTTTGCATCGAGTGCACTGGTCGCCTCGTCCAAAAAAATATAATTCGGGTTTTTATACACTGCCCTTGCAATCAATATCCGCTGCTTTTGCCCACCACTTACATTGGTACCGCTGCTACCCACTTTTGAATTGAAACCGGTAGGCAATTGGGTAATAAAATCTTCAATATTGGCAACGTCAACAGCGTGCAACAGTCGCTTTTTATCTAAAACACCCTCTGAATCCGACTCGGTAATGTTTCTGGCGATGGTGTCGCTAAACAGAAAGCCGTCCTGCATGACACTTCCACAGTTTTTTCTCCAGAAGGACACTCCCAACGACTGTAACTTGGAACTACCCACCGTAATTTCGCCCGCTGTCGGTTCATAAAATCGCAACAATAACTTTATCAAGGTGGTTTTGCCACTACCACTGGCACCAACAATGGCGGTCACCTTTCCTTCAGGTATTTCAAAATTCAGGCCATCCAGCACCATTGGCGATGCACTTCCCCCATATCTAAAGCCTAGGTTCTTAACGGCTATTCCCTTCTTTTCCGGCAGTTCCTTTAGCAGGGTGTCGTCCGAAACTTCCTCATCTTCCTTGGAATGTATCTCGGCCAGGCGCTCCAAACTAATTTTCGCATCCTGTCCGGTTTGGATGAAGGTGATAAAATTATTGATGGGTAGGTTCAATTGACCGATAATGTATTGTACGGAAAGCATCATACCCAAGGTAAGACTACCGTCGATCACGGATTTCGCCGCTACGAAAGTGATGAGAATATTCTTGAGCTCATTAAAAAAACGGCCTCCGGTATTTTGGGTTTGGGACAATGCCAAGCTCTTGATGGAAACCTTAAAAAGTTTGACCTGGATGGCCTCCCATTCCCACCGTCTTCGTCGTTCCGAACCGTTGAGCTTTATCTCCTGCATTCCGGAAATCAATTGATAGATACTACTTTGATTATCGGCCGCCTGATCGAAACGCTTATAGTCCAACTCTTCCCTTTTCTTTAAAAAAAGTAAGGTCCATCCAATATAAATGAACGACCCTAGAAAGAAAATGGCAAAAATCGTCCAATCGTAATAGGCCAAAACGAACCCAAAAATGACGATATTGAATGCTGAAAACAAGGTGTTCAGCGTTGTACTGGACAGAAAATCCTGGATGCGGTCATGATCATATATCCGCTGTATGATGTCACCGGTGTTTTTGGAGTCGAAAAACGCAATGGGCAATCGCATTAGTTTCAATAAAAAATCGGAAATCAGGTTGATATTGATCCTACTGGTCATATGGAGCAAAATCCATCCCCGGATCAAATCGACCGAGGTCTGCGATATAAACAGCATCAGCTGGGCCGCCAATATCAGATAGATAAAATGCAGGTTTTGGTAATTGATACCATAATCGACCACAGCTTGCGTTAAAAAAGGAAAAATAAGCTGCAACAAGCTACCTACCAATAATCCCAAAAACAGCTGCCCGATATACTTTTTATAAGGCTTGAAGTACCAGAACAAAAACTTAAAGCCATATTCGGATTTTTCCTCAATATCATTTTCAAAAAAACGCGGCGTGGTCTCCAAAAGCAGTAAATAGCCTTCGGTCCGTTCCCCGGCATTTTTGCCCAGCCAGCCTTCCAGAAAATCGGCCTTTTTATACTTTACCAGCCCATGCGCGGGATCGGCCACGTATACGGTATCCTTTTTTATCTCATACACTACCACAAAATGCCGCTGCCGCCAATGGGCGATACACGGTAACGGAACCTCTTCGTCCAGTGTCTCAAAATCCAGACTGACCGCAAGGGTATGAAAGCCTATTTCTTCGGCCGCCTCCGCGATACCGCCCATGGAAACCCCTTCCCGTGTAATATTGGCCTTCTTTCTAAGAAAATCGAGAGAATATGCCTTTCCATGATATTTGGCCACCATACGAAGGCAGGTGGGACCACAGTCCATTTGGTCCAGCTGTCTGTAAAAAGGAAATTGCTTAAAAGGCATGGTTAAATATAGGTCGCTATTTAGAAGAACAAGTGAGCTTTAATCATCAAATTATCCTAAAAAAGATAGCTAAGAGTAAATATTTGTCTCATAATTCAAATAACAATGGTTTAAAAAATTCGCAATTCTAACAATTACTAGGCTTCAAATCAAAACTAAAACATTCCTGTAAGATTCCCATACTCGTCAAAACCTAATACGATGTTAAAACAACCGTTAAGTTTTCTGCAACTATTCATTCCTTATAATTTCACCTATCCCTAGGGCAAGACTTCTAAAAAATAAGTCTAATCATGAATTTAAAAGAGGGGTGCTGGGTAGACTGGCAAATCGCTAGTTTTGTTGAAAACCTTATATTTTCCTTTCGTGCAATAACGTCGCTTTCTTTTGCTTTGTCCACTAACTGCCCGCGGGGTCTCGTCGTCCAAACTTTGGTGCCTCTGCCCATTGTCATAATATTCGGAATATTCCCCGAGGCCAAAGTAACATTGTAGCCCGTCATCTGCAAGAAACAGGTATACCTACTCGTATTTTAAGCTACGCCGGAGCTTTTCGACAAATACGTTGACCAGAGCCCTACTACGTCCGTCCACTGTAAGTCAAATATATCGCTACTTGGTTAGTTAGTCGGTAAATTCGATTGAGGTAAATCGACTACCATGGTCGGTTTTCTGTATCTCGGATGCGCCATTCTTCTCGATGGCCATCTCCATGGTTTTTTTGCATCACTGCAATGTCATCACATTAGATAGCGACCAACCTACCATGTTACGGCTGCAAAAGTCGATTATCGCACAGAAATTGACTTTTCAAGTTGGTTATCTGTGTCAGATGAGGCCTAATTCCTCCCAAGCTCCTGGACTTAAAACGCTCACTCAACACCTCAAAACTACTTTAAACCTGAACTCCCTGCTGTAGTTCCTCTTTGTCTTATCCATATTGTTAAGGTATTTAACTTGGCCTTTACTTAGTGTCCTTATAAATGCAGCAACTCCGGATATTTATTTTCAACAATTCCATCTGAGATAAACATCAAGTGAAGTTGTTGACTATCTATTATTCCGGTAGTCTAAAAAATGTTTGCACCATCTAGATTGATAGGTGCAAACAGATTACAACTAATAAGAATTCCCAACCTTCACAAAAAGATTGGGAGTAACATGTAAAACCTAATGTCTTACCCCTTTTTAAAATTACACTAATATGTAAAATATAATGGACAGACAACTCTATGTTCAAGTTAATTCATCTAAATTTATGATTTTCAACCTTGATTACTGTTTACAATCGGGTTTGTTAGAATCTGGTGTCCACCACGTGTAATTAGGTGAACCACAATTGCCTGAAGTTCGTGCCCCCCTAAATCTTGCATTTATCTGATTGTGAAATAATTTTTTTGTTTAACGACAACCCTACTTTCTTAATTTTTCATATTGAAGCTTTTCAAACTTTTTTTAATCGAAAGCACGGGTTATTGAGAATTGTGTTGTGAAATATAAGTCAAAACAAAATAACCTTTTGTGTACCTTCTTTTGGACAAAGACGTGATATTTAGAGAAATGGTCACGTACCTCCCCATCACAAGTGAAGGCTCCCTTCTTAAAGGAAGCCTTCAAAATCAAGCCAAGCCATCTAATTCCTTTCACTTTTTTGTAGTCCATGATTGTAATTCGATGATTTCGAATTAAGTGCTTTCAAAGACTATAATTTTGTTAGCTGAATCCAATCACCTAAATATTATAATGTTATTTGGAAGCCTAAACTCTGAAATAGGCAACTTTTTCATTTTCAACATTAATTATTCCTCACAACCAGGTGTTGTAGATTGTTTGGGGGCACACCATTGAGAGGGTGCGCACCAATCCGAGGGCTCATGTGCTACATTACGTCCACCCCTTACTTCATGATATTTATCAAACTTGGAAATAACATTTTTTTTCAACGATAAACTAATTTTTTTGTCTTTTTTCATTTTTTATAATTATAGGATTTGTATTACGCAATATTAAGTAATTAGTTTTTTGAGAAGAATTTATTTATAAAATATTTAACGTGAGTTCGATATAACTATATGTTCAAATACAGTTGTTTGGTATCCACGAAGTTATTTTTCAGGGAGGGTTTTTTATCCTTGAAGCTGTATGCTATTAAAGCAGCAAAAATATTGT